>NZ_JBVJIJ010000017.1:163477-298486 GCF_055586325.1 Dactylosporangium sp. NPDC051087 | reverse complement strand
CCCGGCCACCGCCGTCACCGCCCTCGGCCGGACCGGCGGCCACGCCACGTTGGTCGTCGCCGACATCGACTGGGAGTCGTTCGGACCCGCGTTCACCGCGAGCCGCCCCGCCCCGCTCGTCGCCGACCTGGCGCCCGGCTCCCGTCCCGCGGCCAAGGCGTCGCCGCTGGTGGAACGGCTCGCCGCACTGCCCGCCGACGAACGCCACCCGATGCTGCTCGACCTCGTCCGGGAACGCGCCGCCGCCGTCCTCGGCCACACCGGCACCGGTGCCGTCGGCGCCGACCGGGCGTTCCGCGACCTCGGGTTCGACTCCCTCACCGCCGTCGAGTTCCGCAACGCGATCGCCGCCGCCACCGGCCGTACCCTGCCGTCCACGCTCGTCTTCGACTACCCGACCCCCGCCGGTCTCGCCCGGCACCTCCTCGACACGCTCCTCGGCGCCACCGCCGCGACCGCGACGAAGACCGCCACGGCCGCCACCGACGAGCCGATCGCGATCGTCGCCATGGCCGGCCGGTTCCCCGGCGGCGCCACCACGCCGGAAGCGCTGTGGGAGCTGCTCGTCGAGGGCCGCGACGCGATGGGGGAGTTCCCCGCCGACCGCGGCTGGGACCTCGACTCCCTCTTCGACCCCGACCCGGACCGGACCGGCACCTCGTACACCCGCGCCGGTGGGTTCCTGCCCGGCGTCGCCGGCTTCGACGCCGGCTTCTTCGGCATCTCACCGCGTGAGGCCCTGGCGATGGACCCGCAGCAGCGGCTGCTGCTGGAGACCGCGTGGGAGACGTTCGAGCGGGCCGGGATCGACCCCGCCACGCTGCGCGGCAGCGCCACGGGCGTGTTCGTCGGCACCAACGGCCAGGACTACGGCGCCCTGCTCACCCACGCCACCGAGAACGTCGAGGGCTACCAGGGCACCGGCAACGCCGCCAGCGTCGTGTCCGGCCGGCTGTCGTACACGTTCGGGCTCGAAGGACCCGCGGTCACCGTCGACACCGCCTGCTCCGCGTCGCTGGTCGCGCTGCACCTCGCGGTCCAGGCACTGCACCGCGGCGAGTGCGGCATGGCCCTCGCCGGTGGCGTCACCGTCATGTCGACGCCGGGCCTGTTCGTCGAGTTCTCCCGCCAGCGGGGGCTGTCCGTCGACGGCCGCTGCAAGGCGTTCTCCGACGACGCCGACGGCACCGGCTGGGGTGAGGGTGTCGGCCTGCTCCTCGTGGAACGGCTGTCCGACGCCGTCGCCAACGGCCATCCGATCCTCGCCCTCGTCAAGGGCTCGGCGGTGAACCAGGACGGTGCTTCGAACGGGCTCACCGCCCCGAACGGCCCGTCGCAGCAGCGGGTCATCCGGGCCGCGCTCGCCGCCGCGGACCTGCAGCCGTCCGATGTGGACGCGGTCGAGGCGCACGGCACCGGGACGAGTCTCGGTGACCCGATCGAGGCGCAGGCGCTCCTGGCCACCTACGGGCAGGGCCGTGAGACGCCGCTGTGGCTGGGGTCGGTGAAGTCGAACCTCGGCCACACCCAGGCCGCCGCCGGCGTCGCGGGCATCATGAAGATGGTCCTCGCCCTGCAGCACCAGACCCTGCCCCGCACCCTGCACGTCACCGCACCCTCGTCCCACGTGGACTGGACCGAGGGCGCCGTGGAACTCCTCACCGAGGCGCAACCATGGCCTGACACCGACCGCCCACGCCGGGCCGGGGTGTCGTCGTTCGGCGTCTCCGGCACCAACGCCCACGTCATCCTCGAACAGGCACCCGCACCGGTCACGGCCGAGTCGACCCTCACCAGCGAGCCGCCGGCCGTGCCGTGGCTGCTGTCCGCGCGCAGCGCCGCCGGGCTCCGCGACCAGGCGGACCGGCTCCGCGCGTACCTCGGCGGCCGGCAGGACCTGAGCGCCACCGACATCGGGCACAGCCTCGCCACCACCCGCGGCGCCCTGCCGCACCGCGCCGTCGTGACCGGCGCCGACCGGGCCACGCTGCTGCGGCACCTCACCGACCTGGCCGGCGGCACCCCCACCACCGGCGCCGTCACCGGCCACGCCGAGCCGGCGGGGAAGGTCGCGTTCCTGTTCCCCGGGCAGGGCTCCCAGTGGGTGGGCATGGCCACCGGCCTGCTCGACACCGCACCCGTCTTCCGCGAGCACATCGACCGCTGCGAAGCGGCGCTGCGGCCGTTCGTCGACTGGCGGCTCACCGACGTCCTGCGCGGCGAGCCCGGCGCGCCGTCGCTGGACCGCGTCGACGTCGTCCAGCCGGTCCTGTTCGCCGTCATGGTCTCCCTCGCCGAGCTGTGGCGCGCCCACGGCGTCGAACCCGCCGCCGTCGTCGGGCACAGCCAGGGCGAGATCGCCGCCGCCTGCGTCGCCGGGCTCCTCACCCTGCCCGACGCCGCCCGCGTCGTCGCGCTGCGCAGCCAGGCGCTGCTGGAACTGTCCGGGCACGGCGGCATGATGTCGGTGTCCGCGCCCGCCGACGACGTCCAGCGGCGCATCGCCGCCTGGCCGGGGCGGCTGTCGGTCGCCGCGATCAACGGCCCCACCTCGGTCGTCGTCTCCGGCGACGTCGACGCCATCGTCGAGTGCCTCGCCGGGTGCGCCGCCGACGACGTCCGCGCCCGCCGCATCGACGTCGACTACGCGTCGCACTCCGCGCACGTCGAGACGATCCACGAAAAGCTCCTGTCCGTCCTCGGCCCGGTGCGGCCCGCCGAGCCGCGGATCGCGTTCCGCTCGACCGTCGGCGACGCCGGCGACGTCGAGGTCGGCTCGGCGGCGTACTGGTTCACCAACCTGCGCCGCACGGTCGAGTTCGAACCCGCCGTCCGGGCCCTCGCCGGCGAAGGGTTCACGGCGTTCATCGAGGTCAGCCCGCACCCGGTGGTCACCGTCGGCGTCCAGGAGACCCTCGACAGCGCCGGCTCCGACGCCGTCGTCACCGGCACCCTGCGCCGCGACGACGGCGGACCCGTCCGCTTCCTCACCGCCCTCGCCCAGCTGTGGACCGGCGGCGGCACCGTCGACTGGAGCACCGTCTTCGCCGGCAGCGGCGCCCGTACCGTCGCGCTGCCCACCTACGCGTTCCAGCACACCCGCTTCTGGCCCACGCTCAAGCTCGGCGGCGCCCCGGCCGGCACCTTCGACGGCCGGTTCTGGGACGCCGTCGAACACGCCGACCTCGACGGCCTCGCCACCACCCTGCACGTCGAACCGGAGACGCTCGGCCCGCTGCTGCCCGCCCTCACCGCCTGGCACGCCGAGCAGCGCACGGGTGCCGCGGTCGCCGGGTGGCGGTACCGCACGACGTGGAAGGCCCTCACCGACCTGCCCGCCCCGCGGCCGCAGGGGACGTGGATCGCGCTGGTCCCCGCCGTGCACACCGCGCCGGACCTGCTCGACGGGCTCCGCCGGCACGGGCTGGACGTCACGGCCGTGACCGTCGACGCCGCCACCGCCGACCGCGGGGACCTCGCCCTGGCCACGGCGGAGGTGGCCGCGCCGGCCGGGATCCTGTCGCTGCTCGCCCTCGACGAACGCCCCCGGACCGGCCAGCCGCACGTCACCGCCGGGACCGCCGCGACGCTGCTGCTCGCCCAGGTCCTCACCGACCTCGCCGTCGACGCTCCACTGTGGTGCGTCACGTCCGGGGCCGTCTCCACCGGCCCGCACGACCCGCCGCGCGCCGCCGACCAGGCCGCGGTCTGGGGCCTGGGCCGCGTCATCGGCCTGGAGCAGCCGACCCGCTGGGGCGGCCTCATCGACCTCCCGGCCGTCCCGGCGGCGGACGCCGGCACCGACCCGGAGACCGGCGACGCCACACTGCGGCAGGTCGTCGCGGTCCTCACCGGCGGCGGCTCCGAGGACCAGGTCGCGATCAGGTCGGGCGGTGTCTTCGGCCGCCGGCTCGTCACCGCACCGGCCGGCACCGGCACCGGCGACTGGCGGCCCACCGGCACCGTCCTGGTCACCGGCGGCACCGGCGCCCTCGGCGGCCGGGTCGCCCGCTGGCTCGCGGCCCGTGGCGCCGGCCACCTGATCCTCGCCAGCCGCCGAGGCCCCGACGCACCCGGCGCCGCCGACCTCGTCGCCGAGCTCGGCGCCCTCGGTGCCGACGCCACCGTCGTCGGCTGCGACCTCGCCGACCGGGCCGCCGTCGCCGCCATGCTCGCCGAGGCGGAAGCCACCGCCGGACCGGTCCGGGCCGTCGTCCACGCCGCCGGGCTGCCGCAGTCGCAGGCGCTGCCCGACATGGACCTCGACAGCTTCTCCGCCGTCTACGCCGGGAAGGCCGCCGGGGCACGGCACCTCGACGCGCTGCTCGCCGACCGGGACCTCGACGCGTTCGTGCTGTTCTCCTCGATCGCCGCCGCCTGGGGCAGCGGGGGACAGGCCGCGTACGCCGCCGGCAACGCCGTCCTCGACGCCGTCGCCGAGGACCGCCGGGCCCGTGGCGCCGCCGCGACCGCCGTCCAGTGGGGCGCGTGGGCCGGCAGCGGCATGGCCGCCGACGACACCAGCCGCGACGCGCTCCTGCGCCGCGGGATCCGGCCGATGCCACCCGAGACCGCCCTGGCCGCGCTGTCCGGCGCCGTCGCCGGCCGCGACGCCGTCATCACCGTCGCCGACGTCGACTGGACCAGGTTCGCCCCCACGTTCACCGCCGCCCGCCCCAGCCCGCTGCTCGGCGAACTGCCCGGCGTCGCCGAGCTGACCGCCACCGACAGCGGACCCGGCACCGGCGACGGCGCGCTGCGCGACCGGCTCACCCCGATGACCTCCACCGAACGCGACGCCGCCCTCCTCGACCTGGTCAGGGCCGAGGCCGCCGCGGTACTGCGGCTCGGCGCGGCCGGCGACCTCGAGGCGGCCCGCCCGTTCCGCGAGCTCGGCTTCGACTCCCTCACCGCCGTCGAACTGCGCAACCGGCTCGGCGCCGCCACCGGCCTGCGGCTGCCGATGACGCTCGTCTTCGACCACCCGACCGCCCGCGCCGTCGCCCGGCACCTCGCCACCACCCTCTTCGCCGCCGGTGAGACCGCAGCGGTCGTGCCGGCGACCACCGCCCCGACCGACGAGCCGATCGCGATCGTCGCCATGGCCTGCCGGTTCCCCGGCGGGATCAGCGACGCCGAAACCCTGTGGCAGCTCGTCGCCGACGGCACCGACGCCGTCGCCGCCATGCCCGGCGACCGCGGCTGGGACGTCGCCGGCCTGTACGGGCCGCAGCACGAAGGGAACAGCACCACCACCGAGGGCGGGTTCCTCGACACCGCCACCCTCTTCGACGCGGGCCTGTTCAACATCTCGCCCCGCGAGGCCCTCGCCATGGACCCGCAGCAGCGGCTGCTGCTGGAAACCTCGTGGGAGCTGTTCGAACGCGCCGGACTCGACCCGGCGACGCTCAGCGGCAGCGCCACCGGCGTGTTCGTCGGCGCCTCACCGTCCGGGTACGGGTCGAACCTCACCACGATCCCCGACGAACTCGCCGGGCACATGCTCACCGGCAACTCCGGCAGCGTCCTGTCCGGGCGGCTCTCCTACACGTACGGGCTGCAGGGACCCGCGGTCACGATCGACACCGCGTGCTCGTCGTCGCTGGTCGCGCTGCACCTGGCCGTGCAGGCGCTGCGCCGCGGCGAATGCGGCCTCGCCCTCGCCGGCGGCGTCACCGTCATGGCGACCCCCGGGGTCTTCGCCGAGTTCAGCCGGCAGGGCGGCCTCGCCGCGCAGGGCCGCTGCCGGGCGTTCTCCGACGACGCCGACGGCACCGGCTGGGGCGAAGGCGTCGGCCTGCTCCTCGTCGAGCGGCTCGCCGACGCCGTCGCCAACGGCCACCCCGTCCTGGCAGTCGTCAAGGGCTCCGCGGTGAACCAGGACGGCGCCTCCAACGGGCTCACCGCCCCGAACGGCCCCGCCCAGCAGCGGGTCATCCGCGCGGCGCTCGCCGACGCCGGCCTGGCGACGTCCGACGTGGACGCCGTCGAGGCGCACGGCACCGGCACCAGCCTCGGCGACCCGATCGAGGCGCAGGCACTGCTCGCCACCTACGGCCAGGACCGGGCGACCCCGCTGTGGATCGGGTCGCTGAAGTCGAACATCGGCCACACCCAGGCCGCCGCCGGCGTCGCCGGGATCATCAAGACCGTCATGGCGCTGCGGCACGGCGTCCTGCCCCGCACCCTGCACGTCGATGCGCCGTCGACCAGGATCGACTGGTCCGAGGGCGCCGTGGAGGTGCTCACCGAGTCCCGTGACTGGCCGGCGCTGGACCGTCCCCGCCGCGCGGGCGTCTCCGCGTTCGGCGTCTCCGGTACGAACGCCCACGTCATCCTCGAACAGCCGCCCGCCACGGAGGAGGCCGCCGGAGCCTCTCCGACGGTGCTGCCGGTGACGCCGTGGGTGGTGTCCGGGCACACGGCCACGGCCCTCGACGCGCAGCTGGACCGTGCGCGGACGATCACGGACCTCGACCCCGTCGACGTCGGGTTCTCCCTGGCGACCGGCCGGTCCGGCCTCGAGCACCGGGCGGTGCTGCTCGGTGACGTCGTCGTCCGCGGCCGGGTCCGCGACGGCCAGTCGGCGATGCTGTTCACCGGTCAGGGTGCGCAGTGGTCCGGGATGGGACGCGGTCTCCATGCGGCGTTCCCGGTGTTCGCCGCCGCCTATGACGAGGTCTGCACCCACATCGACGGTCTGCGCGACGTGGAAGGCGCGGAACTCGACGAGACGCGGTGGACACAGCCGGCACTGTTCGCGGTCGAGGTCGCGGTGTACCGCCTCCTCGAATCGTGGGGTCTCAAGCCCGACTTCCTCGTGGGCCACTCCATCGGTGAGCTCGCCGCCGCGCACGTCGCCGGGGTCTGGTCCCTGGAAGACGCGTGCAAGGTCGTCCAGGCGCGGGGCCGGCTCATGCAGGCGCTGCCGGCCGGTGGTGCGATGGTCGCGATCCAGGCCACCGAAGAGGCGGTGCGTGCGGCGCTCGTCGACGGTGCCGAGATCGCGGCGGTCAACGGTCCCGACGCGGTGGTCGTGTCCGGCGACGAGACGGCTGTCGAAGCGACCGCCGCCCAGTTCGAGAAGACCAAGCGGCTGCGGGTGTCGCACGCGTTCCACTCGGCGCGGATGGACGGGATGCTCGACGCGTTCCGTCAGGTCCTGCGGAGCGTGACGTTCAACCCGCCGATCATCCCGATCGTCACCACCTCGACGGGTGACGTCACCGATCCGGAGTACTGGGTCGGGCAGGTCCGCGGGACGGTCCGGTTCGCCGACGCCGTCGACACCGCCAAGGCGAAGGGTGTCACCAGGTTCCTGGAGGTCGGCCCCGACGGCATCCTGTCGGCGATGGTCGACGGCATCCCCGCCATGCGCAAGGACCGCGACGAGGCCCTCACCCTGATGACCGCCGTCGCCCGCGCCCACATCGCCGGCTGGTCCCCGGACTGGACCCGGCTCTTCGCCGGCGGCCGCCGCGTCGACCTGCCCACGTACGCGTTCCAGCGGCAGCGGTACTGGCTGGACGGAACGGACCGGGGCAACCGGGGCATCGGCCACCCGCTCCTCGACGACGTCGTCCAGCTCGCCGGCGGCGACGGGCTCGTCGTCACCGGCACGGCGTCCGTCCACCAGCACCCGTGGCTCGCCCAGCACGTCGTCCACGGCGTCGCGTACGTGCCCGGCGCCGTCCTCGTCGACCTCGCCGTCCGGGCCGCCGACGAGGCCGGCTGCGACCGCCTCGACGAGCTCGTCCTCGAGGCGTCCCTGCCGGTGCCCGCGTCCGGGACGGTGGAGCTGCAGGTCGCGGTCGGTGGCCTCGACCGCCTCGGATCACGGCAGGTCAGCGTGTACAGCCGCACCGCCGGTGCACCCTGGACCCGGCACGCGCACGGCAGCGCCTCCACCGGCACCGCCGGCGACCCCGGCCGGCTGGCGCAGTGGCCGCCGGCGGGCGCCGAGCCGGTCGCCGCCGACAGCCTGTACGAGCGGTGGGCCGACGCCGGCTTCGCCTACGGTCCCGCGTTCCAGGGGCTCCGCGGCGCCTGGCGGTCCGGCGACAGCCTGTACGCCGAGGTCGACGTCGACCCGCAGCCCGGCGACGACGGCTTCTGGCTGCGGCCCGCGCTGCTCGACGCGGCCCTGCACCCGCTCGCGCTCGGTGTGCTGCCCGGGCTCGACGGCGACCTGCTGCCGTTCTCGTGGAACGGGTTCACGCTGCACGCCACCGGCGCCCGCCGGCTGCGGGTGCGGCTCACCCCGACCGGCCGCCCCGGCGCCGTCGCCATCCTCGCCGCCGACCCGACCGGCGCCCCCGTCGCGTCGGTCGACGCCCTCGTGATGCGCCCGACCGGCCACACCACCAGCACCACCGGCGCGCAGACCGTCGAGCCGGCGGTGGTCGTACCGACGCGAACGACACAGCCAGGGGCAACCGCGTCCCGCAAGAGGTCGGCCGCGGCCGTGGCCCCCACGGGGAACGCCCTCACCGGACGGCTCGCCGGGCTCGCCGACGCCGACCAGGTCGCGCTCCTCACCGACCTGGTCCGGGAAAGCACCGCCACGGTGCTCGGGCACGCCGACGTGAGCACCGTCGAGGCGGACCAGCCGTTCAAGAACCTCGGCGTCAACTCGCTCACCGCCGTCGAGCTGCGCAACGCGCTCACCGAGGCGACCGGTGTCCGGCTGCCGGCCACGCTCGTCTTCGACCAGCCGACCCCGGCCGCCGTCGCGGCGCACCTGCGGCAGGAACTGCTCGACCTGCCGGACACCGTCGACGAGCCGGAGACCGTCCCCGCGACCGTCGACGAGCCGATCGCGATCGTCGGCATGGCCTGCCGCTTCCCGGGCGACGTCAACAGCGCCGACGACCTGTGGAACCTCGTCATGAGCGGCGGCGACGCGATCACCCCGTTCCCGACGAACCGCGGCTGGGACGTCGAGGCGCTCTACAACCCCGACCCCGACGCGCCCGGCACCTGCTACGCGCAGGGCGGCGGCTTCCTGCACGACGCCGGCGACTTCGACCCCGCGTTCTTCGGCATCTCGCCCCGCGAGGCCCTCGCCATGGACCCGCAGCACCGGCTGCTGCTGGAGACCTCGTGGGAGGCCGTCGAACACGCCGGGCTCGACCCGGTCTCGTTGCGCGGCAGCCAGACGGGCGTGTTCGCCGGCGTCACGTACCAGGACTACGTCGGCCTGCTGATGCTCGCGAAGGAGTCCGCGGAGGGCCTGATCGGCAGCGGCAACTCGTTCAGCGTGCTGTCCGGCCGGATCGCCTACACGTTCGGGCTCGAAGGACCCGCCGTGTCGGTGGACACCGCGTGCTCGTCGTCGCTCGTCGCGCTGCACTGGGCGATCCAGTCGCTGCGCGCCGGGGACTGCACCCTCGCCCTCGCCGGCGGTGTCACCGTCATGTCGACGCCCGTGTCGCTCATCGACTACAGCCGGCAGCGGGCCCTCGCCCCCGACGGCCGGTGCAAGCCGTTCTCCGCCGCCGCCGACGGCGCCAGCTGGTCCGAGGGCGCCGGCATGGTCCTCCTGGAGCGGCTGTCCGACGCGCGGCGCAACGGGCACACCGTCCTCGCCGTCATCCGTGGCAGCGCCGTCAACCAGGACGGCGCCTCCAACGGCCTCACGGCCCCGAACGGTCCCGCCCAGCAGCGGGTCATCCGGCGGGCCCTCGCCAACGCCCGCCTCACCTCCGCCGACGTCGACGCCGTCGAGGCGCACGGCACCGGCACCCCGCTCGGCGACCCGATCGAGGCCCAGGCGCTCCTCGCGACCTACGGCCAGGACCGCGAGTCGCCGCTGTGGCTCGGGTCGCTGAAGTCGAACATCGGCCACCCGCAGGCGGCGGCCGGTGTCGGCGGCGTCATCAAGATGGTCCAGGCGCTGCGGCACGGCGCCCTGCCGCGGACCCTGCACGTCACCGAGCCGTCCCCGCACGTCGACTGGACGGCGGGCGCCGTCGAGCTGCTCACCGAGACCCGGCCGTGGCCCGAGGTCGACCGGCCGCGCCGCGCGGGCGTGTCGTCGTTCGGGATGAGCGGCACCAACGCGCACGTCATCCTGGAGGAGGCACCGCACGCCGAGACCCCGGCCGCGCCGGCGCCGCTGCCGGTCGTACCGTGGCCGGTGTCCGCCCGCACCGCCGAAGCCCTGGACGCGCAGGTGGACCAGGTCCGCGGCACCGCGGCCGATCCCATGGACGTCGGCTACTCCCTCGCGACGGGACGGTCCACGTTCGAGCACCGGGCCGTGCTGCTCGGCGACACCGTGGTCCGCGGCAAGGCGACCAAGGGCCAGTCCGCGATGCTGTTCACCGGCCAGGGCGCCCAGCGTCCCGGAATGGGACGCGGCCTGTACGCCGCCTTCCCGGCCTACGCCAAGGCGTACGACGAGGTGTGCGCGCACATCGAGGGCCTGCGCGAGGTGGACGGCGCCGAACTCGACGAGACGCGGTGGACGCAGCCGGCGCTGTTCGCGGTCGAGGTGGCCACCTACCGGCTCCTGGAGTCGTGGGGCCTCAAGCCCGACCACCTGCTCGGCCACTCCATCGGCGAGCTGGCCGCGGCGCACGTGGCCGGGGTGTGGTCCCTCGAGGACGCGTGCAAGGTGGTGACGGCCCGCGGCCGGTTGATGCAGGCGTTGCCGCGCGGCGGGGCGATGGTCGCGATCCAGGCGTCCGAAGCGGACGTCGCGGCGGCACTGGTCGACGGCGCCGAGATCGCGGCGGTCAACGGCCCGGACGCGGTCGTGATCTCGGGCGACGAGACCGCCGTCGAGCGGGTCGCGGCAGGGTTCGAGAAGACCAAGCGGCTGCGGGTCAGCCACGCGTTCCACTCCGCGCGGATGGACGGGATGCTCGACGCCTTCCGTGAGGTCCTGTCGACGGTGACGTTCAACCCGCCGGCGATCCCGATCGCGGTGACGTCGACCGGTGACGTCACCGACCCGGAGTACTGGGTCCAGCAGGTCCGCGGCACGGTCCGGTTCGCCGGCGCCGTGGCGTCACTGCCGGCAGTCACGAGGTTCCTGGAGGTCGGCCCCGACGGCGTGCTGTCCGCCCTGGTCGACGGCATCCCCGCGATGCGCAAGGGCCGCGACGAGGCCACCACGCTGCTCACCGCCGTGGCGCAGGCGCACGTCACCGGCTGGTCACCCGACTGGACCAAGCTCCTGCACGGCGGCCGCAAGACGGCCGTGCCCACCTACGCGTTCCAGCACAAGCAGTACTGGCCGACCATCGAACTGCCCAAGGCCGGCACCGCGACCGGGCACGCCGACGACGCGTTCTGGGCCGCCGTCGACGCCGGCGACCTCAGCGACCTGCTCGGCGTCGACGCGGGCCCGCTCGTCCCGGCCCTCGCCGCGTGGCGGCGCCGCAAGGACGAACACTCCACCGTGGACACCTGGCGCTACCAGATCCGCTGGCGGCCCGCCGCCCTCGACCAGACCGCCGCCCTCGACGGCAGCTGGCTGGTCCTGCACAACGGCGCCGAGGCCCTCGCCGGCCGGATCGCCGCAGGCCTCACCGCCGCCGGCGCCACCGCACACCCGGTCACCGAGATCCCCGCCGGCACGTACGCCGGCATCGTCGCGCTGCAGGGCGACGACCTCCAGTGGACGACGGAGCTGCTCCGCACGAGCGGCGACGCGAAGCTGTGGGTGCTCACCAGCGGCGCCGTGTCCATCGGCGCGTCCGACCCGCTGCGCGACCCGGTGCACACCGGCGTCTGGGGGCTCGGCCGCGCCGCCGCCCTCGAATACCCGCAACGCTGGGGCGGCCTCATCGACCTGCCCGAGACCGTCGACGACCGCACCGTCCAGCGCCTCGCCGCCGTCCTGGCCGGGGCGGGCGACGAGGACCAGGTCGCCGTCCGCGGCTCCGGCGTCTTCGCCCGCCGGCTCACGCACGCCCCGGCAGCTCAGCGGCCCGCCGGAGCACCCGCCTGGAAGGCGCGCGGCACCGCGCTCGTCACCGGCGGCACCGGCGCGCTCGGCTCGCACATCGCCCGCTGGCTCGCCGAGAGCGGCGCCGACCACCTCGTGCTCACCAGCCGCCGCGGCGACGCCACCCCCGGCGCCGCCGAGCTGCGCGCCGAACTCGAAGCCCTCGGCGCCCGCGTCACCATCCCCGCCTGCGACGTCTCCGACCGCGCCGCCGTCGCCGCGCTCCTGGAGACGCTGCCTGACCTGCGGGTCGTCGTGCACGCCGCGGGTGTGCCGCAGTCGCAGGTCCTGGACGGCATGACCAGGGCCGACTTCGACACCATCCACGCGCCGAAGGCCGGCGGCGCCGCCCACCTCGACGAGCTGACCGACGGCCGCGACCTCGACGCGTTCGTGCTGTTCTCGTCGATCTCCGCGACCTGGGGCAGCGGCGGCCAGGCCGCCTACGCCGCCGCCAACGCCGTCCTGGACGGCATCGCCCAGCACCGCCGGGCCCGCGGCCGCGCCGCCACCGCGATCGCGTGGGGGCCGTGGGGCGGCGGCGGCATGGTCACCGCCGAGGAGGGCACGGAGGAGTTCCTGCGCCGCCGCGGCCTGCACGTCCTCGACCCGCAGCTGGCCGTCAGCGCCCTGCAGGGGGCGCTGGACGCCGACGAGACCACGCTCACCGTCGCCGACGTCGACTGGGCCCGCTTCGCCCCCGGGTTCACCGGCTCCCGGCCCAGCCCGCTGCTCGGCGACCTGCCCGAGGTCGCGGCGCTGGACAGCGCCGACGCGCCCGTGGACGGCACCTTCCGCGACGAGCTCGCCGCGATGAGCCCCGCCGACCGGCACGCCACGCTCCTCGGCATCGTCCGCGCGGAGGCGGCCGCCGCGCTCGGGCACAGCGGTGCCGACGCCGTCGACGCCGAGCAGGCGTTCCGCGACCTCGGCTTCGACTCGCTCACCGCCGTCGAGCTGCGCAACCGGCTCAACGCCGCCACCGGCCTCAAACTGCCGGCGACCCTGCTCTTCGACCACCCGACCGCGACCGCGCTCGCCGCGCACCTGGCGACCGAGCTCGGCGGCACCACGGTCGCGGCGAAGCAGGAAGTCACGGCGTACACCGACGAACCCATCGCGATCGTGAGCATGAGCTGCCGCTTCCCCGGTGGTGTCAGCACCCCCGAAGCGCTGTGGGACCTCGTCGTCAGCGGCGGCGACGCCGTCGGCGCGTTCCCCGCCGACCGCGGCTGGGACCTCGACGGGATCTACGACCCGGACCCCGACCACGCCGGCACCTCCTACGTCCGCGAAGGCGGCTTCCTGGACGGCGTCGCCGACTTCGACCCGCAGTTCTTCGGCATCTCCCCCCGCGAGGCGCTCACCATGGACCCCCAGCAGCGGCTGCTGCTCGAGGTCGCGTGGGAGGCGTTCGAACGCGCCGGCATCGACCCGCTGTCCGTCCGCGGCGAACGCGTCGGCGTGTTCGCCGGCACCAACGGCCAGGACTACATCGCGACCCTCGCCGCCGCGTCCGCGTTCGACGAAGGCTACGTCGGCACCGGCAACACCGCCGCCGTCATGTCCGGCCGGATCTCCTACACGCTCGGCCTCGAAGGCCCCGCCGTCACCGTCGACACCGCCTGCTCCTCGTCGCTCGTCGCGATGCACTGGGCCGCGCAGGCGCTGCGCAACGGCGAATGCGAACTCGCCCTCGCCGGCGGCGTCACCGTCATGACCACCCCCGGGTCGTTCATCGCGTTCAGCCGCCAGCGCGGGCTCGCCACCGACGGGCGGTGCAAGGCGTTCTCCGCCGACGCCGACGGCACCAACTGGGGCGAGGGCGCCGGCATGGTCCTGCTCGAACGGCTCTCCGACGCGCAGCGCAACGGCCACACCGTCCTCGCCGTCATCCGCGCCGCCGGGATCAACCAGGACGGCGCCTCCAACGGGCTCACCGCCCCGAACGGTCCCGCCCAGCAGCGGCTCATCCGGCAGGTCCTCGCCACCGCCGGGCTGCGCCCCGCCGACGTCGACCTGCTCGAGGCGCACGGCACCGGCACCAGCCTCGGCGACCCGATCGAGGCGCAGGCGCTGCTCGCGACCTACGGCCAGGACCGGCCCGCCGACCGTCCACTGTGGCTCGGCAGCGTCAAGTCCAACATCGGCCACACGCAGGCCGCCGCCGGCGTCGCCGGGGTCATCAAGGCCGTCCAGGCGCTGCGGCACCGGACCCTGCCGCCGACCCTGCACGCCGCGACGCCGTCCAGCCACGTCGACTGGACCGCCGGCGCCGTCCGCCTGGTCACCGAGACCGCCGACTGGCAGCCCGCCGCCGGTCCCCGCCGCGCCGGGGTGTCCGCGTTCGGGATCAGCGGCACCAACGGCCACCTCATCCTCGAAGAGGCCCCACAGGTCGCGGCCGCGGCAGGTGTACCGGCACCGCCCGCCGGCCCGGTCGCGCTGCTGCTGTCGGCGCGTGGCGAGGACGCCCTCACCGGACAGGCGGGGCAGCTCGCCGACCACCTCGACCGGCACCCGCACCTGCGCCCGGCCGACGTCGCCGCCACCCTCGCCACCGGCAGGGCGCTGCTCACCGACCGCGCCGCCGTCGTCGGTACCGACGCCGAAACCCTCATCGCCGCACTGCGGGCCCTCGCCGCCGGGACGGGACACCCGGCCGTCGTGCGGGCCGCCACCGCGCGTCCCGGCCGCACCGCGATCCTCTTCACCGGCCAGGGCGCCCAGCGCAACGGGATGGGCGCTGACCTCTACGCCACCTACCCGGTGTTCGCCGCCGCGTTCGACGACGCCTGCTCCCGCTTCGACCTGGCCCTGGACCGGCCGCTGCGGGACCTCGCGTTCACCGGCGGTGACGCCCTCGACCGCACCGGCTACACGCAACCGGCGCTGTTCGCGTTCGAACTGGCCATGTACCGCCTCGCGGAATCCGCCGGGCTGACCGCCGACGCGCTCATCGGCCACTCCATCGGCGAGATCGTCGCCGCGCACGTCGCCGGGGTGTTCGACCTCGACGACGCCTGCCGCCTCGTCGCCGCCCGCGCTGGGCTCATGCAGGCCCTGCCCACCGGCGGCGCCATGGTGGCGCTGCAGGCCACCGAGGACGAGGTGCTGCCGCTGCTCGACGACACCATCGGGATCGCCGCCGTCAACGGCCCGCGCGCCGTCGTCGTCTCCGGCGACGAGACCGCCGCCGAACGCATCGCCGCCCACTTCACCGGCGCCGGCCGGCGCACCCGGCGGCTGCGGGTGTCGCACGCGTTCCACTCGCCCCGGATGGACGGCATGCTCGCCGAGTTCGCCCGGGTCGCCGCCACGGTCACCTACAGCGCGCCGCGGCTGCCGGTGATCAGCAACCTCACCGGCACGTTCGCCGCCGCCGGAGACCTGACCGAACCCGGGTACTGGGTCCGGCACGTCCGCGACGCGGTCCGCTTCGCCGCCGGGATCGCCGCCCTGCACGCCGCCGGGTACACCCGCTTCGTCGAGGTCGGCCCCGACGCGGTCCTGACCGCCATGGCCCAGGACGGCCTGCCGCAGGACGCCACCTGCGTGGCGCTGTCCCGCCGGGACAAGCCGGAGACCGAGGCGTTCCTGCACGGCGCCGCACAGCTCGCCACCGCCGGCGTCACCCTCGACAGGGCGGCCGCGTTCACGGTCCCGGGTGCGGTGCCCGCCGCCCTGCCCACGTACGCGTTCCAGCGCACCCGCTTCTGGCCGCGCCCCGGCACCGGCGTCTCCGCCGGGCTCGCCGGCGCCGGCCTGGCGACCGCCGACCACCCGCTGCTCGGCGCCGCCGTCACCCTCGCCGACACCGGCACCGTCGTGCTCACCGGCCGGCTGTCGACCCGCACCCACCCGTGGCTCGCCGACCACGCCCTGCCCGGCGCGGTCATCGTCCCCGGCACCGCGCTGCTCGAACTCGCGCTGCGCGCCGGCGACGAGGTCGGCTGCCCGGTCGTCGACGAGCTCACCCTCGCCGCGCCGCTGACCCTGCCCGACCGTGGCGCGGTGGAGCTGCAGGTCAGGGTCGACCCGGCAGAAGGCGACGCGGACGCCCGGCCCGTCACGATCCACGCCCGGCCCGCCGACGGCGGCCACCCGTGGACCCTGCACGCCACCGGTGTGCTCACCACCGGTCAGCCGGACGCCGCCACGACGGCGGCGCAATGGCCACCGGCCGGTGCGGAGCCGGTCGACCTGGACGGGTTCTACGCCGGGCTCGCCGTCGCCGGGTTCCGCTACGGCCCGGTCTTCCAGGGCCTCGAAGCGGTGTGGAAGGCCGGCGACGACGTCTACGCCGAGGTCGCGCTGCCCGGCGGCGCCGCCGAGGACGCCGACCGGTTCACCGTCCACCCGGCGCTGCTCGACGCGGCGCTGCACGCCGTCGCGTTCACCGGCCTCGGCCGCACCGACCGCGGGCGGCTCCCGTTCGCGTGGACCGGCGTCACCGTCCACGCCGCCGGCGCGACCCGGCTGCGGGTGCGGCTGCAGACCCTCGGCGCCGACGCGGTGTCGGTGACCGTCGCCGACCCGGCCGGCGCCCCCGTCGCGACCGTGGCCTCCCTGACCCTGCGGGAACTGGCCGCGACCGCGCCCGCGCACTCCAACGTGGACGGTCTGCTCCGCCTGGACTGGCAGCCGCTGCGGCTGGCAGCCGCCGAACCCCAGGCGCTGCGCTGGGCCGTCGTCGGCGAGGACCGCCTGGGCTTCGGCGCCGCGGCGGACGCCTCGGGCGTGCACCTGGAGTCCTACGCCGACCTCGCCTCCCTCGCGGCCGCCGCCGACAACGGCGCCCGCATCCCCGCGACCGTCTTCCACGTCAGCGCCGGCACCCCCGACACCGTCGCCGCCGCCCACGCGCTGACCGCGCGGGCGCTCGCGGACGTCCAGGAATGGCTGGAGAACCCGGCGTTCGGGGCGTCGCGGCTGGTGTTCCTCACCCGCGACGCCGTCGGCGACGACGTCCGCGACCCCGCCGCCGCGGCCGTGCACGGCCTGGTCCGGTCCGCGCAGTCGGAGAACCCCGGCCACTTCGTCCTCGCCGACCTCGACACCTCCGCCGACTCCATGGCGGCGCTGCCCGCCGCCCTCGACAGCGGCGAACCCGCGCTGCTCCTGCAGGGCGGCACGGCGAGGATCCCGCGCCTCGCCACCGTCAACGGCACCGAGGAGCTCACCCCGCCGGACGGCCCGTGGCGGCTCACCCCAGGCGAGGACGGCACCCTCGAAGGCCTCACCGTCGAGCCCGCCGTCGAGGCCGCCGGGGAGCTGCGCGCCGGCCAGGTCCGCATCGCCGTGCGGGCCGGCGGCGTCAACTTCCGCGACGTGCTCAACGCCCTCGGCATGTACCCGGGCGAGGCCGGCTCCCTCGGTCAGGAAGGCGCCGGCGTGGTCACCGAGGTCGGGCCCGGCGTCACCGGGTTCGCCGTCGGGGACCGGGTCATGGGCATGTTCCCCGGCGCGTTCGGGCCCGTCGCGGTCGCCGACCACCGCATGATCGTCGGCGTCCCGGCCGGCTGGTCCTACGCGCAGGCGGCGTCGGTGCCGCTGGTGTTCCTCACCGCGTACTACGCCCTCGTCGACCTCGGCGGCCTGCGCCCGGGGGAGCGGGTCCTCGTGCACGCCGCCGCGGGCGGGGTCGGCATGGCCGCCGTCCAGCTCGCCCGGCACCTCGGCGCCGACGTCCTCGCCACCGCGAGCACCGGCAAGTGGCCGGTCGTGCGCGGGCTCGGCGTCGACGGCACCCACCTCGCCTCGTCGCGGACCCTGGCCTTCGAGCCGCAGTTCCTGGAGCTGACCGGCGGCGCCGGCGCCGACGTCGTTCTCAACGCGCTCGCCCGCGAGTTCGTCGACGCGTCGCTGCGGCTGCTGCCGCGCGGCGGCCGGTTCCTGGAGATGGGCAAGACCGACGTCCGCGACGCCGACGCGGTCGCCGCCGCCCACCCGGGCGTGCACTACCGCGCCTTCGACCTCATCGAGGCCGGCCCCGACCGGATCGGCGTGCTGCTCCGCGACCTCGTCGCCATGTTCGAGCAGGGGGTCCTCACGCCGCTGCCGGTCACCGCCTGGGACGTCCGCCGGGCCAGGGACGCGTTCCGGTACATCAGCCAGACCCGGCACATCGGGAAGGTCGTCCTCACCTTCCCGGCCCCGCTGCGCGGCGAGCACACCGCGCTCGTCACCGGCGGGACCGGCGGGCTCGGCGCGCAGGTCGCCCGGCACCTGGCGAGCAGCGGGATCCGGCACCTGCTGCTGGCCAGCCGCAGCGGCGAACAGGCCGCCGGCGCCGCCGAGCTGCGCGCCGAACTCGGCGCGCTCGGCGCCGACGTGACCATCGCCGCCTGCGACGTCGCCGACCGGGACGCGGTCGCCGCGCTCATCGCGTCGGTGCCCGCCGACCGGCCGCTGACCGCGGTCGTGCACACCGCCGGCATCCTCGACGACGCCACCGTCGGCGGTCTCGACGCGGCCCGCCTGGCCGCGGTGCTGCGGCCGAAGGTCGACGCCGTCACGCACCTCGACGAGCTGACCGCCGGGCACGACCTGGCCGTGTTCGCGGTGTACTCGTCGGTGTCCGGGCTCATCGGCGGCGCCGGGCAGGGCAACTACGCCGCCGCGAACGCCTACCTCGACGCGTGGGCGCAGCGCCGGGCCGGCCGGGGCCTGCCCGCGACCGCGCTCGCCTGGGGTCCCTGGATCACCGCGAGCGGCATGACCAGCGACCTGACGGACGCCGACGTGCGCCGCATGTCCCGCGGGGGTCTGCTGCCCCTCGACCCGGCCCGCGGCCTCGCCCTGTTCGACGCCGCCGTGCGCCGCGCCGAACCGCTCGCCGTGCCGATGCTGCTGGACCTGCAGGCGCTGAAGGGCGACGCCGTCGCGCCGCTGCTGCGCGGGCTCGTGCGGGGACCGGCGCGCAAGGCGGCCGGGCGGGGGACCACGGCCGGGGTGTCGCTGACCGAGCGGCTCGCCGCCGAGACCGCGGAAGGCCGCGAGACCCTGGTCCTCGACTTCGTCCGCGCCCAGGTCGCCGCGGTGCTCGGGTTCACCACCCCCGACGCCGTCCCACCGGGGCAGAGCCTGCTGGAGGCGGGCTTCGACTCGCTCACCGCCGTCGAGCTGCGCAACCGGATCGGCGCCGCCACCGCGCTGCGGCTGCCCCCGACGCTCGTCTTCGACCACCCGACCCCGGCCGCGCTCACCACGCACCTGCTGCAGCAGCTCGGCAGCGTGGTGGTGCGCAAGGCGGAGCCGGTCCAGGAGAGCCGGGAGGACGGCATCGGGGCGATGTTCCGCGACGCCTGCCGCAACGGCCAGGTCGACCAGGGCTACGCGCTGCTGCGCGCCGCCGCCGCGCTGCGCCCCACGTTCAAGGCCCGCGCCGACTTCGGTCGCGAGCTCCAGCCGGTGAAGCTCACCTCCGGGCCCGCCGACCGGCCGGTGCTGATCTGCTTCAGCTCGTTCGTCGCGCTCGCCGGCGTCCACCAGTACGCGCGGCTCGCCGCCAGCTTCCGCGACACCCACGACGTGTGGGCGCTGTCGGTGCCCGGCTTCCTCACCGACGAGCGCCTGCCCGCCACCTGGGAGACCGTCACCGACATGCAGGCCGAGCTGGTCCGCGAATGCGTCGGCGACCGGCCCGCGGTCCTGCTCGGCTCCTCCGGCGGCGGGCTGCTCGCGCACGCCGCCGCGACCCGCCTGCACGACCTCGGCGCCCCCGCCGCCGGCGTGGTCCTGCTCGACACGTACCCGGCGACCGAGGACTCGCCCCTGGCCAAGTTCCAGGCCGAGCTCATCGACGGCATGTTCGACCGGCAGGGCCTGTTCACCACCCTCGACTCGGCCCGGCTGACCGCGATGAGCTGGTACTTCGACCTGTTCGGCGGCTGGCGGCCCGCGCCGCTGGCCACGCCCACGCTGCTGCTGCGCTCCTCGGAGCCGATCGTCGCCAACGGCCCCGACGGGCCCTACGCCCGGCACGAGTGGCAGACCTCGTGGCAGGACGCGGACACGACGATCGACGTGCCCGGCAACCACTTCACGATGATGGAGCACCACGCCGGCTCGACCGCCCAGGCGGTGCGGCAGTGGGTCGACGACTTGAGAGGTTCACGATGAGCATCACCACGACCACCAGCGACCTGTGGGTGCGCCGGTACCACCCGCGCCCCGACGCGGCCGTGCGGCTGGTGTGCTTCCCGCACGCCGGCAGCTCCGCGCCCTACTACGTGCCCGTCTCCGCGAACGCGGGACCCGGCGTGGACGTGCTGTCGCTGCAGTACCCGGGCCGGCAGGAACGCCGCAACGAGCCGCTCATCGACGACATCGGGGAGCTCGCCGCGCAGTCGACCGAGGCGATCCTGCCGTGGCTGGACCGGCCGTTCGCGCTGTTCGGGCACAGCATGGGCGCCACCGTCGCGTTCGAGGTCGCCCGCCGGCTCACCGCCCAGGGCCGCGAGCCGATGCACCTGTTCGCGTCCGGGCGCCGTGCCCCGTCCCGGCTGCGCGACGAGCAGGTCCACCGCCGCGACGACGCCGGCATCATCGCCGAGATGAAGTCCCTCAGCGGCACCGACACCCGGGTCTTCGACGAGGAGGACCTGCTGCAGGCGGTCCTGCCGATCGTCCGCAACGACTACAAGGCCGCCGAGACCTACGTGTACACCGCCGGCGAGCCGCTGCACTGCCCGATCACCGCCTTCACCGGGCACGACGACCCGAAGGTCAGCGTCGAGGAGGCCGACGCCTGGCGCGAGCACACGACCGGGCCGACGGTGCTGCACGTCTACGACGGCGGCCACTTCTTCCTCACCACGCACGCCGCCGCCGTCATCGCGGTCGTCACCGGGACCCTGGCCGGCGCGGCCACCGCCGCCTGAGATCCCGTCCGCGATTTCGTTAGGAGCCGAACCGATGCGGGTGCTGTTCGTCACGCTGCCGGAGAAGTCCCACCTGTTCTGCATGACGCCGATGGCGTGGGCCATGCGCGCCGCCGGTCACGAGGTCCGCGTCGCCAGCTCGCCGGCGTTCACCGACGTCATCGCCCGCACCGGCATGACCGCCGTCGGCGTCGGCGACGACAGCAACATCAGCTCCGCGATGGCGCAGCACCGCGAGTCGCAGGAGGTCGAGTCCGTCGACTGGAGCGAGCTCGACCCGGCGAAGCTGACCTGGGAGCGCGAGCTCGAACGGGCCCAGATGGGCGCCTGGGGCTTCGCCTACTACAACGAGCCGATGATCGGCGACCTCGTCGCGTTCGCCCGGCACTGGCAGCCCGACCTCGTCGTGTGGGATCCGCTCACGTACGCCGGTGCCCTCGCCGCCACCGCCGTCGGCGCCGCGCACGTCCGGTCGATGTGCTTCGCCGACGTGTGGGCGATGAAACGGCAGCTGTTCACCAAGCTCCGCGACGAGCGGCCCGAGGACCGGCGCGAGGACCCGATGGCCGACTGGCTCGGCGCACACGCCGACAAGCTCGGCGCCGCGTTCAGCGAGGAGCTCATCACCGGCCAGGCGACCCTCGACCCGCTGCCGGACCGGCTGTCGGTGCCGTCGGACGTGCGACGGATCCCGGTGCGGTTCGTGCCTTACAACGGCCCGGCCGTCGTGCCGGACTGGCTCACCGAGCCGCCCGCGCGGCCCCGCGTGTGCCTGAGCCTCGGCGCCGCCAACACCGAGCGGTACGGCGGCGACTACGTGTCGAAGGCCGCGATCCTCGACGCGCTGAGCGACCTCGACGTCGAGGTCGTCGCCGCGCTCCTGCCGGTCCAGGTGCAGGAGATCGACAAGATCCCGGACAACGCCCGGGTCGTGCAGTCGGTGCCGCTGCACGCGCTGCTGCCCAGCTGCGCCGCCCTCATCCACCACGGCGGCTTCGGCAGCTACGGCACCGCGCTCGTGCACGGCGTGCCGCAGCTGTTCGTCTCCACGCCCGTCGCCGACCAGACCCTGCGCGGCAGCGGGCTGCGGGACGCCGGCGCCGGCCTGTACCTGCCGCACGACCAGGCCGGACCGCAGGAGATCCGCGACGCGGTCAGCCGGCTGGTGGCCGAGCCCGGGTTCGCCCGTAACGCCGCGACGCTGCGGGACGAGGCGCTGCGGCGGCCGGCTCCGTCCGAGGTCGTCGCGGAGCTCGAACGCCTCACCGCCGCCCGCTGAGCCCGCCGTCCCCGTCCCCATCGAGAGGAGCCGCCGTGAGCCTCGCGTTCATCCTCGGCCAGAAGAACCTCACCTACGACCCGACCGGCCTCATCGGACTGTACGAGCAGCACGAGGCCGTCCGGGTCGCCTATGAGCGGGCGGCGGAGTGGACCGGCCTCGACGTCGGCCTCCTGCTGCGCACCGTCGAGGACGACACGCAACGCTCCCGCACCTGCTCCGTCGGGCTCGCCGCGGCCATGCTCGGCATCGCCGACCTCCTCGGGGAGCACGGCATCCAGCCGGCGATGGTCGGCGGGATCAGCCTCGGCGCCATGGTGTCCGGCGCACTGTCCGGCGCGGTACCCCGGCAGGACGTCATCGGGCTGCTCGGCCACACCGACGGCGACCAGCGCCCCGACCGCGCCGACCTGGCGGAGGGCTGCGTCGCCGCCGTCCTGCCGCTCGGGCAGACCTACGAGTCGTTCTACGGCACCCGGCCCGGCATCTGGTTCGGCGGCGACTTCGGCATGCACACCAGCGGCGCGTTCCGGATGCTGCTGCTCAGCGGCTACCGCGAGGCCCTGGACCAGCTCGCCTCCGGCTACCCGCCGGAGTACTTCGTGTTCAGCGACGAGACCGTGGCGGTGCACAGCCCGCTGCGGTACCGCGCCCGCGACGTCCTCGCCCGCATCGCCGCCGACATCGCGTTCACCGACCCGACGACGCCGATGTGCTCGTCGCTGGAGCCGCGCGTGCTGCACAGCGCCGAGCAGGTCCGCAGCGAGTTCAGCCGCAACGTCGTCGAGCCGATCCGGGCCGACCACCTCACCGGCCAGATGCGCAAGCTCGGCGCCCGGCTCGGTGTCATCCTCGGCCCGACCCTGCCCCGCGACGGGTTCGAGTTCCCGTTCCCCGTCGTCTACGTCGACGCCCCGGACGACATCGGCCAGGTCGTGGCCGCGGTCCGCGAGCACGACGTGCTCCTGCCCACGTGACCCACCTCGGAAGAAGGCTGCCATCATGAGCCTCGCGTTCATCTTCGGAACGAACCTGCTCAACTACGACCCGCGCGGCATCATGGAGTTCCACGCGGCCAACCCCGCCATGCAGAAGGTCTACGACCAGGTCAGCACCTGGACCGGCCTGGACCTCGACCTGCTGCTGCGCCGCCGCGAGGACGAGCAGGACGACATGGAGGCGCGGTCCCGGCACGGCTCGGTCGCCCTCGCCGCCGCCATGGTCGGCATCCACGACGTCCTCGGCACGCAGGGCATCCACCCGGCCGCCGTCGGCGGGCTCAGCCTCGGCTCGATGGTCAGCTCGTCCCTCGCCGGGGCGCTGCCCCGCAAGGACCTGTTCGACCTGCTGATGCGGATGGACCACGTCGGCCCCCGCGACCCCGACGGCCGCGCCGAAGGCGTCGCCGTCGCGTTCCTGCCCGTCGACCACGACGAGGCGCTGCTCGTCGAGCCGAAACGCGACGGGGTCTGGCTCGCCGGCGACTTCGGCACCCACCCCAGCGGCACGTTCCGCATCCTGCTGCTCAGCGGCTACCGCGAGGCCCTCGACGCGCTCGCCGCCGAATACACCGCGTCCGGCGGGCTCGGGCAGGTCCAGGTGCAGGAGGCCAACTCGGTGGCGGTACACACGCCGCTGCGGCAGGCGGTCGCCGACTCCATCGCCGCCATCGCCCCCGGCGCCGGCCTCGGCACCCCGGTGCTGCCGCTGTGCTCGTCGCTGGAGCAGCGCACCCTGACGAGCGCGGCCGAGGTCGCCGACATGTTCAGCCGCAACGCCGTCGAGACGATCCGCATCGACGACATGAGCGCCGAGATGCACCGGCACAAGACCCGCGTCGGGCTGGTCCTCGGCCCGTCGCTGCCGCGCGGCTGGATCGGCTTCCCGTTCCCCGTCGTGCACGTCGAGTCGCCCGCCGACCTGCCCGAGGTCATGGCGGCCATCTTCGACAACGGCGTCGTCCTCCCCCCGAAGCGAGTGTCATGACGGCCCACATCGCCATCTTCGTCTTCCCGGACTACGGGCACTTCAACCCGACGCTGCCGATCGCCAGGCACCTGGTCGCGCGCGGCCACCGGGTCACCTACGTCGTCGACTCGATGTACTCGGCGGCGGTGGCCTCGGTCGGCGCGGACCTGGCCGGCTACACGTCCGTCCGGCGCCGGCTCAGCACCGGCAGCCACGTCGAGAGCGACGAGATCGCCGAGCTCGGCCTGGACATCCTCGCCGACGCGAACACGCGCGTCATCCCGGCCGCGCGCGCCGCGTTCACCGGCGACCGGCCCGACCTGATCGTCTACGACTTCGAGAGCTTCGTCCCGGCCCGGATCCTGGCCCGCGAGTGGGGCACCCGGACCCTGCAGTACTTCCCGTACACGGCCTCCAACGACCACTTCTCCCTGCACGCCGAGACGATGGACCGCGACTCCGACTACGTCCACAAGGGCGTCGAGGCGATCATGGAGATCCTCTCGGAGGTCGAGCCGGACCCGGCGAAGATGTGGGCGATGATGGCCGTCGCCGACGAGCACAACCTCGTCTTCCTGCCCCGGGCGCTGCAGCCGCACGGCGAGACGTTCGACGAGAAGTTCACGTTCCTCGGCCACTGCCTGCCCTCCACGCCACCGGCGGTCACCTGGACGGCTCCGGATCCCGATGTACCGGTGGCGCTCATCTCCATGGGCACCGAGTCCAACGAACGCACCGGCATGTTCCAGCTGTGCGCCGACGCCTTCGCCGACAAGACGTGGCACGTCGTCATGACCCTCGGCCGCGGCAACGCCCTGGACGAGGGCGTGTCGGCGGTCAACGTCGAGGCCCACGAGTGGATGCCGCACCTGGCGGTCCTGCCCCGCGCGTCGGTCTTCGTGACCCACGGCGGCATGGGCAGCCTCGTGGAGGCGCTGTACCACGGCTGCCCGTGCGTCGTCGTGCCGCACACCCCGGAGAACGCCGTCAACGCCCGCCGGGTGGACGAGATCGGCATCGGTCGCTACCTGCCCGCCTCGACCCTTACCCCGGCCACGCTGCGGGCCGCGGTCGACGAGCTCACCAAGGACCCGGAGGTCCTCGCCCGCGTGGCCGCCATGAGCGCGGCGATGCGCGCCGGCGGCGGCCCCGCCGAAGGCGCCGACGTCATCGAGCGCCTTCTGCGCTGATCCGGCCTGCCCGTGCGTATGTGAGAACCGCGCTCCTTTCCGGGGCGCGGTTCTCGCGTCGAGCAGGGCGCCGCGAGGAGACCGGCCGTCGGCGCACAATCCTGGGCCAACGATCGAGGCCAATATCTGGTTGCGGAAGCAGCTTTGATCGTGACCTAGTCGTAATGATGTTGCTGCGATAGATGAAGCATCAAGTTATGGCAGAGGAGTGCGTCTATATGCGCTGCTCGGCGCGCGGCAATGCAACTTGCATGGCGGTCGATATTTAAGTACCGATTAGTAGATTCTGCCGGTGTGGACGTCGCTCCTCAGGTCCCCCACCTCCTTCCGGCGGCACTGGGCTGCGGAAATGGTGGCAACCTCGGGCTGGTTTCCGTAGACGGGCAGGCAAGATTGGCGCTTGCTGGACGCCGGTGCGCTGCTCGTTATAGTGACGTCTCGATCGGCTTGGCCACACTCGTACCTTCTGCCCGGAGCGCACGGGGACGGCCACCTCAAGACACATAGGAGTGTCATGGCATCACGCATCGCCATGCCCAAAGGCGACCCGCCTGACGGTGAATACCGTAAGGTGCTCGGGCTGTTCAAGTACTACCACCGGGCGGCGGTGACGCTGGCCGTGCTCGGCCTCGCCCGCGCCGCTCTGCCGGTGCTCGGGCACGACACCGTGTCCGGCGCCTGGCTCGAACGGACCCATCTCATGCTCTGCCTTGCCGGGTGCGGCTACGTCGTGGCCCCGTACACCCGGCGGTTCCTCGAAATCATGGCGCTGGTCCGGGACCGGCACTGAAGCGGAGCGCGCCGGACGCCGCTCGGCGGCCGGCGCGCCTGATCGCGAGGAATGCCGACCGGAGCGGAGCGGGGAATGCGGGACGATCTCAGCCGGCAGGATTTTGCCGTCTTCTACCAGGACCAGTTTCCGCTGGTCGTGAACTACCTTCTGAAGTTCGGGGCGGACCGTGCGGAGGCGGAGGACGCCGTGCAGAGCGCCATGGAGCTGCTGCTGCGCCGCGCCGACGACGTCCGGTCTCCGGCGGCGTGGGTCCGGGTCGTCGCTCGCAACGTCTGGATGCGTGCGATGCGCCGGCAGGCGATCGCGATCCCGGCCGGAGTCTCGGCCGAGCAGGTCGAGCCGGGCGCCGTGCGGTATGCGCCGGGCGCCGACCCGGCAGACGTCATGCGACGGATCGCCGAGCAACAAGACGCCGCGCGAATGATCAGGCTGCTGCCGCGAACCCAGCGCGAGGTGCTCGCGTTGCTGGTCAACGGCTACCGGCCCGCCGAGATCGCCGAGATCATGGGCAAGAACGCCGCGACGGTGCGCTCGAATCTCAACCTCGCCCGTCGCCGGTTGGGCCGGCTGCTCGCAGAGCGCCACGGCACGCGGCTCGACCTGGAGCCTGCTGCCGCGTAGAAGCTGGGCCCGCCAACCCGACCTTCTCTTTGCCCGGAGCGCGGGATGGCGGGCCCCCTCAAGACACGACAATGCCGCGCCTCGCTTCGGCGCCGAGCAGCAAGCGACTGCCGACGCATCATCAAGAGAAGGTCGCGGCCCACCCCAACGTCAAATCCTGTGAGGCAGGTCACATGCACCGCTTTTGCGACACCCGCGGTCGCTGCCCATGAACGACCACGCGAACTTCGCGGCCCTGAACCGTGGCAGGCGGCACGAACCTGGCCAGTTCCACGACTCTTCGGACTTCGACCTGTTCGTCAAGTCTCACTACGACGACGCGGTGGAACTGCTCTGCATGACCGGCGCGGAGCCTGCCGATGCCGCGGACGCCGTGGGCAACGCACTCGCGGCCATCTATACCGCCGGGCTCGTCGATCCGTCCCTGCCGTTTCTCGACGCGTTGTCGCTGACGTTTCTCCTGCGGGCCCGGCTGCAGGCCGCCGCGCTTCGTGGTCGGCTGCGGGCGGCGGCAGGCGGCTCCCGTTCGCCGTACGACACGGCCGACGGACTCCGGGCGATCCTCGGCGACCTGCACCCCGACGAGCGCGCCCTCGTCGAGGAGGTCTACGAGCGACTGGACGACCAGCACATCGTGGCGCTGTTCGAGGCGCCGACCCTGGAGGTGTGCACCAGGTTGGTCCGCTGGTGGACCCGTTCGTCCGTGACCGGTCGGGCCGGCGAAGGCGTGGGTGGCAATGACCTCGGCTGACCATGGCGGACGGTCGCCGGAGGTGGAGAGACTCCTCGAAGCGCTGCGGAAACGGCACGGTCGCAAGGCCGCTCCGGTGTCCGACATCCAGGCCAGGTTGACCGAGATCAAGCGGGCCGCCGAGGCCGTCAGCTGGGAGGAGGCCGCACTCGCCGCGGCCGATGCCACCATGCGCCGGGCCGCGAGGGAGGCCGAGGAGCTGCGCGAGCACGCGAAGCAGAGCGAGACGACCCACAACGTCGGTGTCCGGCACGTCCGCACGCCGGCGGGCCAGGGTAACCGCCCAGCAAGCGGACACGGAACTCCCGCGCGGGTGTCCCGGCACAACGCCGAGAGTCATGCACCCCGTCACCACTTCGACCGCACCTTGCAGCGGGCCGCGGCCGAGCGGGCCCGTCTGCTGGTGCTGTCGACGACCGAGGCCGAGGTGGAGCGGCGCCGCATCATCGACGAGACCCACGTCCGGGTCCGTCAGGTCGCCGAAGACCTGCGGCGCGAGGTGCACGCCTACGTCCAGTGGGCATGGCTCAGCTTCCAGCTCGACCGGTGGGCGGCCCTGGTGCAGTCGGCGATGTCGAACGGTGCCCCCGAAGGCGTGCCGGCGCCCGAGTTCGACCGGCCCGCGGTGCACGGCGGCGCCGGTCCCGCGTTCGGCGAAGGCGTGCGACCCGAGCTCACCCGGCGGCAGCCGTCCAACGACCCCCGGACGAGGTACTGGGTGGAGCTGGTCCAGTGCGTCGTGCTGGCCGCGAGCAACAGCCAGAGCCCCGCCGAGTTGACCGGCCGCACGTTTGAGGAGGCGCTCGACAGCGCCGACGGCCTCGACAACTTCAACTCGGATCTGCGCGGCTGGCTGCAGCGCCGGTGGTACCGGCCGCCGGGTCGCTGACCGCCCCACGGCGCCGACCCGTCGACGGCCTGGGCCACAGCGTGCTGTCAAGTGATCACAGATCTCGTTTGGGTCACGGGCATTCAACACGTGTTGCGCGAGTTAACACGCCTGTCACATGATTGCCGTCACATCGGACGCAACTCGTGTTGACGGAGGTCGGCGTGACTGTTCGGCGCATGGACGTGGCCCGCCTGGCGGGGACGTCGCCGGCGGTGGTGAGCTATGTGCTCAACAACGGGCCCCGCCCGGTGTCGACCGAGACGCGGGCCAAGGTGCTCGCCGCGATCGAACAGCTCGGCTACCGCCCCAACGGCATCGCCCGGTCGCTGCGGATGAGCCGCACGATGACGCTCGGCCTGGTCGTGCCGGACAACGCCAACCCCTACTTCGCCGAGTTGGCCCGCGCCGTGGAGGAGGAGTCCTTCGCGCAGGGCTACACCCTGCTCATCGGCAACGCGGCCGAGAGCGACGACCGGCAGACCAGCTACGTCCGCACGTTCCTGGCCCGGCAGGTCGACGGGCTGTTCATCGTCCCGGCGCACGGACCGGCCGGGTTCCTGCCGGAGCTGCAGCGCTCGCAGACCCCGTGGGTCTCCCTCGACCGGCAGGTGCCGGGGGCCGCCGCGCCCGGCGTCCTGGTCGACAACCGCGGCGGTGCGTATGCCGCGACCCGGCACCTCATCGAGCACGGCCGCACCCGGATCGCCTGCATCGGCGGCCCCGAGGACGTGCTGCCGGCCCACGACCGGGTCAGCGGCTGGCGCGACGCGCTCGACGAGGAGGGCGTGAGCCGCCGCGACATGGCCGTCGTGCACTCCGAGTTCGGGCGGCGGGCCGGCTACCGGGCGGCCCGCGAGCTGCTCGCCCGGCCGGACCGGCCGGACGCGGTGTTCGTGGCCTCCGACGAGCAGGCCGTCGGCGTGCTCCGGGCGATCGGCGAGGCCGGGCTGCGCTGCCCGGACGACGTCGCGGTCGCCTCGTTCGACGGGATTCCCGGCGCTGCGTACTCCACGCCCGCCCTCACCACCATGGCCCAGCCGTTCGCCGCGATCGGCCGGGCCGCCATGACACATCTGCTCGCCCAGCAGGCGGGGACGGCAGGCCCGACCGACGTGCTTCCGGTCGTGCTGGTCCGCCGCGGCTCGTGCGGGTGCGACGACCCGCCCGGCGGCGACGAAACCGCCGTGGCGGAGCCGAACGAAGGAGAACAGGCATGAGCGGTCAGCGAAGCGGCTCGGGCCGCTCATCATGTGACAGCGTTGGGTCAGGCCGACGCCGGAGCGAAGCGGAGGCGGCGGCGTGACCCGCGTTGTGGTGGTCGGCAGCGCCAACCTGGATCTCGGGGTGGCCGTGCCGCACCTGCCCGCACCCGGCGAGACGGTGCTCGGCGACGACGTCGCCGCCCGGCCCGGCGGCAAGGGTTCCAACCAGGCCGTCGCGGCCTGCCGGCTCGGCGTCGAGACCCGGTTCTTCGCCGCGATCGGCGACGACCGCTTCGGCGACGACGTGCGGGCCGCGCTCGCCGCGGAAGGCGTACCGCTGGACCACCTGACCACCGTCGAGGGCGTCGCGACCGGCGTGGCCCTGATCGTGGTCGACCCGGCGGGGGAGAACACCATCGTGGTGGCACCCGGAGCCAACGCCCGCCTCGCCGACGGCGCCCTCGCCGGGCTGCCCGCCGCGCTGGACCCGGCCACGGTGCTCGTCCTGCAGCTGGAGATCCCGCCGGCCACCTGCCTCGCCGCCGCACGGCACGGAAAGGCCGCGGGGGCCAGGGTGGTGCTCAACGCCGCGCCGCTGCCGGATCCGGTGCCGCCGGACATGGCCGCCCTGCTCCGCGAGGTCGACGTCCTGGTCGTCAACGAGGGCGAGGCGCTGCGGCTGAGCGGCAGCACCGCGGACTGGCCGGCGCTCGCCGCCGGACTGCGCACCCTCGGCCCGGCCGCCGTGGTCATCACGCTCGGTGCGCAGGGCGCGGTCCACGCCGACGCCGACGGCACCGACGCGCACCCCGCCTACAAGGTCGACGCCGTCGACACGACCGGTGCCGGCGACAGCTTCGTCGGCGCGCTCGCCGCCTCGCTCGCCGAAGGGCTGCCCCTCGGCGCCGCCGTCCGCCGCGGCTGCGCCGCCGGTGCCCTGGCCACCACCCGGATGGGTGCCCAGTCGGCGCTGCCGACCCGCGGCGAGCTCGACACCTTCCAAAGCGTCCACGAGGAGCTCAGCCATGCGTGACAGCGGCCTCTGGCACCCCCGGCTGGCAGCGCTGGTCGCCGGGATGGGCCACACCGACACCATCGTCGTCGCCGACGCCGGCCTGCCGGTCCCGCCCGGCGTCGAGGTCGTCCAGCTCGCGGTCACCCGCGGCGTCCCGGCCTTCCTGCCGGTCCTCGCCGCCATCACCGCGGAGCTGGTCGTCGAGGAGGCCACCGTCGCCGAGGAACTGACCGACGAGGGGATCCGGGCCGGGCTGGCCGGTTTCCCGCTGCGGGCCGTCCCGCACGAGGCGTTCAAGGTCGCCACCAGGAGCGCCCGGGCCATCGTCCGGACCGGCGAGGCGACCCCGTACGCCAACGTGATCCTGCGGGCGGGGGTGCCGTTCTGATGACCGGGTTCCCCAGCGACTACGAGGAGCGCGTCTACGCCGGCGTGCTCGGCAAGGTCATCGCGGTGTACCTCGGCCGCCCGTACGAGGGCTGGCGCTTCGACCGCATCCAGGCCGAGCTCGGCGACATCACCGGCTACGTCAACGACCGCGTCGAGGTCGCGCTCAAGCACCACCTCCTCGTCGTCACCGACGACGACATCAGCGGCACGTTCATGTTCCCGCGGGCGCTGCGCGACCACGGCACCGAGCCGACGCCGGCGCAGATCGGCGACACCTGGCTCAACGAGATCCTCGAAGGCCAGTCGGTGCTCTGGTGGGGCGGCATCGGCAACTCCACCGAGCACACCGCGTACCTCAACCTCAAGGATGGCATCCGCCCGCCGGACAGCGGCTCGATCGCCCGCAACGGCGTCGTCGTCGCCGAGCAGGTCGGCGCGCAGATCTTCGTCGAGGGCTTCGCGATGACCCGGCCCGGCGACCCGGCGGCCGCCGCCGACCTGGTCGAGCGGGCGGCGCGGGTGAGCCACGACGGCGAGTCGATCCACGCGGCCCGGGTCGTCGCGGCGCTGGTCGCCGGGGCGTTCACCGAGCCGGACACCGACCGGCTCCTGGACACCGCGGCCGGGCTCATCCCGAAGGACAGCCTGATCCACCGGGTCATCGCCGACGTCCGCGAGTGGGTCGCCGCCGACGAGGACTGGAAGGCCACCCGGGCCCGGATCGACGAGCAGTACGGCTACCACCGGTACGGCGGCAACTGCCACGTCGTGCCCAACCACGCGACCGTCATCCACGCGATCGCCCGCAGCCGCGGCGCGTTCGGCCCGGCGATGACGATCGTCAACACGTCAGGCTGGGACACCGACTCCAACGCCGGCTGCGTCGGCGCGGTCTGCGGCATCCTCGGCGGCCTCGACGGGATCGACGGCGCGGGACCGGACTACCGCGGCCCGATCGCCGAGCGGATGTACCTGCCGAGCACCGACGGCGGGTCGACCGTCACCGACGCGGCCCGCGAAGCGCTCGCCCTCGCCGTCCACGGCCGCGCCTGGGCCGGGGAGCCGGCCCGCGACCTGGGGAAGAACGCCAGGTTCCACTTCGCGCTGCCGGGCAGCGTGCAGGGCTTCACCGTCCAGGACGGCGAAGGGACCATCCAGAACACCGGCGGTCGCCTCACGGTGCGAACGGCCGGATGCACCGTCGCGACGCCCACCTTCATCCCGCCCGAGGCCCGGGCCATGCCCATCTACGGCCTCATCGCGAGCCCCACCCTGTACAGCGGCCAGACGATCCACGCCCGGTTCACCGCCACCGCGCCGGCCACGCCCGTCATCGGCGTCTACGCCGGTGAGGACGCGACGATCCGCTGGATCGAAGGCCCGGCGGCAACGGACGGGTGCGCCTGGACCGTGCCGGACACCGGCGGGCAGCCGATCGTCCACGTGGGCTTGCGCTGTACCGGCGACGTCGACGTCGACATGCTCACCTGGGACGGCGCGCCGGCCCTGACGCTGACCCGCCCGGAGGGCTCCACCACCGGCCTCGACTCGCCGCCGGACGCCATGTGGCGGCGCGCCTGGGTCCGGGCCACCGACCGGTGGGACCCGCACTGGCCGGAGCCGTTCCGCATCGTGCAGAACCGCGGCACCGGCCTGCTCATCCAGGGCGAGCGCGGCTGGCGCGACTACACCGCCGAGGCCGACGTCACCCCGCACCTGGCGCAGGCCGCCGGGCTCGCCGTCCGGGTGCAGGGCCTCACCCGCTACTACGCGCTGCGCCTGGCCGGCCGTGACCGGGCCGAGCTGGTGCGGCACGACACGGTCCTCGCCACCCGCGACCTTCCGTGGGAGTACGGCACCACCTACCGCCTCACGGTCCGGGTCGACGGCACCCGGATCACCGCCGCCGTCGACGGCGAGACCCTCTTCGACCTGCAGGACGACACCCTCACCTGCGGCGGCGTCGCGCTCCTGGTCACCCAGGGACGCACCGCCACCCACTCCGTTCAGATCACCCCCGCCGAAATTGTTGAGGAGCCATCATGACCGCCTCGTTGAGCCGCCGCAGATTCCTGTCCGGGACCGGCGTCGCCGCCCTCGGCCTGACCGCCCCGAGCCTGCTCGCCGCCTGCGGCGGGGGCGGCGGCGGGTCGACCGGTGACGGCACCGGCAAGGTCGACCTGTGGCTGGACATCCAGGGCGACGCCAACCAGAAGTACTTCAACGACAAGGTCGCCGCCGCGTTCGAGCAGGCCAACCCGAAGATCGACCTGAACACCACCTTCTACAAGGGCGACGACCTGCGCCGCCTGGTGCAGACCGCGCTGCAGTCCCGGTCCGGCCCGGACATCGTGCGCGGGCCGAGCGCCACCCAGACGATCGCCTGGAGCAAGGCGCACGTGCTCGGCGACCTCACGCCGTACGCCAAGAAGTTCGGCTGGAAGGACAAGCTGTCCGCCTGGGCCGTGGACGCCTTCACCACCGACGGCAAGCTGTACGCGCTGCCGATGCGGGTCGACACGATGCTGCTGTACTTCAACAAGACCCTGTTCGAGAAGCAGGGCTGGAAGCAGCCGACCGACCGGGCCTCCCTGGAAGGCCTCGCCGCCGAGGCGATGGGCAAGGGCATCGTGCCGTTCGGCTCGTCCAACGTGGACTGGAAGGCCGCCGGCGAGTGGCTGATGACGGTGTTCTGGAACCACTTCTCCGGCCCCGACGCGCTGCGCCAGGCGCTCACCGGTGAGATCCAGTTCAGCGACCCGGTGTTCGTCGACGCGGTCGCGCTCGTGAAGAGCTGGTTCGACAAGGGCTGGATCGGCGGCGGCGTCGACAAGTACTTCGCCGTCCCGTCGCAGGAGATCGGCGCCAACTTCGGCAAGGGCACCGTCGCGATGATCCCGCAGGGCAACTGGTTCATGAGCCAGGTCGGCCAGTACTTCGGCGCGAAGGCCAAGAACGAGAACGACTGGGACTGGATGCCGATGCCGGCGCTGCGGTCCGAGGTGAAGTACCCGCTGTTCGAGATGGGCATCGGCGGCTCCCTCGCCATCAACGAGGCGAGCAAGAACAAGGACGCCGCCGCCGAATACCTCAACTGGTACTACGGCGACAAGACCGCCGCGCTGCAGCGGATGGCCGAGGTGCCCTCGACGTACAACATCCCGATCGACTTCAACGACACGGACATCCCGCAGACGATCGACCCCCGCGCCGGCCGGGTGCTCACCTCGCTCAACAAGGCCGTGAGCACCGGCGACTACGGCTTCGTCACCTGGACCTGGTGGCCGCCGAAGACCGACGTGTTCATCTACGAGGGCCTCGAGCAGGTGCTCACCGGCAAGCTCACCCCCGCGGACTACTGCAAGCAGCTCGCCCAGCAGTTCAGCACCGAGAAGGCCGACGGCAACCTGCCGCAGCTGCCCGCCAAGGGACCCGCGAAGTGACCGTCACCGCCGCGCCGGCCAGCACAGGTGCGCGCCGCGCGCGGTGGCGCGCGGCGGTCGTCGGCTGGGCGTTCCTGGCACCGCTCCTGCTGCTCAACGCTCTCGTCGTGCTCGGGCCGTCGGTGGCCACCGTGTACTACTCGTTCACCGACTGGTCCGGGCTCGGCCCGGCGACCTTCATCGGCCTCGACAACTACGTCAAGGCGTTCGGCGACGCGAAGGTGCACCAGGCGCTGTGGCACAACCTCGTCTGGTTCGTGCTGTTCCTGAGCGCGCCGATGGCGATGGGCCTGCTCGGCGCCTACCTGCTGAGCCAGGTCAAGCGCGGGCAGATGCTGTTCCGGGCGCTGTACTTCATCCCGTACGTCATCGCCAGCGTCGTCAACGCGGCCGTCTGGAAGATGCTGCTGTCGCCGACCAGCGGCGTGCTCGCCCAGTTCGGCATCGACCAGTCCTGGCTGGGCGACACCCGCACGGCGCTGCTGTCGGTGAACTTCGTCGTCGACTGGCACTGGTGGGGCTTCCTCGCGGTGATCTTCCTGTCCGCGATGCAGGGCGTCGACCCGGAGCTCTACGACGCGGCCAAGATGGACGGCGCCAGCGCCTGGCAGCAGTACCGCAGCGTCACGCTGCCCGGCATCCGCCCGACCATGGTGTTCATCGTCCTGATGACGGTGATCTGGTCGCTGAAGGCGTTCGACTACATCTTCATCATGACCCAGGGCGGTCCGGCCGGGTCCAGTGAGGTCGTGTCGACGCTGATGTACAAGCAGGCGTTCAACGAGTACTCCGCCGGCTACGCGGCCGCGCTCGGCCTGTCCATGACCCTGGTGACCGCGGTGATCCTCGCGTTCTACCAGTGGATGCGCAAGAAGGGCTGGGAGGACGCATGAGCGCGGCGACATTGGAGAAGCCGGTCACGGCTCCGGAGAAGAAGACCGCCGCGCGCCGGAAGAAGGGGAAGGCGCACTACTACCTGATCCTGATCGTCCTCGCGCTGTTCGCCGTCGGGCCGCTCGTCGCCGTCGTGTTCAACGCGTTCAAGAACAACGCCGAGATCGGCTCCAACCCCCTCGCGCCGCCGACGTCGTTCAGCCTCGAGAACTTCACCGAGGCGTGGACCCGTGGCGACTTCGCCACCACCATGCGCAACAGCCTCATCATCTGCCTGGGCTCGGTCGCCGGTACGTGTGTCATCGCCGGACTCGCCGCGTTCGCGCTGAGCCAGCTGAAGGTGCCCGGCGGCGGGGCGGTCGTCGCCTACCTGTTCCTCGGCAGCGCCCTGCCCGTGCAGCTGTTCCTCGTGCCGCTGTTCTTCCTGTGGACCCAGCTGCACCTCACCGACAACCTGTTCGGCCTGATCATCATCTACTGGGCCACCGACGCGCCCTTCGCCACGCTGCTGCTGCGCTCGTTCCTGCTGAAGATCCCGAAGGACTTCACCGAGGCGGCCCGCCTCGACGGCGCGTCCAGCCTGCAGATCGCGTGGAAGGTCGTGCTGCCCCTCGCGTGGCCCGGGTTCCTGACCGTCGCGCTCATCGTGGCGCTGTGGTCGTGGAACGAGTTCTTCTGGGCGATCACCTTCATCCACACCCCCGAACTGCGGCCCGTGTCGACGAGCTTCCTGGCCTTCCAGGACCAGTACTCCACCGACTGGGGCCTCACCAGCGCCGCGGCCATCTTCATGCTCGGCCCCGTCGTGCTCCTGTTCCTCGTGCTGCAGCGCAAGTTCGTGAGCGGCCTGACCTCCGGAGGCGTCAAGTGACCCGCCCGAACATCATCCTCGTCATCGCCGACCAGCTGCGCCGCCAGGCCCTGGGCTGCTACGGCGACCCGAACGTGGCCACCCCGAACATCGACGCCCTGGCCGCCGCCGGCACCCGCTTCGACGCCGCGTCCTCCACCTACCCGGTCTGCGTGCCGTACCGCTTCACGCTGATGACCGGCGAATACGCGCACACCCGCTTCATCCCGTCGATCGAGTGGCGGATGTCGCCGGCCGAGCGGACCCTCGCCGACGAGCTCAACGACGCCGGCTACGCCACCGCCCTGTTCGGCAAGTGGCACCTGTACGGCAACTTCGGCCACTACCCGGGCCACAACGTGGTCAAGGCGTCCCGCACCCCGGTCCCGCGCCCGTTCCAGGGCCGCTTCCAGCGCTTCGCGGGCTTCGACATCTGCAACGACCCGTGGGACACCTACTACTGGAACGAGGCCGACCCCACCCCGCACCGCATCGACGGCTTCCAGACCGACGGCCTCTTCGACCTCGCCATCGAGCACCTCGACGCGGTCGACGGCCCCTTCGCCACCGTCCTGTCCGTCGAGCCGCCGCACCCGATCTTCACCGCGCCGGAGCAGTACCTGGACCGCTGGCGCGACAAGGAGATCGTGCTGCGCGACAACGTCGAGCTCGGCAAGGAGTACAACAAGCGCGGCCCGCACGGCCAGGACCTGATCGACGACCTCCGCGTCTACTACGCCATGATCGAGAACCTCGACGACAACATCGGCCGGCTCGTCGCCGCGCTCCGCGAACGCGGGCAGCTCGACAACACCGTCATCGCGCTGACCGCCGACCACGGCGAGCTGCTCGGCTCACACGGCCTCCTCGCCAAGCAGCGGCCGTGGGAGGAGTCGATCGGCATCCCGCTCATCGTCTCCGGCGGCCCCGCGGTCGCGGCCACCGTCGCCGACCCGGTCTGCACCGAGGACCTCTTCCCGACCCTGCTCGGGCTCGCCGGGATCACCCCCGCCGGGCCGAAGCCCGGGCTCGACCTCAGCCCCGTCGTCCGGGGCGAGGCCACCACCACGGACCGCGAAGGGGTCCTGCTGGAGTTCGTCGCGGAGATGCGGCCCGGGCTGCCGTTCCACGACGAGACCTGGCGCGGCCTGCGGACCGCCCGCTGCAAGTACACCGTGCTCGGCGACGCGCACGGCGGCCGGCCGTGGCAGTTCTTCGACCTCGAAGCCGACCCCTACGAACAGCGCAACCTCGTCGACGACCCCGCCCACGCGGACGAGGTCGCCCGCCACCACGCCCTGCTGCGCGACCGGCTCGCGCAGACGCACGACCACTACGTGCTCGCCCCCGCCTTCGGGCAGCCGGGCCTGAACGAGTGGGACCCGGAAGCGAAGTTCCAACGCAGATTCGGATGACAACTGCAGAAAGCGGGTCCGCCATGCCCCTTCGGTCTGTCTATTTCATCGTCGCGGCTCTGGTACTGGCACTCCTGCCCTCGACCGCGGCGCAAGCGAACGGCGCGCCCTACACCGGCAAGCAGTACGACTACGGCGGCGCGATCACCCAGATCAGCGGCAGCGTCCAGACCGTCGACGACGTCGCGAACAGCATCAAGACCTCGACCGCCGCGACCGTCAACCAGATCGCCGCGCAGCGGGCCACGCTGCCTTACGGCGACATCTACCCCGCACCCGGCACCCCGGCCCAGCTGACCACCTACCCCGGGCCGCCCGGGATGGCCGCGTCCAACCAGTACACGGCGACCGTCCAGCAGTCCGGCGGGCCGGTGTCGTCGTACGTCTACAAGATCCTCGCCCGTAAGACCGACACCAACCGCGAGCTGGACACGTCGTGGACGTCGTTCTCGTTCGCCGGTTCGGTGACGGTGCGGGTGACCCGCACCGCACCCGGCGCGACCGGCTGCATGGTGCGGCCCTACTCGGCCAATGTGGTGACCAGCTTCAGCGGCAGCACCTGCACGTTCACCCTCACCGAGCCGGGCAACCTGTCGGTGGAGTTCCTGCCGGACATCCACAACCCGATCCTGCACCCGATGCTGGTCTTCGCCAACCCGCCGGAGGTCGACGTCCCCTCGGCGAGCGACCCCAACGTGCGCTACTTCGCGCCCGGCATCCACAACATCGGCGCCGGCCAGCCCATCACCTCCGGCCAGACGATCTACCTCGCCGGCGGCGCGTTCGTCTCCGGCGCGTTCATCGCCACCGGACCCGTCGCAGGCGTCACCATCAAGGGCCGCGGCGTGATGTCGGGCCTGTTCATGGACACCGGGAACCAGGACCTCAACAAGGACCAGCCCGGCATGATCGACATCGCCGACCAGGGCTCGACGAACCTCCTCGTCGAGGGCATCACGTTCGTCGACGCGCCACGCTTCAACGTGCGGGCCCTCGCCCAGTACACCACCATCCACAACGTCAAGACGATGTCCTGGTGGTACAGCACCGACGGGATGGTCGGCGGCAACAAGAGCCTCCTGGAGAACAACTTCGTCAAGTCCAACGACGACTCGATCAAACTGTTCTGGGGCGACACGACCGCCCGCGGCAACACCATCTGGCAGCTGGAGAACGGCGCCCCGTTCATGATCAGCTGGAACATCCACGTCAACCCGCAGACGTTCAACGTCTACGACAACGACGTCATCCACGCCGAGCACTACCAGATCGAGAAGTCGGGCATCTTCCGCGCGCTGCACGCCGGCAGCGGCACCCTGTCGCGCTACCTCTTCGACGACATCCGCGTCGAGAACGCCACCTGGCGGCTGTTCTACCTCGCCATCGAGGACAACAAGTGGTACGACCCGGCGCTCGGCCACGGTGAGATCGAGCAGGTCATCTTCCGCAACATCTACGCCTACACCACGTACACGAAACCCAACCTCGTGCAGGGCTACGACGCCACCCACAAGCTGCGCAACATCAACTTCCAGAACGTGTACGCCAACGGCGTCTGCTTCAACAACGTCCAGGCCGGCAACTTCACCGTCGACCCGGCGACCACCAACGCCATCCGCATCTACCGCAGCACCGACGGGAGTTGCCGCACATGAGCAAACCCAACATCGTCGTCGTCCTCGCCGACGACATGGGCTGGGGGGACCTGGGCTGCTACGGCTCGAAGATCCCCACCCCGAACATCGACGCGCTCGCCGCCCGCGGGGTCCGCGCCACCGACGCGCACGCCGCCTCGGCGGTCTGCACCCCGAGCCGGTACGCGCTGATGACCGGACGGTACGCCTGGCGCGGCCCGCTGAAGAACTTCGTCCTCATGGGTCACGGCCCGGCGCTCATCGAGCCGGACCGCCCGACCCTCGCCTCGGTGCTGCACGACGCCGGCTACGCCACCGGCGCGTTCGGCAAGTGGCACCTCGGCCTCGGCTGGCGGCACCAGGACGGCACCGTCCGCGACGCGTTCGCCCCCGGCGCCCGGCTGCACGACGACGTCGAGACCGACTTCGGCCGCGACATCGACTACACCGCCGCCGTCACCGGCGGGCCGACCGCGCTGGGCTTCGACCGCTTCTTCGGCATCGCCGGATCCCTGGACATGCCGCCGTACACCTTCCTCGACCAGGACCGCACGCTCGGCATCCCGGACCGGGAGAAGGAGCGGTATCTCACCGAGCAGCGACCCGGCCTGCAGGTCGAAGGGTTCCGGGAGGAGGAGATCGACGTCCGGTTCGCCGCCGAGGCGGTCGCCTGGATCCGGACGGTCCCCACCGACCAGCCGTTCCTGTGCTACGTCGCACCCTCGGCGCCGCACCGGCCCAACGTGCCGCACGAGGGCGTCCGCGGCCGGTCCGGCCTCGGCGACCGCGCCGACGGCGTCTGCCTGGTCGATGACATGGTCGGGCAGCTGGTCGCCGCCATCGACGAGCGTGGACAGCGCGACAATACGCTGGTGATCGTCACCAGCGACAACGGCGCGCCGCTCATCTTCACCGACGACGGCGACGTGACCGTGCACAAGCCCAACGGCGACTGGCGCGGCCAGAAGGGCGACCTGTGGGACGGCGGGCACCGCGAGCCGTTCGTCGCCGCCTGGCCGGGCCACCTGCCCGAGGGCACGGTCTTCGAAGCGCCGGTGTGCCTCACCGACGTGCTGCCGACCGCCGCCGCGGCGGCCGGCGTCCCGCTGCCGGACGGCGCCGCCGAGGACGGCCTCGACCTGCTCGGCGCGCTCGCCGGGGTGGCCGAGCCGCCGCCGGCGGACCGGCCGATCGTGCACCACAGCCTCGGCGGCCGCTTCGCGCTGCGCGCCGGGCGGTGGAAGGCGGTGTTCGCGCCCGGGTCCGGCGGCGGGTTCTCCGAGCCGTCGATCTCCAACCTGTTCGCGTCCGGGTCGGGCAAGGCACACGCCAACCCGCCGTGGGACGCCGCGCACCCCGACGGGCAGCTCTACGACGTGTCCGTCGACCCAGGAGAGACCATGAACCTGTGGGACGCCTCGCCCGACGTGGTTTCGTCGCTGTACCAGCAGCTGCGCACGATCTGCCGGGACGAGGACAGCGGCCTGCCGTTCGACGTTTCTCTGAAAGGCTGAACCCATGACGTCCGCGTGTTGCTCCCCATCCGGTGGTGGTCGTTCCTCCGAGTCGCCGTCGTTGCCCGTACGGGTCGTCGACCCGCGCGAGGCGGCCCGCGGCACGGTGCTCGTCCCGGCCGGGCCGTTCCGGATGGGCAGCGACGACCCGGACGTCTTCCCGGACGACGGCGAGGGACCCGTGCGTGAGGTGTCCCTCGCCGCCTTCCGGATCGACCCGAAGGCCGTGACGAACGCGCAGTTCGCCACGTTCGTCAAGGCCACCGGCTACGTCACCGACGCGGAGCGCTTCGCCTGGTCCTTCGTCTTCCACCTGTTCGTGCAGGGCGAGGCGGCCCGGCGGGTGCTGCGCGGCACGGTGCCCGGCGCTCCCTGGTGGCTCCCCGTCGAGGGCGCGTCGTGGCGCGCCCCCGAGGGCCCCGGCTCCGACGTCGCGAAGCGCGCCAACCACCCCGTCGTGCACGTGTCGTGGAACGACGCGACCGCGTACGCCACCTGGGCCGGCAAACGCCTGCCGACCGAGGCGGAGTGGGAGAAGGCCGCCCGCGGCGGCCTGGACCAGGCCCGCTTCCCGTGGGGCGACGACTTCACCCCGCGCGGGCAGCACCGGTGCAACACCTGGCAGGGCGAGTTCCCGCACACGAACACCGGCGCCGACGGATACCTCGGCACCGCGCCGGTGACGGCGTTCCGTCCCAACGGCCTCGGCCTGTACAACACCAGCGGCAACGTCTGGGAATGGTGCGCCGACTGGTTCAGCCCCGACTGGCACGTCACCGACGGCCCACTCACCCGCGTCGACCCGAAGGGCCCGCCCGCCGGCACGAACCGGGTGATGCGCGGCGGCTCCTACCTGTGCCACGAGTCGTACTGCAACAGGTACCGCGTCTCGGCCCGCACCTCCTCCACCCCCGACAGCACCACGGGCCACGCCGGCTTCCGCTGCGCGGTCGACGCCTGACCGTCGCTCACCACCCCGAGGCTCACCGGGGGAGGAACCGCTCCACGGTGGCCAGCGGCAGGGCGGTGAAGCCGACCTCGGCGGCGCGTTCGTAGATCACCTGGTGGTCCACGACCGGCGACTGGATGACTGTCACGCCGAGCGGGGAGTTCCGCACCGCCTGCGGAAACGCCAACCCGAACAGGGCGCCGTCGAGGCCCCGGAGCGGTCCCGGGTTACCTCACGCGATGTTGTCGCCGTGCAGCAGGTGCAACCGCGGCGTGTCGATCGGCATCAGCAAGACAGCTGTGACCAGCGCGGCCGAGACCACGATGCGCTTACGGCCGCCGAGCTTCCTTCTCACCGGCCCGAACACCACGTCCGGCTCACCTGCATTCTGCGTCATCGACCACTCTCGTCAAACCTGTCGAACTTCACGAGGCGTAGGAAGCCCCGGAGGCGCGGCACCGCACTGTCGTCGCCGCGCAGCGCCGACAGCCAGTTCTGAGCGAGGCGCCGCGACTCGTTGATCGGAGACGCCGACTTCGGCTGTGTCAGGGACGCCTGACCACCCTCTTCACCGTGTGGCCATATGGCCTACTGGTGTATATGTTGCGTACGCGACGTACTTGACGTACGCACCGGAAGGGCGGATCGTGAATTGTGTGCACTACAGCAGCTACTCGGAGGCCAGAGCGCATTTCAAGGACCTGCTTGACGATGCCGAACGTGGCCGCGTGGTGACCGTCCAGCGCGAGCATCGGGGCGCGGCAATTGTTGACCGGGTGCGCTTGCAGGCGCTGCTCAGTGCACTGGTCCCGGCGCGCGCCGAGGCCGTGGCCGAGGGTGGGGGATGGTCCGTGTTCATCCCGGGACTGCCGATCTCCGCAGATGGGGCGACGTTCGACGACGCGATCGAGGAGATGGCCGACGCACTGCGCGACTACGCCACGGACTGGCAGGAGTGGCTCCTGGATGCGCCGAACCACGCCGGGAACTGGGGACTCGTCCAGCTCATCGGACTCAGCACGGACGAGCAGCTTCGGGACTGGCTGGTCGGACCACGTCAGTGAAGTATCCAGTGCCGACCAGGCAGGACCATGAGCGGTTCTGTCAGGTCGAGGGATGGGTGCGGGTTCGGGACGCTCAGGGCCGGGTGGGTACCCATCATGTGATCTACAAGCTGGTCCTGAGAGACGGGCGGACGTTGCGGACCCGTATCTCAAATCCGCCGGATCGCACCGGATACGCAGCCAGACTGTGGGCGCACATCCTGCGCGACCAACTGCAGGTGCCGGAAGCCGAGTTCTGGGCGTGCGTGCGTGACGGAACGCGGCCGGGACGGGGCGAGCCGAGTCCACCGAAAGCATCGCTGCCGGCCGATCTTGTTCATCTGCTTGTCACGAGGGTGGGACTCGACGAGCGCGTGGTTGCCGCAATGACGAGAGAAGATGCGCTCGACCGGCTGCGAGCCTACTGGGCAGCGGACGACTGACCAGCGCATCCGGCCGAGGTACCAGAGAGGCCTGTACGGGGAGCCCACCGACGAGCGGGGATCGACGCGGCGGGTGAAGCAGTCCCGGAGCTCATGAATGGCTACGACCCTGCCACCTACCGCGTCGAACCCACGGCGCCCGCCGGGGAGCGTCACTGGAGGAGCCGGCCGACAACTACCTGCGCCAGGCGGCGCCGTAGCGGACCGTCTTGCCGTCCAGGTAGCCGCCGAGCGCGCGGGTCAGGTAGCCGGTGCGCTCGTAGCGGTACTTGTCGAGCAGCCGGAACAGGCTGTCGCCGGACTGGTCGTGCTTGCCGGGGGTGCCGCCGGAGCCGGCCGTCTTCTCCAGGAAGATCGCTGAGATGCGGAAGCCGCCGGCGTACTGGCAGGCGCTGAAGTACGTCAGGTGCCGGCCCGCCTTCGTGTTGGTGTCGAACGCCTGCTGGTAGCCCTTCGAGTCCACAAAGGACTGGACGTCCATGCTGGCGTAGCTCTCCCGGTAGTACAGCGCGGTCACCGAGACCACGGCGCCGGGGGCGACGACGGAGATGTTGACCGGGTGGTAGCCGGCCTTGCGGAACGCCTCGAACTCCTGGTCGTGGTCGGCGGGGGAGAGGCCGTGGTAGGCGCCCCACACCGGGCCGGCCGACTTCTCCCAGATCGCGGCGTAGCGGACCGTGCCGTGGGACAGGTAGCTGGTCACGTTGGTGAGCCGGTAGTCGCGCTCGACCTGGTCGTCGAACTCCTGCTGGTACGCCACCCCGTCCATGTCGTGCGAGGCGGACCAGGCGACGCCGTTCAGCGGGCGGCAGATGACGTTGAAGCGGGTGTCGCCCTCGTTCACCTCGTGCGCGTCGACGGAGACCGGCCGGTAGCCGCTGGCCTTCAGGCGGTCGAAGGTCTGCTGGTACTGCGACGACGGGATGTCGTAGAGGACGATCTCGGCGCGGCCCGGCGGGTACCAGGCGGGCTTGGACGCGGCCGGCCAGATGAGCGTCTCCTCGCGTGGCAGCGCCCGGTTCGAGGCCTTGACCCAGGCGGCGGCGTCGGCGTTCCACGGGGTGCAGTTCACCTGCTTCACCAGCCAGGCGTCCGTGAACTGCATCGGGCGCAGCCGGAAGTCGCCGGAGACGTGCCGGCACACCTCGAGGTGGATGTGCGGGAACGCCGCCTGGCCCGAGGCGCCCAGCCGGCCCAGGATCTGCCCGGCCTGCACCACGTCACCGTCCTTGACCGTCATCGAGCCCTGGCGCAGGTGGGTGTACAGCGTCGAGGAGCCGTCCGGGTGCGCCACCCAGAGGTTGTTGCCGCCCGGCGGGTCCGCCGACGGGAAGTTCGGCGTGTCCTTGTTGTCCACCTCGCCGTCGTTGCTGTTGAACACGACACCGTCGGCGACCGCCCGCACCGGCAGGTCCCAGCCGCGGTAGTCCTCGTTCTTCGTCTTGTCCCCGCCGGGGATCAGCTCGTTCCAGGTGGAGCCGTCCCAGCCGCGCACGATGACGTCGTGGGCGTAGATCTGGTTGCCCCGCGCGCCGCCGTTGGCCCAGTGGTCGGCGGACACGGTGAGGACCTCGCCCGGGCGCAGGTCCGCGACGTCGATCGGCAGGCGGTGGCTGATCCCGTACGGCACCAGCGGCAGCGTCACCTCGGCCGGGCTCTGGAAGCCGGTGACGGACACCCGGACCTTCACCCAGGCGGGCGCCGGCGCCGGCAGGAACACCTGGTTGAACACCTTGCCGTTGCCGACGGTGATGGTGCCGTTGGACCACCACTTGGAGTCACCGGGCTTGAAGATCCCGCCGTCGTCGGTGCCGGCGTCCTCGTCCTTCTTCACCAGGTACGCGTCGAGCTCCTGCATCACCTTGGTGGGGGTCGCGCCGGGGAAGTCGTACTCGATTCCCGTCACCTTGAAGTCGGTCGTGCCCTGGTTGGTGAGCAGCAGCCGCAGGACGAGCTTGACGCCTTCCGGGTCGCCGGCGGTCGGCGGGGCGAGCGTGGCGTACGCCGCGTCGCCGCCCTCCAGGGGCTCGACCATGATGCCGACCGGGGCCGGCGGTGCGGCGTTCGCGGCCCGCGCGCCGCCGAAGACGCCCGCCCCGGCGGGGATCGCGGCGGCGGTGAGCAGCAGAACGGTACATCGGTCCATCGACGGACCTCCTTGGACGCGGCGCCCGCCTCCGTCGGCTGTGGCGCGGATCGCGCCATGGTTGCGGCGGCATCACGACCCGGCCACGTCCGGTAAGGGATCCGACACGCCAACCTGGGAGCGGGCCGGCTCCCCTTCCCAAGGGCCGGCCCGCAGACTCGTGCTCAGCGCGTGCTGAGGGCGTCCTCAGCGCGTCTGGGCCACCACCGCCCGGTCCAGGTACCGGTCCAGCAGCATGTCGAGGTAGCCGGGGTCGTCCGGCGCGAAGTCCGGCACGAGCGCGCGCAGCCGCTCCAGGGACACCTCGGTGCGTGAGAACGGCCCGGCCGAGTACACCCGGTCGGGCGCGGCGCCGAGCCGTTTCGCGACGCCGTCGACGATCTCCTCGACCGGCAGCGGCCGGCCGGAGGCGACGTTGACGACGACGTCGCCGGCGTCCGCGAGGAGCAGGCCGTCGATGGCGTGCATCAGGTCGCGGGCGTCGAGCAGGTCGCGGTGCGCCCCGCGGTACACGGTGACGGTGCCGCTGCCGACCTGCCGCACGATCGCCGGCAGCAGCTGGTGCGGCCGCTGGTGCGGGCCGACCACGTGGCTGAGCCGCAGCACGACGTGCCGCACCCCGGACGCCCGCACGCAGGCCTCCAGCGCGAGCTTGTGCCGCCCGTACGCCGACGGCGGGAACAGCGGGCCGTCCTCCGTCGCCGGCGCGGCGGTGTGGCCGTACATCGCGAACGACGCGGTCGAGAAGTACAGCAGCGTCCGGCCCTGCGCCGCGCACAGGTGCAGGGCGGCGTAGAGCGCCTCGGCCTCCCGGTCGAACTCGGCCGGGTCGGTGACGGACGTGCTGGAGACACCCGCGGCCAGCGCCGTCACGTCCGGGAACCGGTCGCCGAACGCCGCGACGAGGTTCTTCGCCAGGAATCCGTTGCCGATGATCTGCATGTCATCCTCCCGACCGGGTCGGGGGGGGGGGGGGGGGGGGGGGGGGGGAGAAAAAAAACCCCCCCCCCCCCCCCACCCCCCGTGTTTCTTTTTTCCCGCGTATTTCTCTTCCCCCTCCCCTTCCCCTCCCCCCCCCCCCCCCCCCCCCCCCCCCCCCCCCCTCCCCCCCCCCCCCCCCCCCCCCCCCCCCGCGACAGCCACCCGCGTGGCTCATCCGACCGGTGTCACCTTCAACAGCCGCTGGGGCGCGATCGCGCCGATACCGCCACCCTCGACCGCGGTCGAGGACAGGTGCGACACCACGCGGTCGTCGGCGGGGTCGTCGGCCGGGTCCTCGAGCACCCGCAGGTGCTCGTACGTGGTGCTGCGCTGTGCCGGTACCCGACCGGAGGCGCGGATCAGGTGGATCATCTCCAGCAGGTTGGAGCGGTGCTTCGCGCCGGCGGAGGAGACCACGTTCTCCTCCAGCATGACCGAGCCGAGGTCGTCGGCGCCGTAGTGCAGCGACAGCTGGCCGATCTCCTTGCCGGTGGTCAGCCACGAGCCCTGGATGTGCGCGACGTTGTCGAAGAACAGCCGGGCGATCGCGATCATCCGCAGGTACTCCAGCGACGTCGCCTGCGTCTGGCCCTTCAGCTTGTTGTTCTCCGGCTGGTACGTGTAGGGGATGAACGCCCGGAAGCCGCCGGTGCGGTCCTGCACGTCACGGACCATGCGCAGGTGCTCGATGCGCTCCTCGTTGGTCTCGCCGGTGCCCATGAGCATCGTGCAGGTCGACTCGACGCCGAGGCCGTGCGCGATCTCCATGATCTCCAGCCAGCGCTCGCCGCTCTCCTTCAGCGGGGCGATCGCCGTGCGGGCCCGCTCCGGCAGCAGCTCCGCGCCGGCGCCGGCGAACGAGTCGAGGCCGGCGGCCTTGATCCGGGTGATCGCCTCCTCCGGGGTGACCCCGGAGACCTTCGCCATGTGCTGCACCTCGGACGCGCCGAGGGAGTGGATGACCAGCGACGGGTGCGCGTCCTTGATGGCCTTGAACATGCCCTCGTAGTACTCGACGCCGTAGTCCGGGTGGTGACCGCCCTGGAACATGATCTGCGTGCCGCCGAGCTCGACGGTCTCCGCGCAGCGGCGCAGGATGTCGGTGAGGTCGCGTTCCCACGTCTTGTCGCTCTTCGGCGCGGCGTAGAAGGCGCAGAACTTGCACGCCGTCACGCAGACGTTGGTGTAGTTGATGTTGCGCTCGATGATGTACGTCGCGATGTGCTCGACACCGGCGTAGCGGCGGCGGCGCACCGTGTCGGCCGCCGCGCCGAGGGCGTGCAGCGGCGCCGAGCGGTACAGGTCCAGCGCCTCCTCGGGGGTGATGCGTTCGCCCGCGGCGGCTCGGTCGAGCACCGCGCTGGCAGATCCGGACATGGCAGAGCCTTTCAGGAAGTGGGTCACGGCGTTGACAGCAAGCGCACCTCGACGTCCGGCGGGAAGCCGGCGTCCGGCCCGCCGACCCGGCGGGCGAACTCGGCGATGCCGGCCAGCTGCCGCGCGCCGAGGCTGAAGTCGAGCGCCGTCATGTAGTAGCGGCGCAGGATCGCCGCGTCGAACGGCTCCCAGCGGGCCGCCTGCTCGCACACGGCGTCGACCTCGAGCAGCGACAGGTCCCGCGACTCGAGGAACGCCCGGTGCACCCGCTGCACCGTCGAAGGTTCGCGGGCCACGAAGTCGCGGCGGGCGGCGAACACCGCGAAGACGAACGGCAGGCCCGTCCACTCCCGCCACATCTCGCCGAGGTCGTAGACGTGCAGACCGAGCCGCTGCGCGTCGGTGAGCGCGGCGCGCAGCGCCACGTCGCCGATGACCACCGCCGCCGGCGCGTCACGCAGCATGACGTCGAGGTCGGGCGCGGCCGCGAAGTATTGCGGTTTGACCCCGACGAGGTCGCTGAGCAGCAGCTCCGCCAGCCGGATCGAGGTGCGGCTGGTGGAGCCGAGCGCGAGCGGCGCCCCGTCGAGCTGGTCGAGCGGCACCTTGCTCACGATGAGGCACGACATGACGGGACCGTCGCTGCCGACGGCGATGTCGGGCAGGGCGACGAGGTCGTCGGCGTGCTTCAGGAACTCCATCAGGCTGATCGGCCCGATGTCCAGGTCGCCGGCGGTGAGGGCGTCGCTGAGCCCGTCGGGGCTGTCCCGGCGCAGGTCGAGGTCGAGCAGGCTGCCGGTGCGGGCGAGCCCCCAGAACAGCGGCACGCAGTTGAGGAACTCGATGTGCCCGACACGCGGGCGCGCCGGGCGGCGCCACTCGGCGGGTGCGACACCGGTGTACGTGAGGGTGCCGAGCGGTTCAGGCATCGCAGCTCCTGATGTCGAGCGGCCGGGACGACGGTCACTATCCAACACAGAAGGGACCGCGGCCCGCCGATGCACTCGAAGTCTGGGGGTTTCCCGGGTTCTTGCGTCGTGTCCCGTCCGTGACAAGGCGGCGGCGGCATTCTGGGCGGGTGCGCGTGCTGTTCTCCGTGTCGTCCTGGCCGACCCACTACTCGGCGATGGTGCCGCTCGGCTGGGCCCTGCAGGCCGCCGGGCACGAGCTGCGGGTGCTGTGCATGCCGTCGCAGACCGCGGCGGTCGCCGGTGCCGGGCTGCCGCCGGTGCCGCTGCTGGGCGGGATGGAGGTCGCGGTGCACAACCGGATGTCCTACATCCGCGAGGCGCGGGCCGGGCAGTGGCCGTACCCGTGGACGCCGCTGCACCCGGTGACCGGCGCGGCGATGTCCACACTGGACGGTTTCGACGCCGGGGAGTACGCGCGCACCGACGGCGCCCGGTTCGCCGCGGCGTCGGCGGCGGGCCACGACGCGGCGGTGGATTTCGCCGGGCAGTGGCGTCCCGACCTCGTCGTCCACGACCCGGTGAGCACGGAGGGCCTGCTCGCGGCATTGGTGGCAGGTGTACCGGCGGTGCTCGCGCTCTGGGGACCGGTGGGCACGCACGAGCCGCCGCCGGTGCGGATCCTGCCCGACGACCTCGGCGACTCGTTCGCCAGGCACGGCTTCGGGCCGTTCAGCCCCGACCTGATCCGGCACGTGCTCGACCCGTGCCCCGACGAGGTGGCCCCGCCGGTGCGCGGGCTGCGTCTGCCGGTGCGGTACGTGCCCTACAACGGCCCCGGCGTCCCGCCGGCGCCGCTGCCGCGGATCGAGGGACGGCCGCGGGTCTGCGTCACGTGGTCGACGGCGCTGAGCACGATGACGGGCCCGCGCTCGTACGCGCTGCCCGCGATCGTCGAGGCGCTCACCGCCCTCGGCGTGGAGACGGTGCTGACCGCCACGAAGGAGGACGCCGCGGCGCTCGGCCCGGTCCCGTCCTCGGTGCGCCTGTTGGAACGCTGCCCGCTGTACGCGCTGCTGCCCGACTGCGACGCGGTCATCCACCACGGCGGCGCGGGCAGCGCGATGACCGCCATGGTGACCGGCACCCCGCAGCTGGCCATCACGTTCGCCAGCGAACAGGCCTGCCTCGCCGAGCGGATCGCCTCCTCCGGCGCCGGACTGCACCTGCCGGGGCACACCGCCACCGTGGACACGATCGGTGCCGCGGTCACGGCGCTGCTGGCGGATCCCGGTCACCGCCGAGCCGCGGCCGGCCTGCGCCGGGCCGCGGTCAACCGGCCGACCCCCGTGGAACTGCTGCCACGCCTGGAGAAACTCGCGGCGGGTTAGCGCTCAGTGGCGGCGCTCCGCGAACTCGCGGATCGAGGACACCATGTAGTCGATCATTTCGGCGGTGACGCCCGGGAACACGCCGATCCAGAAGGTGCGCTCGGTGATGACGTCGCTGTTCTCGAGGCTGCCGCTGACCCGGTAGGGCTCGTTGCGGTATGCGGGCTGCCGGGCCAGGTTGCCGGCGAACAGCAGCCGGGTGCCGATGTTGCGCGACTGCAGGAAGTCCACCATCGCCCGCCGCTCGAAGCCGGCGTCCGCGGTCAGGGTGATGACGAAGCCGAACCAGCTCGGGTCGCTGCCCGGCGTCGCCTCCGGCAGCAGCAGCCCCGGCGTGCCGTCGAGGCCGTCGCGCAGCCGCTGCCAGTTGCGGCGGCGGGCGTCGACGAAGTCCTGCAGCTTGGTGAGCTGGGTCAGGCCCAGCGCCGCCTGGATGTCGGTGGCCTTCAGGTTGTAGCCGACGTGGGAGAAGATGTACTTGTGGTCGTAGCCGTACGGCAGGTCGCCCATCTGGTAGTCGAACCGCTTGAGGCACTTGTTGTCCTGCCCCGGCTCGCACCAGCAGTCCCGGCCCCAGTCCCGCATCGACTCGGTGATCCGGGCCAGCTCCAGGCTGTCGGACAGGATGCAGCCGCCCTCGCCCATCGTCAGGTGGTGCGCGGGGTAGAAGCTCACCGTCGAGTAGTCGCCGAACGTGCCGGTCGTCTTGCCCTGGTACGTCGACAGCACCGCGTCGCAGTTGTCCTCGACGAGGAACAGCCCGCGGTCCTTGCACAGCTGCCGGATCTCCGCGACGGGGAACGGGTTGCCCATCGTGTGCGCCATCATCACCATGCGGGTCTTCGGGCTCAGCGCCGCCTCGACCCGCTCGACCGTGGTGTTGTAGGTGCCGAGGTCGACGTCGACGAAGACCGGCACCAGGCCGTGCTGCAGCAGCGGGTTGACGGTCGTCGGGAAGCTGGCGGCGACCGTGATGACCTCGTCGCCGGGGCGCAGCCGCTGGTCGCCGAGCTCCGGCGCGGTCAGCGACGCGACCGCGAGGAGGTTGGCCGAGGAGCCGGAGTTCGTCAGGTGCGCCTTGCGCACGCCGATCGCGCGGGCGAACAGCCGCTCGAAGCGCAGCGCGGTCGCTCCCGACGCGATCCGCATCTCCAGGGCCTGCTCGACCAGGGCGGCGCGGTCGTCCTCGTCGAGGACCGCGCCGGACGGCATGATGTGCGTGACCCCGGGCACGAAACCCTGCTCGGCCGCTGCTCTGTCGCGGTGGAGTTTGCGGGTCTGCTCCAGGATGAGCTGCTTGACGTCGTCAGCCATGCGTGAGTTCTCCATTCGCTGCGGAGCTTCGATGGGGGGCGGCCGCGCCACCGGTGCCGGCCGGCTGGAGCGCCGGCCGGTGTGCCCGGGCCTGCAGCCACAGTGCGGCGACCGCGTCAGCGAGCGGGCGGGTCGGCTCCCAGCGCAGGTCGCGCCGGGCGGTGCCGAGGTCGAGGGGAGTGGCTGTGACGCCCGCGTCGCGGCGTTCGCCGGGCGCGGTCCGATCGGTCGGTCGTGCGGTGCCGCCGGCGCACCGCAACAGCAGGCCGACGAGGTCGGTGACGTCGGTGAGCCGCCCGCCGCCGATGTTGACGACGGCCGGCACCGCGGGGGCCTCGGCGGCGCACAGGACGGCGTCGCCGACGTCGCGGACGTCGACGAAGTCCCGGGCACCGTACAGCGGCGGCAGTTCGACGTCCGCCGGGTCCTCGGCGATCCGCCGGGCGATGCCGCCGAGCAGTCCCTCCGGCGGCGCCCACGGGCCGACGGCGGTGGAGATGCGCAGGACGACCGCGTCGAGGCGTCCCGCGTTGACGGCGGCGGCCACGGTACTGGTGCCGGCCAGCTTGGTCTGCGCGTAGCGGCTCACGGGGCGGGGGGTGACGTCCTCGGTGAGCGGCAGGCCGGGTGGCTGGTCGCCGTACTCGTATCCGGAGCCGATGTGCACGAGCCTGACCCTGCCGCCGGCGGCCCGCGGCGGCAGCTCGGCGACGGCGTCCACGAGCCGTTCGACGAGCACCACGTTGCCGGCGATCAGTTGCCGCTCGTCGGCCGCGGCGGCGCCCCACAGCGCGCCGGCGGCGTTGACGACGACGGTGGGCGCGGCTTGCAGCAGCGCGGCGGCGAGGTCCCCGGGCCGGTCGCGGACGGGGTCGATCCGCAGCGTCCGGCAGCCGGGGGCGAGCCGCGCGCCGGCGGTCGCCGGGTCGCGGACGGCGGCGGTGACCCGCCAGCCGGCCGCCAGCATCATCGTGCTGACGTTGCGCCCGACGAACCCTGTCGCCCCGAACACCACCGCGTGCGGCGCCGGGTCCCGGGTCGGTCCGGTCGTGTGCATGACGGCCTCCTCAGCGCCCCCGGTGGCCGCGGTGAGCACGGTGGCCGCGCCGACGCCGCCACCGTCCTGCCATCGTGCGGCAGACGAACGGGATCGGTGCCGCATGCAAATCAAGTCTGGGGGTTTCCCCGGACTCGGACCCGTTTCCATTCGCATCGCCGCCTCACACCGCCGTCGGCTGCGGCACCGCACCGGGCGCGACGACCGGCTCCGGCTCCGGGACCGGCTCCTGATCAGTGGGCGGTTGCGGCGCCGGGGCGTCGGGGAGCTCCCGTTCCAGCAGCCGGACCCGCGGGCGGAGCGCGGTGAGCACGACGATGCCCAGCAGCAGCGGCGCGGCGGCGAGGAAGACCAGCGCGATACCGCCCGCGGTCCCGCCGCCGGTGACCCGCCCGAGCGAGCCGGCGAGCGGACCGCCCGGGTCGACCAGCGGCGTCGCGGCGTACTGCGCGAGGGGCCCCGCGGTCGCGTAGGCGAGGGGCTGCGCGGACCAGGCGATCATCCGCCGGACCGCGAACACCCGGCCCTGCACCTCCTGCGGCGTCTTGCGCTGCCACAGGGTGGCGGTGACCGCGTTCGTCACGGCGTAGCCGGCGAGGATGCCGAACATGCCGGCCGCGGCCGTCCACACGGCGTGCCCGGCGCCCATCGCGACGACGAGGAGCGCCTGCACGGTGGCGACGGTGAGGATCGCCCGGATCCGGTGCCGCGGCTCCCGGGTGACGCTGATGACGCCGCCGCCGATGACCATGCCGGCCCAGCCGACGGCCTCGACGATGCCGTACGCGGTGGGCCCGGACAGGCTCAGCACCAGCGGCGGCACCAGCACGATCACCCATTGCATGCCGAAGTTGTTGACGGCGAAGAACAGCAGGAGCCCGGACAGGCCCGGCCGGGCCCGGATGTAGCGCCACCCGGCGCTGAGCTCGCCCGTCAGGGGCGCCGACCGGTCCCGGTCGCGGGCCGGTGCGGGCGGCATCCGCCGCAGCGACCACAGCATCGTGCCGAGCGCCGCGGTGAACGTGAGCACGTCGACGAGCAGCAGCCCGCGCAGCCCGAGCACGCCGTAGAGGCTGCCGGCGATGACCGCGCCGAGGACCTCGCCGAGCGCCTCGGCGAGCCCGACCCGGCCGTTGGCCTTGCTCAGGTGCTCCCGGGGCACGATCTCGCCGACGAGCGCCGAGAACGCCGGCCACTGGATGGCTTTGAACACCGAGAGCAGGACCGCGACGACGTACACCTGCCAGACCGCGAACAGTCCGGCGCTGACCAGGATCAGGGCCAGCAGCGTGACGGCGGCGGTGCCGGCGTCGCTGAGCAGCATCGCCCGGCGGCGGTCCCACCGGTCCACGAGCGCGCCGGCGAGCGGGAGCAGCACGATCCCCGGCAGCGTCGCGGCGAGGACCATGAGCGTGAACGCGGTCGGTGAGCCGGTCTGGTCGTAGACCCAGATGCCGGCGGCGAACGCGGTCACCGACGAGCCGATGAGCGAGACCGCCTGCCCGGCCCAGACGACATGGAACAGCCGCATCTCAGACGCCTTCCGTCAGGTCGGTGAGCAGCTCGAACAGCTCGGCGAGGCGGGCCCGCACGGTCGCGGCGTCGTACAGCGCGGTGCTGTACTCGACCCAGCCGCTGATCCCGTCCGGGGTCTCCCGGCAGCGCAGGTGCAGGTCGTAGCGGCAGGTGCCGCGGTCCACGTCGACGTGTGAGGCCCGCAGCCCGGCCATGTCGCCGGCACCTGGCGGCAGGTTCTGCACCGCGAACATGAAGCGGCACAGCGGCGGCCGGTCGCCCTTGCGCGCGTCCGGGTCGTAGCGGTCGGCGAGGACCTCGAACGGGGTCCCCTGGTGCTCCCAGATCCCGAGCATCGTGCCGCGCACCCGGGTGATCAGGTCCCGGAACGAGGGCGACCCGGTGACGTCGGCCGGGACCGGGACGACGTCGGCGAACGGGCCGACCTCGTCGTGCGCCGCGGCGGGCCGGTCGGCGACGGGCACCGCGACGAGGAACCGCTCGGTGCCGGTCTGCCGGGCCAGCCATACCTGGACGGCGGCGAGCAGGACCATGAACGTGGTCGCGCCCGTCGCGCCGGCCGCCTCCCGGACCGCCGTGGACAGCTCGGCGGGCAGCGTGAAGCGGTGCACGGCGCCGTCCAGGGACCAGGTCCCGGCGCGGGGCCGGTCGGGCGACGCGCTGACGTCGACGGGCACGTCGCGCAGCAGGCCGTCCCAGAACGTGAGGTCGCCGGTGCGGGGCGCGGCGTAGGAACCGAACCCGGCGACCGGTGGCAGCGCCGGCCGGGCACCACCGGTCAGGTGCGTGTAGTACGCGGCGATGTCGCGCTGGATGACGCTGAGCGACCACCCGTCGGCGACGGCGTGGTGCACGGCGAACGCGAACAGGTGCCGGTCGCCGGCGACGCGGGCGATGGTGGCCCGCACCAGCGGGCCGTCGCCGAGGTCGAACGGCCGCCGAAGGGCCGCCTCGGCCAGTGCGACGGCCTCGGCCGCGCTCCCGGCGTCCCCGACGGTCACCGAAGCGGGCAGGACCGGCTCCACGACCGCGCGGTCGCCGTCGCCGGCGAACCTGGTGCGCAGCGCGGGATGCCGGGCCACGACGGCGTCGACGGCCCGGGCGAGCGCGACGACGTCGAGGGTGCCGTCCAGCCAGCCGGCGAAGCCGATGTGGTAGGCCGCGCCGGCGTCCCGGTGCCGCACCATGGCCGCCTGCGCGGGCGTGGCCCGGTCGTCGCCGGAAAGCTCCACTGTGGACGCCGACGGGGCCGGTGTGGACACGGTGGCGGCGATCGCCGCGACGGTGCGCAGGTCGAAGACCGCCCGCAGCGGCACGGCCCGGCCGAACGCGGCCTGCAGCGCCGCGGCGAGGCGGGCGGCGAGCAGCGAGTGACCGCCGAGGGCGAAGAAGTCGTCGTCGCGGCCGACCGGCCCGGCGTCCGGCAGCTCCGTGCGCAGCACCTCGTGGAACACGGCGGCGACCCGCCGCTCGAGGTCGGTCCGCGGCGGGTCGGCGGCCGGCGCCGCGACCCGCAGCGCGGCGAGGGCCTTCCGGTCGACCTTCTGGTTGGTGGTGCGCGGCAGGACCGCCATCGCGTGCAGCGTCGCGGGCACCAGGTGCTCCGGCAGCCGTGCGCGCAGCGCCGCCAGTACCCCGGCGACGTCGAGAGCATCGGGTGCCACGAACGCGGCCAGGCGGGCCGGGGATCCGGTGACCACGACGGCGGCCTCGGCGACGCCGGGCAGGCCGCGCAGGACCGCCTCCAGCTCGCCGGGCTCGACCCGGACGCCGCGGATCTTCACCTGGTCGTCGTCGCGGCCGACGAAGTGCAGCACCCCGTCGGCGTCGCGGACCGCGGTGTCGCCGGTCCGGTACGCGCGAGCACCCGGAACCCGCGAGAACGGGTCCGGCACGAACCGGGCCGCGGTCAGCGCCGGCAGGCCGTGGTAGCCGTCGGCGAGCCGGTCGCCGCCGATCCACACCTCGCCGGGCACGCCGGTGGCGGCGAGGTCACCGGCCCGGTCGACGAGCCACACGCGGGCGCCGGGGGCCGGGACGCCGATCGGCGCGCCGCCGTGCCCGGCGAGGTGTGGATCGGCGGCCACGGGGTGCCAGGTGGTGGTCATGGTGGCCTCGGTCGGCCCGTACTGGTTGACGATCGCCGGCCGTCCCGCGAACAGGGTCCGGGCCCGCGCGGCGTCGTGCCGGTCGAGGACCTCCCCGGCGGTGAGGACGAGGCGCAGCCGGTCGCCGGTGCCGGGCCGGGACGCGGCCTCGGCGAGCAGCGACCGCAGCAGGGTCGGCACGACGCTGAGCAGGCAGGTGACGCCTTCCCGGTCGATCGCGTCGAGGATGGCCGCCGGGTCCGTGGCCTGCTCGTCGCTGAGCAGCACCACGCGGGCGCCGCCGGCCAGGGGCCCGATGAGGTCCCGGACGGACGCGTCGAACGCGAGCGCCGGCAGCTGCAGGACGGTGTCGGCGGGTCCGAGCCGGAACGTCGGCAGCAGGTATTCGGTGAGGTACCCGGCCGCGGCGGCGTGCGGGGTGCGGACGCCCTTCGGGGTGCCCGTCGACCCGGAGGTGTAGGCGAGGTACGCCACCGACCGCGGTCGGGGCCGGCCGTCACCGGACAGGGCGGGCGCATCCGGGTCGAGGCGGACGACGGTGAGGCCGCCGGTGACGAGGCTGTGCGCGCCGCTGTCGCGCAGCACGGCCTCCCACCGGGCCGGTGGGTGGCGCAGGTCGAGCGCGACGTACGCGGCGCCGGTCCGCAGCACCCCGAGCACGGCCACGACCTGGTCGGCGCCGCGGGGCAGGGCGATGCCGACGACGTGCCCGGCCCGCACCCCGGCGCTGCGCAGCCGCGCGGCCAGCTCGCCGGCGCGCTCGCCGAGCTCGCGGTACGTGACGGGGGCCGGGGCGAGGACCGCGACGGCGTCGGGCCGGCGGAGGATCTCGTCGTCGACGAGCGTGTGCAGGCACGTCGGCGCGGGCCGGTCCGCGAGGTCGTCGCCGGTGAGCGCTTCGCGTTGCGCCGGGTCGAGCAGGTCGAGGCGGTCCAGCGGCGTGTCGGGGGCGGCGACGGCGCCGGCGAGCAGCGTCAGCAGGTGCCCCGCGGTGCGGGCGACGCGGTCGGCGTCGAAGCGGGCCGTCTGGTAGAGCAGCGACCCGGACAGACCGTCGGGCCCGTCCTCGAAGGACAGGTTGAGCTCGGCCTTCGCCGACGACGGGACGAACGGCTCGGGGGACAGCGTCACCCCGCCGGCGAGGGTCGCCACGGCCGGTGTCTGGTCGATGGTGACGGTGCACCGGGTGACCGCCGCCGCGTCCAGCCGCAGCGCCTCGACGAGCCGGGCGAAGGGCAGCTGCCGGTGCTCGTAGGCCTCGACGACCGCGGTCCGCACGTCGCGGACGAGCTCGCGGAACGTGGCGGCACCGGTCACCCGGACCCGCAGCAGCACGGTGTTGAGCAGCATCCCGACGACCTGCTCCAGCTCCGGCCGGGCCCGGTCGGCGACCGGCATCGCCAGGACCACGTCGTCGCCGCCGGTGAAGCGGTGCAGCAGCGTCACGTACGCGGCGAGCAGCACCATGAACGGGGTGCCGCCCTCGGCGCCGGCGAGGTCGCGCAGCGCCGTCGCGACGGGGTCCGGGACGGTGAAGCGGTGCGCGGACCCGGCCGGATCCAAGGTCGCCGGCCGGGGCCGGTCGGCGGGCAGGTCCGGACCGGCGGGCAGGTCGCGCAGGCGGTCGCGCCAGTAGGCGAGCTCGGCGTCGAGCCGGTCGCCGCCGGCGAGGCCGCGCTGCCAGCGCGCGTAGTCCGCGGCGGTGCGGCGGGCCGGGACCGGCGGCTGCGGGCGGCCCGCGGCGGCGGCCTCGTAGGCGGTGACGAGGTCGTCGTGCAGGACGTTCATCGACCAGGCGTCGACGACGGCGTGGTGGAACGCGAGCGCGAGGACGTGCTCGTCGTCGGCGACGGTGATCAGCGCGGCCCGCATGAGCGGCGCGGCGGCCAGGTCGAACCCGGTGCCGGTGACCTCGCCGACGAGGTCGTCCAGGGCCGCGGCGGGCGCACCCCGCAGGTCGTGCCGGTGCACGGTGAGGTCGAGCCGGTCGGCGACGACCCGGCGGGGTGCTCCGCCGTCGGCGACGAACGTGGTCCGCAGCGCGTCGTGCCGCTGCGGCAGCGAGGTCAGCGCGGCGACGAGAGCGTCGGCGTCCAGGGCGCCGCGCAGCCGGCTGACGACCGGCACCACGTAGGACGGGTCGGCCGGGTGGAGCTGGTCGACCAGCCACAGGCCGGCCTCGGCGGCGGACAGCTCCGGCACCGGGCCGGTCGCGGCCGGGACCGCGGGCAGCTGCGGCCCGGCGTTCGTGGCGCGCCGCAGCAGCTCGGCGAACCGGGCCGGGGTCGGCGCGTCGAACGCCCATTTCAGCGGCGCGTCGACGCCGAGGGTCTGCTGTACCCGTGACAGCAGCCGCACCGCGAGGATCGAGTGGCCGCCGAGGGAGAAGAAGTCGTCGTCGCGGCCGACCCGTTCGACGCCGAGGACCTCCGACCACAGCGCCGCGAGGGCCTCCTCGTCGGCGCCTTCCGGTGCGGTGTAGTCGGCGCGGTCCGGTGCCACGTCCGGCGGGTCCGGCAGCCGCTTGTAGTCGACCTTGCCGCTGGACAGCTGCGGCAGCGCCGGCAGCACCACGATCGCGGCCGGCACCATGTACTCCGGCAGCCGCGACCGCAGCCAGGTCTGCAGCTCGGCGGGGTCCGGGTCGGTGTCGCCGGGGGTCACGTAGGCGATGAGACGCTCGTCGCGGGCGACGACGGCGGCGTGCCGGACCCGGGCGGTGAGCACCGACTCGATCTCGCCGAGCTCGACCCGGAAGCCGCGCAGCTTCACCTGCCGGTCGACCCGGCCGAGGAAGTCGATGAGGCCGTCGGCGCGCCACCGCACGAGGTCGCCGGTGCGGTACAGCCTGCCGCCGGGCGGGCCGTAGGGGTCGGGCACGAACCTGTCGGCGGTCAGGTCGGGCCGGCCGAGGTAGCCGCGGGCCAGCTGCACCCCGCCGATGCACAGCTCGCCGGGCACGCCGACCGGCTGAACCTGCAACGCCTCGTCGAGGACGTAGCAGCGCACGTTGGTGGTCGCGGCGCCGATCGGCACCCGCGGGTCCCCGTCGAGGCGGCACCGGTCGGCGGTGACGTTGACGGCGGTCTCCGTCGGCCCGTACGCGTTGTACAGCTCCGCGCCCAGCGACGTGAGGAACCTGCCCCGCAGCTCGGGGGTGAGGGCCTCGCCGGCGCTCTTCACCACCCGCAGCGCGGGCAGCGGGGTGTCGCCGCCGTACGCCAGCAGCGCCGCGAGCATCGTCGGCACGAACCGCACGTAGGTGACCCGCTCGGCGGCGAGCAGCGAGCGCAGGTAGGCGGGGTCGCGGTGGCCGCCGGGCTCGGCGATGACCAGCCGGGCGCCGCTGGACAGGGCGGCGAAGATCTCCACGACCGAGTCGTCGAAGGTGACGTTGGTCTTGAACAGCACGGTCGCGTCGGGGCCGAGACCGAAGCGGTCGACCTGCCAGTGCACCTGGTTGTGGGCGGCGCGGTGGCTGACCATGACGCCCTTGGGCCGCCCGGTCGACCCCGACGTGTAGAAGACGTAGGCGAGGTGCTCGCCGACGATCCGCGGGTCGGGGCACCGCTCCGGCCGGGCGGCGATCAGGTCCCGCTCGGCGTCGACCCGCACGGCACGGGCGCCGGTGCCGTCGAGGACCCCGGCGAGCGCGGTGTCGGTGACGACGAGGGCGGCGCCGGCGTCCTGGACGACGGTGACGGTGCGGTCGGCCGGGTGGTCCGGGTCCAGCGGCAGGTAGGGCGCGCCGGACCGCACGATCGCGACGATCGCGACGATCATGTCGATGCCCCGGTGCAGCAGCACGCCGACGGGCCGGTCGGGGGCGGCGCCGGCGTCGCGCAGGTGGGCGGCGAGCCGGTCGACGCGGGCCATCAGCTCCCGGTAGGTGACCTGGCGGCCGCTCTGGACCAGCGCGACCGCGTCGCTGTCGCGGCGGGCGGCGATCCGGGCGGTGAGGTCGGGCACGTCGGTGTGCACCCGGACCGGTCCCTGCCAGGCCCCGGTGACCAGCGCGTGCTCGGTCTCCTCCAGCAGCGGCAGCCGGTCCACGGGCAGCCGCGGGTCGGTGACGGCGGCGCCGAGCAGGTTCAGGTAGTGGTGCATCGCGCGCCGGGCGGCGGGCTCGTCCCAGATGTCGCGCCGGTACTCCAGCTCGACCTCCAGCCCGTCGGTGAGCTCGGTGACCGAGACGGCGAGGTCGAACTTCGCGGTGTCCGGGCGGAACCGCTCGACGAGGGTCATCCGGGCCGCGCCGAGCCGCACCGTGGTGCCGGTCCGGGCGGCGGAACTGTTCCAGTCGAACACCACCTGGAACAGCGGGGTCGCGTCGGTGTCGCGGGCCAGCGGCAGCGCCGCGACGACCCGCTCGAACGGCACGTCCTGGTTGGTCTGCGCGGCGGTGGCCGCGTCGCGGACCCGCTCCAGCAGCGCCGCGAACGGCAGTCGCGGGTCGACGTCGGCGCGGACCACGACCGTGTTGACGAACAGGCCGATGAGCGGCTCCACCTCCGGCAGCGCGCGGTTCGCGACGGGGGTGCCGACGAGGATGTCGCGCTGGCCGCTGTACCGGTGCAGCAGCGCGTGCAGCGCCGCCAGCATGACCGCGTGCGGGGTCGCGCCGTGCGCACGGGCGAGGGCCCGGACCGCCGCGGCGACGTCGGCGCCGACCCTGGCCTTCAGCCGGTCGCCGCCGGTGGCGCCGCAGACGCCGGGACCCGGCGACGGCAGCTCGAGGCGCTCGGCGGCGCCGGCGAGCTGCCCGGTCCAGTAGGCGAGCTGCCGGTCGAAGCCGCCGTCGGCGAGGCGGCGCACCTGCCAGGCGGCATAGTCGGCGTACTGCAGCCGGGCCGGGCCCGGTGCCGGGCCGTCGCCCAGCTCTGCGGCGTATCCGGCGGACAGCTCCCGGGCGAGGACGTCGACGGACCAGCCGTCGAAGGCGATGTGGTGCAGGCTGAGGACCAGGTGGTGCCGGTCGTCGCCGGTCCGCGCGAGCACCGCCCGCCACACCGGCCCTTCCCGCAGGTCGAACGGGCGCTGGTACTCGTCGCGGGTCAGCTCGTCCAGCGCGGTGTCGGCGGCGCCGGGCAGGTCCACCCGCCGCAGCCGGAGGCCGACCGGCCCGGTCACCTGCTCCTCGACGCCGTCGGTGCGCCGGTACGTCGTGCGCAGGATCTCGTGCCGCTCCTCGACGCCGCGTAACGCCCGCTCCAGGGCGTCGGCGTCCAGCGGCCCGTCGATCCGCAGCGTGAAGATCACGTGGTACGTCGGGGTGCCGGGGTTCAGCTGCTCCAGGAACAGCAGCCGCTGCTGCGCCGGGGACGCCGGCCGGGGACCGCTGCCGGGCGTGATCGTCTGCGCGGGCGCACCGGCGGTGAGTCGCGCCAGCCGCTGCTCCACCAGGCTGCGCACGTCCGTTGACAGGCGCTCCGGGCTGGTGCTGGTGCTCATCGGGGGTCCCCTCCGTCGCGCGCGGGCGTCGTCACGCCCGCGTCTGCTGACAGGCAACACGACGTGGACTAGGGAACTTGTTAATACCCACCGCCTACGGTCAGTCGCGGGCACCATCGAGACGGGGGACCAGTGCGGCCGACAGACGACTGGACGACGCAGACGGAGCTGGAAGCATCGGTCGACCGGCTGCTCGGCGTGCACGCGAGGGTCATGGCCCACGCGTACGCGCTGCTCATCGAGGCCGGTCCCGGGCCCGCCGCGGCGATGGTGGCCGCGCCGGAGGTACCGGAGCAGCCGCCGACGACGGGGGAGCCGTATCCGCTGTCCTCGACGCAGCGGGAGATCCTGTTCCTCGACCAGCTCGGCGACGCGTCGGCGCGGGCCTACAACGAGACCGTGCTGCTGGACCTGGCCGGGCCGCTCGACCCCGGGACGCTGCGGCGCGCGCTGGACACGGTGGTGGCGCGGCACGACAGCCTCCGCACCGTCTTCGCCGCCGACGGCTCCTGGCAGCGGGTGCTCCCGCACACCCCGGTCGACCTGCCCGTCGTCGACGTGAGCACCGGGCGCACCGAGTGGCTCGAAGGACGGGTGCAGGAGACGTTCGACGTGACGCGCGGGCCGCTGCTGCGCGCCGCCCTGCTGCGGCTCGGCCCCGAGCACCACCAGCTGCACCTGCTCGTGCACCACAGCGTCGTGGACGGATGGTCGTTCGTGGTCATCCTCGACGAGCTGCTGCGCCTGTACGAGCAGCAGCGCACCGGCGTCTCCGCGGGACTGGTGCCCGCCCCGGCCTACCGTGACCACGTCGCCCGCCAGACGGCCCGCCGCGACGGCCCGGCCGGGCAGGCGGCGGCGCGGTACTGGACCGAACGCTTCCGCGGCCCGCGGCCGGTGCTGCAGCTGCCGCTGGACCGACCCCGGCCCGCCCGCGGCGCCGGCCGGGCCGCCCGCATCGACCTGGCGCTGGACCCCGCGGTCGCCGGCCTCGCCGCCGCGCGGGCCAAGGAGCTGCGCACGACCCTGTTCACGGTGCTGTTCGCCGCGTACGCCCACCTGCTGCACCGCCTCAACGGCGAGGACGACGTCGTCGTCGGCATCCCGGTGGCGCAGCGCGACCATCCCGGCGCGGACGTGCTCGTCGGGCACTGCAACACCGTGCTGCCGATCCGGCTGACCCGCGACGGCGCCGCCACCTTCGCCGAGCAGGTCCGGGCCGTGCAGCAGGCCCTCGTCGGCGCCTACAGCCACCCGGACTTCAGCATCGAGCTGCTGCGCGGCGACAGCGGCGGGACCGGCGGCGCCGAGCCGGGACCGCTGCTGCGGACGTTCTTCAACCTCGACCGGGCGCGTGCGGTGCCGCACCCGACCGGGCTGCACGCCTCGATCGTGACCACGCCCGCGGCGGTCGCGAAGGTCGACCTGTTCGTCGACATGCTCGTCGTCGACCGCGACCTCACCGTCATCTTCGAATACGACACCGACCTGTTCGACGCCAGGACCGTGCACGGCTTCGCGGTCATGTACGAGCACGTGCTGCGCGGCCTGACCGCCCGGCCCGGCGACCGGGTCGACACGCTGGAGCTGACCCCGCCGGCGCAGCGCCTGGAGCTGCTCGCCGCCGGCCGCGGCGCCCCGACGCCGCCGACTGCCGCGCGCAACGTCCTGGAACTGTTCGAGACGCGGGCCGCGGCGACCCCGGCGGCGACCGCGGTCGTGCACGGCGGCGAGCGACTGTCCTATGAGGACCTCGACACCAGGGCGGCGGCGCTCGCGGCGCGGCTGCGCGGGGAAGGCGTCGGGGCGGAGGACCGCGTCGGCGTGTTCCTGCCCCGCGGCGCCGACCTGGTCGTCGCGGTCCTCGGCGTGTGGAAGGCCGGGGCGGCGTTCGTCGCGCTCGACCCGGACCAGCCCGCCGCCCGCCGGGCCGCGGTGGTCGCCGATGCCGGGGTACGGATCGCGGTCACCATCACCGGTCTGGCCGCGCAGTTCGACGGCACCGCCGTGTGCCTGGACCGCCTGGAGACCACCACCGCCGCGCCCGTGCGAAGGCTGCCCGGCGCGCTCGCCTACGTCGTCTACACCTCCGGGTCGACCGGGAAGCCCAAGGGCGTCATGGTCACCGACGACGCGCTGCTGGCCGTGCAGCAGGGCTGGGACCAGGCGTACCGGCTGCCGGGCAGGGTCACGTCGGTGCTGCAGATGGCCAACTTCGGCTTCGACGTCTTCGTCGGCGACCTCACCCGCGCCCTGTGCAACGGCGCCCGGCTCGTCCTGTGCCCGCGCGACCTGCTGCTGCAACCGGAGCCGCTGCTCGCGCTGCTGCGGCGGGAAGCCGTCGACTGCGCCGAGTTCGTGCCGCTCGTCGCCCGGCGCCTCGCCGACCACGCCGCCGCGACCGGCGCCCGCCTCGACGGGCTGCGGACCCTGATCGTCGGCTCCGACCTGGTCCACGCCGACGACCTCGTCCGGCTGCGGGACCTGCTCGGCCCGGGCGGCGAGGTCGTCAACTCCTACGGCCTGACCGAGGCCACCATCGACAGCACCTACCTCATCCATGACCGGGCCGAGGACGGCGGCGCGCTGTGCCTCATCGGCGGGCCGTACCCGAACGCCGAGGCGTACGTGCTCGACGACGACCTGCGGCCGGTGCCCGTCGGCGTGCCCGGCATGCTGTACGTCGGCGGCGCACTCGCCCGCGGCTACGCCGGCCGGCCGGACCTCACCGCGGCCGCGTTCGTCCCGCACCCGCACGCGACGGTGCCCGGCGCCCGGCTGTACCGCACCGGCGACCTGGCCCGCTACCGCCGCCGCGGCGACGGGCTCACCATCGAGTACCTCGGCCGCCGCGACCACCAGGTGAAGATCCGCGGCTACCGGATCGAGCTCGGCGAGGTCGAGGCGGCGCTGCGCGCGGTCACCGGCGCCGCCGAGGTCGTCGTCCTGCCGCACCGCGGCGACACCGACGGCGACGACCGGCTCGTCGCGCACGTCGCCACCGGCGTGCCCGGCGCGTCGGGGGAGGGGCGGCTGGCCGACTGGCACGAACGGCTCGGGCAGCGGCTGCCGCGGTACATGGTCCCCGACGGCTACGTGCTGCACACCGCGCTGCCCGTCAGCCGCAACGGCAAGGTCGACCGGGCCGCGCTGCTGGCCCGCGGCACCGACGGTGTCCAGATCGCCCGCCGCGCCTACGTCGCGCCCCGCACCGACCTCGAGCGGGACCTCGCCGGCGTGTGGTCCGACGTGTTCGACCGGGAGTGGATCGGCGTCGAGGACGACTTCTTCGCCCTCGGCGGGCACTCGCTGCTCGCCACGCGGCTGGTCAGCCGGGTCCGCACCGCACTGGGGCTGGAGCTGAGCCTCCGGGTGCTGTTCGAGACCCCGACGATCGCCGCCATCGCGCGCGGCCTCGAGACCGGCGACGCCGCCGCGGCGGGCACCACCCCCGCCGCGACCCGGCCCGCGCTGCGCGCCGCCACCGACCGCCCGGCGGCCGTGACGCTCTCGCCGGCGCAGCAGCGGCTGTGGTTCCTGCACGAGTTCGAGGGGCCGGCCGCCACGTACAACATCCCGCTCGCGCTGCGCCTGACCGGCCCCCTGGACCGCGACGCGCTGCGGGAAGCGTTCCACGACGTCGTCACCCGTCACGAGTCGCTGCGCACGACGGTGCGGACCGTCGCCGGGACCGCGGTGCAGCAGGTCGCGCCCGCCGGCACGGTACAGATCCCGTTCCTGACCTCGTCCGTCCACCCGGCCGGCCTGCCGGCCGCCGTCGCCGCCGCCGCGGGCGCGCCGTTCGACCTCACCACCGACCTGCCGCTGCGGGTGCACCTGTTCGCCCTCGCCGCCGGTGACCCACCGCCCGGGTCGGGCGAGGCCGTCCACGAGCACGTCGTCGTCGCGGTGCTGCACCACATCGCCGCCGACGCCTGGTCGGTGGCGCCGCTGGCCCGCGACCTCACCACCGCCTACGCCGCCCGGCGCGACGGCACCCCGCCGTCGTGGGCGCCGCTGCCGGTGCAGTACGCCGACTACACCCTCTGGCAGCAGCGGCTCCTCGGCGCCGAGACCGACCCCGGCAGCGTCCTGAGCCGGCAGGTCGCCTACTGGCGCGACGCCCTTGCCGGCGCCCCCGACGCCCTCGAACTGCCCGGCAGCGGCACCGGCGGGACCGGCGAGGCCGACGGCGCCGACGTGCGCTTCACCGTCGCGCCCGCGCTGCACACCGCCCTCGCGGGGCTGGCCAGAAGCGGCCGCGGCAGCGTCTTCATGGTCGTGCAGGCCGCCCTCGCCGCGCTGCTCACGAACCTCGGCGCCGGCACCGACATCCCCATCGGCAGCCCGGTCGCCGGCCGCCTCGACGAGGCCCTCGACGACCTCGTCGGCTTCTTCGTCAACACCCTGGTGCTGCGCACCGACACGTCGGGCGACCCCACATTCCGGGAGCTGCTCGACCGGGTCCGCGACACCGACCTCGCCGCGTACGCCAACCAGGACGTGCCGTTCGAACATCTCGTCCTCGCGCTCAACCCGCCGCGCGTCGAGGGCCGCAGCCCGTTCTTCCAGGTGATGCTCGTCGCCGACGGCACCGAACAGGTCCACGCGGAGCTGCCCGGGCTGCGGATCGCCGAGGAGCCGGTCGCCGCGACGACCTCGACGTTCGACCTGGTGCTGGTGCTGCGGGAGCGGTTCACCGCCGACGGCGGGTGCGCCGGCATCCGCGCCGACCTGCGCTACCGCACCGACCGCTTCGAGCCCGCCGACGCGGAGCGGCTCACCACCCGCCTGCTGCGGGTCCTCACCGCCGTGGCGGCCGACCCGGACGTGCGCTGCGCCGCCCTCGACGTCATGGACGACACCGAACGCGACCTGGTCCTGCGCACCTGGCCCGCCGGCAACGTCCTGCCCGCCGCCCCCGCCGCGCCGCGGACGCTGCCCGCGCTGGTCGAGGCGCAGGCCCGGCTGCACCCGCACGCCGTCGCCCTCGACGGGCCGGACGGGCCGGTCACCTACGCCGAGCTGGACGCGTGGGCGGCCCGGCTCGCCGCCCGCCTGCACGCCCACGGCGCCGGCCGCGACGGCCGGGTCGCTTTGGCCGTGCCGCGCGGCGCCGGGCTCGTCGCCGCCGCGTTCGCCGCCGGGAAGGCCGGGGCGGCGTTCCTGCCGATCGACCTCGACGCGCCGAAGGCCCGCATCGCGCAGCTGCTGCGGGACGCCCGGCCCGCGGTCGTGGTGACCGACGCCGCGCACCGCGACCTGCTGCCCGACGTGCGGATGGTGCTCATCGACGAGGACGCCACCGCGGCGCCGCTGCCGGTGGACGCGGCACCGCAGCCCGGCGACGCGGCGTACCTGCTGTTCACGTCCGGCTCCACCGGACGGCCCAAGGGCATCCTCGTGCCGCACCGGGCGATCCTGAACACCCTGCGCTGGTACATCGGCGAGGGCCTCGTCACCGCCGCCGACCGGGTGCTGTTCAAGACGCCGATCACCTTCGACCCGTCGCTGCTGGAACTGTTCGCCACGCTCGCCGCCGGCGCCACCCTCGTCATGGCCGAGCCCGACGGTTACCGCGACCCCGAATACATCGCCCGGACCGTCGAGCGGTTCGCGATCACGTCGGTGCGGTTCGTGCCGACCACGATGCGGCAGTTCCTCGACGTCATCGACGCCGGCAGGTGTACGACCCTGCGCCACATCCTCTGCGGCGGGGAGAAGCTGTCCGCCGAGCTCGCCGCCCGCTGCCTGGACGTCCTCGACCTGGAACTGGTCAACCTGTACGGGCCGACCGAGGCGGCGGTCGAGGCGACGTCGTGGCGGGCCCGCCGCGGCGCCGTGCCGGCCCGGGTCCCGATCGGCCGGCCGGTCGCCAACACCCGTGCCTACGTCCTGGACGAGCGGCTGCGCCCGGTCCCGCCCGGCGCGGTCGGCCAGCTGCACCTCGCCGGGGCCGGGCTTGCCCACGGCTACCTCGACCGGCCCGACCTCACCGCCGCCGCGTTCATCCCGGATCCGTTCGGGCCGCCCGGCGGCCGGATGTACCGCACCGGGGACCTGGTCCGCTGGAACGACGACGGCGAGCTGCTGTTCCTGCGCCGCGTCGACACGCAGGTGAAGCTCCGCGGGGTCCGGATCGAGCTCGGCGAGGTCACCGCCGCGCTGCTCGACGTGCCCGGGGTCCTCGACGCGGCGGTGCTCGTCCGGGCGGTCGACGGCGAGCCGACCCTGGTCGGGTTCGTCGCGCACGGCGACGCCCCGGCGCCGGCCACCGCCGCGGTGCTCAAGCGGCTGCGGGCGGTGCTGCCCGCGGCGATGGTCCCGGCCCGGCTGGTGCCGATGCCCGCGCTGCCGCTGCTGGCCAGCGGCAAGACCGACGAGCGGACCCTGGCCACCGTGCCGCTGCAGGCCGTCGTCACCACGTACGTGGCGCCGCGCACCGCCGGCGAGGCCGCGATGCTGCGGCTGTGGGAGGACGTCCTGGGCCGGCCCGGCATCGGCGTCGAGGACGACTTCTTCGCCCTCGGCGGCCACTCGATGCTCGCCACCCGGCTGGTCGCCCGGCTGCGCGCCGAGTCCGGCGTGGAGGTGCCGGTCCGGGCCGTGTTCGAGGCGCCGACCCCGGCCGGGCTCGCGGCGTACGTCGACGGCGCCGCCGGCAGCGTCCGCCCGCCGCTGGTCCCCGGGCCGCGGCCCGACGTCGTGCCGCTGTCGTTCGCCCAGCAGCGGCTCTGGTTCCTGTACCGGCTGACCGGCCCGAGCGCCACCTACAACGTGCCGCTGACGATCCGGCTCACCGGTGCCCTGGACGTCGAGGCGATCGCCGGGGCGCTGCGCGACGTCGTCGGCCGGCACGAGAGCCTGCGGACCACGGTCGTCGAGGTCGGCGGGGTCGCCGCGCAGCGGATCGTGCCCGCCGCCGACGCCCGCCCCGACCTGACCGTCGTCGACTGCGGACAGGACACCGGACTGAGCACCGGGCAGCGGCTCGCCGACGCGCTCGCCGGCGCCGTCGACACCGCGTTCCGGCTGGAGGACGACCTGCCGCTGCGGGCGTGGCTGCTGTCCGCCGGCCCGGACGAGCACGTGCTGAGCGTGGTGCTGCACCACATCGCCTGCGACGGCTGGTCGATGGTGCCGCTGGCCACCGACCTCGCCCGCGCGTACGCCGCCAGGGTCGCCGGCGACCGGGTCCGGTGGGAGCCGCTGACCGCCCAGTACGCCGACTACACCCTGTGGCAGCAGCAGCTGCTCGGCAGCGCCCGCGACGCCCGCAGCCTGCTGTCGCGGCAGACCGCCTTCTGGCGGCGGGCCCTGGCGAAGGCGCCGGCCGAACTGGCGCTGCCGTTCGACCGGCCCCGCCCGGCCGTGCCGACGTCCGCGGGCGGGGGAGTCCGCTTCACCGTCCCGGCCGGGGTCCACGACGGCATGGCCGTCCTCGCCCGCGGCCACCGGGCCAGCACGTTCATGGTCGCCCAGGCGGCGTTCGCGGCGCTGCTCACCAGCGTCGGCGCCGGCACGGACATCCCCATGGGCACGCCCGCCGCGGGACGCACCGACCCGGCGCTCGACGACCTCGTCGGCTTCTTCGTCAACACGGTCGTGCTGCGCACCGACACGTCCGGCGACCCGGCCTTCGCCGACCTGCTCGGCCGGGTCCGCGACGCCGACCTCGACGCCTACGCCAACCAGGACGTGCCCTTCGACCACCTGGTGCGAGCGCTGAACCCGGCCCGGTCCAGCTCCCGGCACCCGCTGTTCCAGGTGATGATCGTCGCCGACGACACCGACCGTGACGCGCTGGAGCTGCCGGGGCTGCGGATGCGGATCGAGCCGACGACGTCGACGACCGCCAAGTTCGACCTCAACCTGATGCTGCGTGAGCGCATCGGCCCCGACGGCGCCTGCCTCGGCGTCGACGGCCTGCTCGAATACAGCGCGGACCTGTTCGACGACGGGACCGTGCGGCGGCTCGCCGACCAGTACGCGGCGCTGCTCGCCGAGGTCGTCGCCGACCCGGAGACCCGGTGCTGCCGCCCCCTTGATGTCCGCGCCCCCCACGATGCTTCTGCGAAGACGGTGACCGCTGGTGAGTGACCTCACGCCCAACCCCTGGCTGCCCAACCGGCGGCGCACGACCGGCACCGTGCTGCGGGTGTTCTGCTTCCCGCACGCCGGCGGCGCCGCCTCCGCGTTCCGGACCTGGCAGCAGCACCTGCCGCACGGGCTGGAGGTGTGCCCGGTCCAGCTGCCCGGCCGCGAGTCCCGCTTCGGCGAGCCGCTGCCGACCGGCGTCGTCGACCTCGTCCCGGACCTCGCCGCGGCGCTACTGCCCGCGCTGGACGTGCCGTTCGCGCTGCTGGGCAACAGCATGGGCGCGCTCGTCGCCTACGAGCTGGCCCGGCACCTGCGCCGGCGGTACCTGCTGTCGCCGACCCGGCTGGTGATCGCCGGCGCGAAACCGCCCGGCGGCGCGGCCCGCATGCCGCACCTGAGCCACCTGCCGGACCTCGAGTTCGGCCGGGCGATGCAGGCCCGGCACGGCGGCATCCCCGCCCAGGTGCTCGAAGACCCGCAGATCGCCGAGATCTACCTGCCGGTGCTGCGCGCCGACATGGCGATGGTCGAGACCTACGTCCCCGAACCGGGGCCGCTGCTCACCTGCCCGATCAGCGCCTACGTCGGCGACGGCGACACCGTGTCCAGCCCCGAGGACGTCGACGGCTGGGCGGCGGTGACCTCCGGCCGCTTCGACCGGCGGGTCCTGCCCGGCGACCACTTCGCCGTCCTGAGCCACGCGGAGCTCGTCACCGGCCGGCTCGCCGACGAGCTCGCCCTGCGCTGAGCCCTTCTTCCACCGTTTTCGAGAGGACACCGACATGGCAGACGACGACAGCCGCCGCTACAGCGTGGTGGTCAACGACGAGGAGCAGTACTCGATCTGGGCCGACGGCCGCGACATCCCCGCCGGCTGGCGCGCCGCCGGGTTCGCCGGCACCAAGGACGAGTGCCTCGCCCACGTCAGTGAGGTCTGGACCGACATGCGCCCGCTGAGCCTGCGCCGCGCGATGGAGCACCAGAGCGTCTAGTCAGGGTGGCGGTGCCGGCGCAGCCATTCGCTGGGCGGCATGCCGTAGGCGGCGCGGAAGCGGCGGGCGAAGTGCCGGGGGTCGGTGAAGCCCCACCGGCGGGCGACCGCCGCGACCAGCGTGCCGTGGGCCGCGCGGGCCAGCTCGCCGCGGGCGCCTTCCAGCCGGCGGCGGGTGATCGCCTCCGCGGGCGTGTCGGCCTCGCCCTCGAAGAGCCGGTAGAGGTAGCGCAGCGAGATGCCGTGCCGCCGCGCGATCCGCTCGGGGGTGAGCGCCGGGTCGCCGAGATCTGCCTCGACACCGGCCAGGATGACGGTCCGCAGCGACTCGGCCCGTCCGTCCGGCGACCGCGGATGGTCCGGGACGATCGACGTGATGAGCGCCCGGACCAGGTCCACGGTGGCGGTGCCGAGCATGCTCAGCGCCGGGCCGGACGGGGTCCGCCGGGCGATGCCGGGCAGCTGCGCGACGTGCCGGCGGGTCAGGTCGTACAGCGGGCTGGAGCGCACCCGCGGGATCGCCGCCCGCACGAGGTCGACGGGCAGGCCCAGGTCGGTGTAGTCGGCGTTGAACCCGGTCGCGGCGTTCGGCCCGTCCCACCGGGTCTCGTAGCCGGACGTGAGGTCCAGCAGGGTCAGCTCGTGGTCGAGCAGCACGCTGTCGTGGGCCACGGGCGCCAGGTGCGAGGCACGGCAGGTGCCGCTGACGTTGTACCCGAGGGAGATCCGCTCGGGTGCGTCGGCGCGCAGGTGCCGGGCCGTCCGCCGCATGCGCAACCCGCCGGTGGTGGCGGTGCTGACCAGGTTGACGCCGGTGCTGAACTGCCAGCCCTCGATGCGGGAGCGGGTGCCGGGGACGACGGTGACGGCGGTCGGCGAGGAGGCGGTGCTGAGGGTGGCGTGGATGGCGTCGGCGGACTCCCGCGCACTGAGCGGGTGGGTGTCCACCAGGATGACCATGATGCGAGCCTAACGGCCCGGCTCGGCGGCGGCGGCGGACCCGTCAGGTGACTGGGTCAGCGCCTCCAGGGCATCGCGGAGCTGGGCACGGCCGGTGATGCCGAGCTTCGGGAAGATCCGGTACAGGTGGGAGCTGACCGTGCGGTGCGAGACGAACAGCCGCTGCCCGATCTCGCGGTTGCTGAGGCCGGCCGCCGCCAGGGTCGCCGTCTGCAGCTCCTGCGCGGTCAGCCGCTCCCGCGACGGCACCGCCCGGCCCGCGCTCTCCTCCCCGGCGGCGCGCAGCTCCTCACGGGCGAGCCGGCCCCACGCCGCGGCGCCCAGCGCGTCGAAACCGTCCCGGGCCGCGCGCAGCGGCACCCGCGACTCCAGGATCCGCTTGCGGCGGCGCAGCCAGGCGCCGTAGGCGAGGTCCAGCCGCGCCCGGTGCACCGGCCAGGCCGCCAGGTCCATCGCGCGGGCCCGCTCGAACGCGGCGCCGGCGGTGGTGTCGTCGTCGACGACGGCCAGGACGGCGGCGGCGTAGGCGTGGCAGCGCACCAGCATCGGCGACGGCAGCCGGGCGGCGCGCTCGCCGGCCGCCGCGACGATCCCGCGGACCTCGCCGGCGCGTCCCGCGCGGACGGCGGCGTCGGCGAGGTCGGCCAGCGCCCAGCCGTGCATGTCGGGCTGATAGGCCGGGTCGGCGGGGGAGTACATGCGCGACAGCAGGTCGAGGGCATCGTCGTGCCGACCTTCGGCGTTGGCGACGATGCCGCGGGCGTGCTGGGCGGCACCGGCCGCCGCCCGGACCCCCGCCGTGGCCGGGCTCGCGGCGATGTCGTCGGCGAGGCGCAGCGCCGCGGCGTGGTTGCCGGTCAACGCGTCGTGCATCGCCCGGCTGGCCCGCGCCGTCACCGACCAGAACGGGTCACCGGTCTCGTCGGCGAGCGCCTCGGCCTCCTCGAGGTCGGCGCGGACCGCCGGCCACCCGCCCAGCCACAGCCGGACGTAGCCCGAGATGGCGAGCGGGCGGGTCAGCAGCGCCGCCCGGCCCTGTGCGCGGTAGCCGGCGGCCGCGGTGCTCATGAACGACGCCGCCGACGGGAAGTCGCCGAGGGTGAGCGCCGCACTGCCGAGGTAGCGCATCCCGTCGGCGTCCGTGCGGTCCGGCACCAGGCGGGGCAGCTGGTGCAGCACGCCGGGTCCGAGCGCGTCGGGCTGGGCGTGCGCCTGGACCGCCAGTGCGATCGGCTCGTCGGCGGGCAGGCCGAGCGTGCCGAGCACGGCCGTGATCCGCGCGCCGGCGGGCTCCGGCAGGCCCGCGAACCAGCGGCACAGCGACGCCCGCCAGCACAGCAGCGCGGCCAGGCCGGTCTCGCCGACGGCGTGCGCCTCGGCGGCGTGGTCGCACAGCCGGTGGATGCGGGCCGCGTCGGCGACGCCGGCCGGCTCGATCGCGTCCCGGACCATCGCGAGGCGGGCCCGGTCGGCGGCGCCGGTGAGCACCGGCTCGATCCGGCCCACCAGCTCCGCGGCCAGCCCAAGGTCCTCCGTCGAGGCGAGCTCGGCCGCCCGCAACAGCAGCACCGAGCGGCGCACCGGGCGGCCGGTCAGCTCGGCGGCCCGGCCGAGACCGCCGACCGCGGCGCGCACCGCGCCACGGCCGAGCGCCCGGCCCGCCGCCGCTTCCAGCTCGGCGCAGGCGTCCTCGTCGGGGCCCAGGGTCGCGGCGCTGCGGTGCCAGGCCCGCCGGTCCGGGTCGTCGGTGAGCGCGTCGGCGAGGACGGCGTGGATCGTCAGCCGGTCGAACTCGGTGACGCCGCGGTACACCGCGGAACGCATCAACGGGTGCCGGAACCGCAGCCGCCGGCCCTGCACCTGCAGCAGGCCCGCGTCGATCGCCGGCTGGAACGCTCCCGGCGCGACGGCGGTCCCGGTCGTCGCCCGCGCGGCGGCCAGCAGGGTCGGCACCGGACAGTTCGGGTCGGCGGAGAACGCGGCCACCGCGGCGCGGGTCCCGGCCGGCAGCTGCGCGAACCGGCCCGCGAACGCGGTCTCCAGCCGCTCGCTCAGCGGCAGCAGCCCGTCCGGCGCCGTCAGCGGCCCGGCCTCGACGGAGCGGGGCAGCTCGATCAGGGCGAGCGGGTTGCCCGCCGCCTGGGCCGTCACCCAGTCGCGGGCGGCCGGCGACAGGTGCGGGGCGTGCTCGGCCAGCACCCGGGCCGCCGCGTCCGGGCCGAGGCCGCCGAGGGTCAGCTGGCCCAGGCCGGTGCCGGTGAGCTCGCCGGCCGGCTGGCCGCGCACGGCCAGCACCGCGGCGATCGGCTCGCCGGCCAGCCGGCGGGCGACGAAGACCAGCACGTTGAGGGTCTCCGGGTCGAGCCAGTGCGCGTCCTCGGCGACGAGCAGCAGCGGGGTGCGGACGGCGCGGTCGCCGAGCAGCTCCAGCACGGCCAGCCCGACGGCGAACCAGTCGGGCCGGTCGCCGTCCTCGCCGAACGCGCCGCGCAGGGTGCGCCGCAGGCGCGGGGTGAGCGCGCCCAGGTCGCCCAGCAGCGGGCCGAGCAGCTGGTGCAGCCCGGCGTACGGCAGCGCCGCCTCCGCCTCGGCGCCGTTGGCCTGCAGCACCGCCATCCCGGCCGTCGCGGCGGACCGCCGGGCGGCCGCCAGCAGCATGGTCTTGCCGATCCCGGCGTCGCCGCGGACCACCAGCGCCGCCCCGCGTCCGGCGCGGGCCTCGGCCAGGAGCCGCTCGACGGTGGCGAGCTCCTCGTCCCGGCCGTGCATCCGTTCCTCCTCCCGCTGGGCGCGACATTAGGCGGCTGGGAGCGCGTCCGGCTGGTCTGTGCGTGCACACCGTGGGCTCACAGTGCACAATCGGCGCGATGGCGATCGTGCTCGACACCTCGCGACTGCCGGTGGCGAGGCGCGCCGAGGCGGTCCGCGCGGCCCTGGCCGCGCAGCTCGCACCGGCCGCGGTGTCGGTCGCGGAGCCCGCCGACGCCCGCCTCGGCGTCTGGCCGCTGGGCCCCGGCGCGCGCCTGCTGCACGCCGGGACCGGCCCGCTGCGGTGCACCCGCACGTCCGGTCAGCCGCGCGGCGGACCACCACGCCTGGCGCTCGGCCTGCCGGTCAGCGGCGCGATCCGGCTGCGGCGCCGCGACCTGCCCGCCGCCGGCGGCGTCGGCGAGCTGTTCCTGACCGACCTCGACCAGCCCTTCGACCTGCACGTCGAGGAGCCGTCGGTCATCGTCGCGCTGCTGGTGGACCACGACCGTCTCGGCGTGCCGGTCGACGCGGTCCGCAGCGCGGCGCCACGGCTGGCCGCGAGCCCGATGCACGACCTGCTGCGCCGCCACCTGGCCCAGCTGCCGGCGGTCCTGGACGAGGACTGCCCGGACGAGTCGGTCCGGCTGCTGGGCTCCTCGGCGGTCGAGCTGCTGCGGGCCCTGATCGCTTCGGTCGCCGCCCCGGACGCGTCGTGGCTGCGCGCCGGCAGCCTGTTCGCGCGGGTGACCGCCTTCGTCCACGCCCACCAGCGTGACCCCGACCTGTCCGCCGCCCGGCTGGCCGTCGAGCACGGCGTCTCGGTCCGGGCCGTCTACGCCGCCTTCGCCGCCCGCGGCGAGCGGCTCGCCGAGTCCGTCATCCGGGGCCGCCTGCGCGGCGCGCACCGCGAGCTGGCCGAGCGGCCCTCGGCGACGGTGGCGTCGGTCGCGAAGGGCTGGGGCTTCGCCGACGCCCGGCACTTCGCCCGCCGCTTCCGCGCCGAATACGGCCTCGCCCCCGCCGACTGGCAGCGCCGCGCACAGACCACTGCAGGCGACCCGGCGCGCTGAGCGCTGGAACGTGCGCTTCCGCGCTGAGGACGGCCTCGCCCTCCGTCGGCTGGCAGCGCCGCGCGCGGGCCACGGCAGGCGACCCGGCGCGGTGAGTGCGGGCCACGACGGTCAAGCGGGCGCGCTGAGCGCGGGAACGTGCGCCCGGCGGGCGGGACGGCCGCCCCGCCCGCCGGGCTGATCGCGGGCGCTCAGCCGACCGGGATCGCGGCGAGAGCGCTCGCGCCGATCGTCGTGACCCGCGCGCCGGGCGGCGCGGCGACCGCGGTGCGCCGGCCGCCGGCCACCCGCCAGACCTGCGCGGAAGTGCCGGCCTTGACCAGGGTGCCGTCGGCGGGCCGGCCGTCCGGCAGCGTGGTGATCCACCTCGGCGGCACGGAGGTGCTCGGGGTGCCGCCGTAGCCGGCCGCGGTGAGCTCGTCCGGCGAGGCGAACCACATCCTCGCGCCGCCGGCGACCACCCACACCCCGCCGCTCTGCCGGTCACGGATCAGGGTGCCGTCGCGGGGCGCGCCGAGCAGCACGGCGAGCTCCGCGTCGGACATCGGCCGCGGGGTCACCCCGGCGTATCCGGCGGCCTGCAGCTCGGCCGGGCTGGTGAACCACACGGCGGCGCCCCCGGCGACGACCGCGATGCCCCAGTCGTCGTCGCGGACCAGGGTGCCGCCGGCCGGCTCCCAGACCGGCGTGGACCAGGTGGTGCCGCCGCCGGTGACGCGGGTCAGGGTGAGCCTGCCGTCGTCACCGAGCCGCAGCGCCGACGGTCCCTGGCTCCAGGTGCCGGTGGACCACGCGGCGGTGCCGTCGGCGCGGTAGAGCACGACGTTACCGTCGAGCTGGTTGTCCAGCCGGACGCCACCGCCGGCACCGCTGGTGCCGCTCGCCCACAGCGGCGCCGCGCCACCGTAGAGGACCAGGTTGCCGTCGGTCTGCAGCAGCAGGCGGAACCGGCCGTCCGGCGACACGACCTGCTGCGACCAGAGCGGCCGCCAGCACCGGCCCGGGTCCATGGCGGGCAGGGCCGGGTCGGCGGGCGGCACCGCTGGTGCGCCGACGCACTCCGGGCGCAGGAACCGGTAGGCCTCCGACAGGCCGGTGTGGACGGGTTCCTTCGCGGTGCCGTCGGCGCGCAGGACACCGAACGTGCATTCGCCGTTGGTGAGGTCGGTGCACGGGTCGCGGAACGTGTAGAGGAACAGCGGCCCGGTGTAGGGCCGGGCGCGCCACAGCTGCACCGCCCGGACCATCCGGTCGCGCACCTGCGCCAGGGTCATGACCGGCCGGCCGTGCTCCAGGACCGTCATCGGCAGACCCCATTCGGTGCCCCAGATCTTCTTGCCGCCGTCGCCGTGCGCGAGCATGACGGCGCGGACCCGGGCCAGCTCCCCGCAGCCGGTGTCGGGTCCGAGCATGTTGCGCCAGGGCACGCACTGCCCGGTTGCCGGGTCGACGACGGGCAGGTCGGGGTTCCACTCGAAGTAGGGGTGGTGCGCGACGGCGTCGAAGTCGCCGCCGTAGCCGTTGGCGTATGCCCACTCCAGCCACGCCGATGGGGCCCGGGCCGGGTCGTTGTCGGGCACGCCGGCGGAGCCGCCCGCGACCACCACGCAGTCGGCGCAGCGGGCGTGCACGGCCTGACCGGCGATGCGGGTCAGCTGCCAGTAGCGGACCATCACCTCGTGCGGGGTGTTGCCGCCGTACTTGCCGAACGTCCACAGGTTCGGCTAGGCCTGGACCCGGCCCTGAAACCGCGGCGCGCTGTAGTGCCCGGCGGTCGCGGACACGATCGCGGCCCACTCGGCGTCGTCGTCGGGCAGCCAGGTGGTGACGTAGGCGTGCGGGTCCTGCGCGCCGCCGTCGAAGTCGCGGTTCGCGGGACCCGCCGGGTCGTGCTCGCCGTTGGCCCACGGCGGCGCGTACCCAAGAATGATCATGACGCGCATGCCGCGGGCGACCGCCGCGTCGACGACGGCGTCGGTGCCGGCGAAGTCGGGCGCGCCGGTCGCGGCACCCTGCCGCGCCCACCAGTCGAGCTCGACCCGCAGGAACGGCGCCTGCCCGGGCACGAAGGCGGCCATCCGGTCGAGGTCCTGCACCCCGCCGTTGAAGCCGACGTCCATGGACGTGTACGCGCCGGCAGCCGACGAGGCGGGCTGTGCGGCAGGCAGCGGGGCGGGCGGCGGGGCGACCAGCAAAGCGGGCGCGGCGAGCAGACCGGCGGCCCATCGGGGCGCCCTCGGCCGGCCCCCGCGGCCGGCCGAGGGGCGGGTTACACGGGACAACGCAGTTCCTTCCATCGATCGGGCGGGTGGCCCGTGGACCGTACCGAAGAGGCCCGGTCCGTCGCGGCCCCGTGAGCGGGCTAAGGGTTTCGCTAGAGAAGCACCGCGGCCGGCCCGGGGTGCCGGTGGGCCGCGTGATACTCGACTTCCCGCTCACGCCCCGGTCTGTCCGCGGTCCACCGCCGGAGGGCCCGGGCCCCACCGAAGGCGGTGCAGCCCCATGGCGCCCGAGCATCTCGACGACCGGCCCTCCAGCGCTCGAGACGGGTTGCTCGCCCGGCTGCTGGCCGCCGGCGACACCGACCGGGACCGGCTGCTGCTGGACGTGGTCCGCGCCGCGGTCGTCGCGGCCACCGGCAAGCCCGGACCGGTCGACGCGGGTCTCGCGTTCCGGCAGCTCGGCGTGTACCGCGCGATCGGCACCGCGTTGCGGGAGGAGCTGGCCGCCGCGACCGGGGTCCGCATCCCCGCGACGCTGCTGTTCGACTACCCGACGCCCCGCGCCGTCGCCCGGTTCCTGCGCGACGAGCTGCTCGGCTCGGAAGCCGAGGCCCAGGTCGCGGTGGCCGGTGCGGGTGCTGCGGCCGACGACCCGGTCGTGATCGTCGGCATGAGCTGCCGGTACGCGGGCGGCGTCGACACACCGGAAGCCCTGTGGCGGCTCGTCGCCGACGGGTCGGACGCCGTCACCACGTTCCCCACCGACCGCGGCTGGCGGACCGACCTCTACGACCCCGACCCGGACGCGGTCGGCAGGTGCTGCACCCGGCACGGCTCGTTCCTGCACGACGCCGCCCAGTTCGACCCGGCGTTCTTCGGGATCAGCCCGCGCGAGGCGCTCGGCATGGACCCGCAGCACCGGCTGCTGCTCGAGGTCGCCTGGGAGGCGCTCGAGTCGGCCCGCATCGACCCGCTGTCGGTGGCCGGCCGGCCCGGCGGCGTCTACGTCGGCGTGCCCTACACCCACTACGGCCCGGCGCTGCACAAGCCCGCCGACGGGATGCACGGCTACCTGCTGACCGGCAGCCTCACCAGCGTCGCGTCCGGCCGGGTCGCCTACACCCTTGGCCTGGAGGGGCAGGCCGTCACCGTCGACACCGCCTGCTCGTCGTCGCTGGTCGCGCTGCACCTGGCGACCCGGGCGCTGCGCGGCGGCGAGTGCGAGCTCGCCCTCGTCGGCGGGGTCACGGTCATGTCGACGCCGGGTGTGCTCATGGAGTTCAGCCGCAAGCGGGGGCTGTCGCTCGACGGCCGCTGCAAGGCGTTCTCCGACGACGCCGACGGCACCGGCTGGGGCGAGGGCGCCGGCATGCTCGTCCTGGAGCGGCTGTCCACCGCCCGGGCCCGCGGCCACCGGGTCCTCGCCGTCGTGCGCGGCTCCGCCCTCAACCAGGACGGCGCGTCCAACGGTCTGACGGCCCCGAACGGCCCGTCGCAGCAGCGGGTCATCCGCGCGGCGCTCGCCGACGCCGGCCTCGGACCGTCCGATGTGGACGCTGTCGAGGCGCACGGCACCGGCACCGCCCTCGGCGACCCGATCGAGGCGCAGGCCATCCTCGCCACCTACGGCCGGGACCGCGACGGTGACCCGCTGTGGCTGGGGTCGCTGAAGTCGAACGTCGGGCACACGCAGGCCGCGGCCGGCGTCGGCGGGGTCATCAAGATGATCCTCGCCATGCACCACGGCGTGCTCCCGCAGACCCTGCACGTCTCGGCGCCGTCCACCCACGTCGACTGGGCGAGCGGCAACGTCGCGCTGCTCCGCGAGGCGGTCGCCTGGCCGGAGACGGGCCGGCCGCGCCGCGCCGCCGTGTCGTCGTTCGGTGTCTCCGGCACCAACGCCCATGTCGTCCTCGAGGCCCCCGCGCCCGAGGACACCGACGCGCCCACGCCGCCGGTGTCCTCGGGGCCGGCGGTGCCGGTGCCGATCGTGGTGTCCGGCCGGGGCGAAGCGGCGCTGCGGGCGCAGGCCGCCCGGCTGGCCGGGTTCCTCGGCGACCAGGACCTCGCCGCTGTCGGCTGGTCCCTGGTCAGCACCCGGGCCGCCCTGCCGCACCGGGCCGTCGTCGTCGGCGCCGACCACGGGTCCGTCCGCGAGCAGCTGCTGCGGGTCGCCGACGGGACCACGCCCGGCGCGCTCGCCCGGCCCGGCGGGAAGGTCGCGTTCGTCTTCCCCGGCCAGGGCTCGCAGTGGGCCGGCATGGCCGTGCGCCTGCTGGACACCGATCCCGGGTTCGCGGCGTCGATCGCCCGGTGCGAGGCGGCGTTCGCGCCGTACGCCGACTGGTCGCTGACCGCCGTGCTGCGCGGCGAACCGGACGCCGCCCCGCTGAGCCGCGTCGACGTGGTCCAGCCGGTCCTGTTCGCGGTCATGGTGTCCCTCGCCGGGATGTGGCGGGCCGCCGGCGTCGAACCCGACGTCGTCGTCGGGCACTCCCAGGGCGAGATCGCCGCCGCGTGCGTCGCCGGCATCCTCTCCCTCGACGACGCCGCCCGCGTCGTGGTGCTGCGGAGCCAGGCGCTGTCCGCCCTCGCCGGCAAGGGCGGGATGCTGTCGGTGGCGCTGCCCGCGGACGAGGTCGCGCGGCGCATCGCGGAATGGGACGGCCGGCTCGGTGTCGCGGCCGTCAACGGCACCACGTCCGCCGTGGTGTCCGGCGAGCCCGGCGCCCTCGACGAGTTCGCCGCGGTGTGCGCGGCGGCGGCGGTACGCACGAAGCGCGTCGACGTCGACTACGCCTCCCACGGGGTGCAGGTCGAGGCGATCCGCGACCGGCTCCTGGAGCTGCTCGCCCCCGTCGCGCCGCGGCCGGCCGCCGTGCCGATGCACTCGACGGTCGGCGCCGACCTGAGCGGCGTCACCGTCGGCGGGGCCGACTACTGGTACCGCAACCTGCGCCACAGCGTCGAGTTCGCCGGCGCCGTCCAGGCCCTCACCGGCGCCGGTGTGACGACGTTCATCGAGGTCAGTGCCCACCCGGTGCTGACCGTCGGGATCCAGGAGACCCTGGAGAGCCTGGCCGTGGACGCGTTCGTCACCGGCACGCTGCGCCGCGACGACGGCGGCCGGGACCGGTTCCTCGACTCGCTCGGCGCCGCCTACGCCCACGGCGCGGCCGTCGACTGGACCGGCGTCTTCGGCCCCGACCGGCGGACCGTCGCCCTGCCCACGTACGCGTTCCAGCGCCAGCGCTTCTGGCTCGAGGCCCCGCTGCTGGAGGACGCCGCGTCCGTCGCGACCGGGCAGACCGTCGACGGCGACTTCTGGACCGCCGTCGAGCAGTCGGACGCGGCCGGGCTCGCCGGCGTCCTGTCCGCCGACGCCGGTGCGGTCGCCGCCGTGCTGCCCGCCCTGCGCGCCTGGCACGAGCACCGCGCCGTGCGCGGCCAGGTCGACGGGTGGCGGTACAAGATCCGCTGGGACGCCCTGCCGGAGCCGCCGGACGTCATGCTCACCGGCGAGTGGCTGATCGTCCACCCGGACCCGGAGACGGTGCCGGGGCCGGTCATCGCCGCGCTGACCGCGCACGGCGCGACGGTGCGCACCCTCGCCGTGGACCCGGCCGGCACCGACCGGGCCGGGCTCGGCGGGTCGCTGCGCGGCGCGCTCGCCGGCGACATCCCCGTCGCCGGGGTGCTGTCGCTGCTCGGCACCGACGAGCGGGTGCCCGCCGCCGGGAACCTGCTGCTCGTCCAGGCCCTCGACGACCTCGGAGTGACCGCGCCCCTGTGGTGCGCGACCCGGGGCGCGGTCGCCGTCGACGGGGAGCGCCTCGCCGCACCCGCGCAGGCACAGACGTGGGGCCTCGGCCGGGTCGCGGCGCTGGAGTACCCGCGCACCTGGGGCGGCCTGATCGACCTGCCGGTCACCGGGTTGGACGCCCGGGCCGCGGCCAGGCTGTGCGCGGTGCTCGGTGGCCTCGGCGGTCTCGCGGGGGAGGACCAGGTCGCGGTGCGGGCCACCGCCGTCCTCGGGCGGCGGCTGGTGCACGCCGGGACCGGCGGCACCGCCCCGGCCCGCGCGTGGCGGCCGTCGGGGACGGTCCTCATCACCGGCGGCACCGGCGCGATCGGCGGGCACGTCGCCCGGTGGCTCGCCGCCGCCGGCGCCCGCCGCCTGGTGCTCACCAGCCGCCGCGGCGCGGAGGCGCCCGGGGCGGCCGCGCTCGTCGCGGAGCTCGCCGCGGCCGGCGCCGAGGCGTCCGTCGTCGCGTGCGACGTCGCCGACCGGGACGCCGTCGCGGCGCTCGTCGCCGACTGCGCCGACCGGGGCGAGCCGATCACCGCCGTCATGCACACCGCCGGCATCGCCGACCTCGCCGCGCTGCCGGACCTGACCCTCGACGGGCTGGCCACCGTCGCCGCCGGCAAGGTCGGCGGTGCCCTGCACCTGCACGAGCTGCTGGACCGGTCCACGCTCGACGCGGTCGTCTACTTCTCCTCCATCGCGGCCGTCTGGGGCGTCGGCGACCACGGCGCCTACGCGGCGGCGAACGCCCACCTCGACGCGCTCGCCGAGCAGCAGCGCGCCGACGGCGTCCCGGCGCACTCGGTCGCGTGGGGGCCGTGGGCCGGCGGCGGGATGATCGTCGACTCCCTCGCCGACACGCTGCGCCGCCGGGGCGTCCCGCTGATCGACCCCGAGCCGTCGATGCACGCACTGCAGCAGGTCCTGGACCACGACGACACCACGGTCGCGGTCGCCGACGTCGACTGGGAGCGCTTCGCCGCCGTCTTCGGCAGCGCCCGGCCGAGCCCGCTCATCGGCGCGCTGCCCGAGACCCGCCGTCTGCTCGAAGCGGCGGCCGAGCCGGCCGGGACGGCAGGAGCGGCGGGCGGCGGCGAACTCGCCCGCAGCCTCGCCGGGCTCGCCCCCGCCGAGCGTGACCGGGTCCTGCTCGACCTGGTCCGCGGGCAGGTCGCCCGGGTCCTCGGGCACGCGTCGACGGCCACGGTCGAGTCGTCGCGGGCGTTCATGGAGCTGGGCTTCGACTCGCTGTCGGCGGTCGAGCTGCGCAACGGGCTCAGCAAGGCGACCGGGCTGCGGCTGCCCGCGACCGCCGTGTTCGACCACCCGACGCCCGCGCACCTGGCCCGGTTCCTGCGTGCCGAGCTGTTCGGGGAGGCGCCGGAGACGCCGGTGGCGGCGCCCGTCGCGGCCGCCGACCGTGGCGACCCGATCGTCATCGTCGGGATCGGCTGCCGGTACCCCGGCGGCGTCCGCAACCCCGAGGACCTGTGGCGGCTGGTCGAGGGCGAGGTCGACGCGGTCGGCGCGATGCCCGCCGACCGCGGCTGGGACCTCGCCGGCCTCTACGACCCGGACCCCGACCGCGCCGGCACCACGTACGTGCGGCACGGTGGCTTCCTCTACGACGCCGCCGACTTCGACCCGGAGGCGTTCGGGATCAGCCCGCGGGAGGCCGTCGCCATGGACCCGCAGCAGCGGCTGCTGCTCGAGGTCGCCTGGGACGCGTGCGAACACGCCCGGATCGCCCCGACGTCGCTGCGCGACAGCCGCACCGGGGTCTTCGTCGGCATGGCCGACCAGGCCTACGGCTCCCGGCTGCAGTCCGGTGCCGAGGGCATCGAGGGGTACCTCGTCACCGGTGGCGCGTCGAGCGTCGCGTCCGGCCGGGTCTCCTACGTGCTGGGCCTGGAGGGCCCGGCGGTCACCGTCGACACCGCGTGCTCGTCGTCGCTGGTCGCGCTGCACCTCGCGGTGGAGTCGCTGCGCCGCGGCGAGTGCGACCTCGCCCTCGCCGGGGCCGCGATGGTGATGTCGACGCCGTCGCAGTTCGTCGGGTTCAGCCGGCAGCGCGGCCTCGCCCGCGACGGCCGCTGCAAGGCGTTCGGGGCCGGCGCCGACGGCTTCGGCCTCTCCGAGGGCGCCGGCATGGTGCTGCTGGAGCGGTTGTCCGACGCCCGCGCCAACGGCCACCCGGTCCTCGCCGTCGTGCGCGGCACCGCGGTCAACCAGGACGGCGCCTCCAACGGGCTCACCGCGCCCAACGGCCCGTCGCAGCAGCGGGTCATCCGCACCGCGCTCGCCGCCGCGGGCCTCGCACCGTCCGAGGTGGACGCGGTCGAGGGGCACGGCACCGGTACCCTGCTCGGCGACCCGATCGAGGCGCAGGCGATCCTCGCCACCTACGGGCAGGACCGCTCCACGCCCCTGTGGCTCGGGTCGCTGAAGTCGAACATCGGGCACACGCAGACCGCGGCCGGCATCGGCGGCGTCATCAAGATGGTCCTGGCGATGGAGCACGGCACGCTGCCCAGGACGCTGCACGCCGACGAGCCGTCGCCGCACATCGACTGGTCGGCCGGGTCCGTCGAGCTGCTCACGCGGGCCCGGCCGTGGCCGGCGGGCGAGCGGCCGCGCCGCGCCGGGGTGTCGTCGTTCGGCATCAGCGGCACCAACGCCCACGTCATCCTCGAAGAGCCACCGGTGGACACCGCGCCCGACGCCGGTGGCACGCCGGTCGCCGGGCCGGTGCCGCTGCTGCTGTCCGCGCACGGGCCGCAGGCACTCGCCGCGCAGGCCGCGCTGCTGCGGGCGCGGATCGGCGGGGCGGGACCTCGTACCGACGCCGCCGACGACGACCCGGCGGACCTCGCCGACGTCGCGTGGTCGCTGCTGACCACCCGGGCCGCCCTGCCGCAACGCGCCGTCGTCCTCGGCCGGGACCGCGCCGACCTCGCCGAGGGCCTCACCGCCCTCGCGACCGGTGCGGAGCCCGCCACCGGACCGGCCGTCGTGCGGGGCACCGCCGACGTCGACGGCCGGGTCGTGTTCGTCTTCCCCGGCCAGGGCGCGCAGTGGGCCGGGATGGCCGCCGAGCTGCTGGACACCGCACCCGTCTTCGCCGCGTCCGTGCGGGACTGCGAGGAGGCCCTCGCGCCCTTCGTGGACTGGTCCCTGAGCGCGGTCCTGCGCGGCGAGGACGGCGCTCCCGGCCTGGACCGGGTCGACGTCGTGCAGCCCGCGTCGTGGGCGGTGATGGTCTCCCTCGCGGCGCTGTGGCGCGCCCACGGCGTGCGGCCCGACGCGGTCGTCGGCCACTCCCAGGGCGAGATCGCCGCCGCCTGCGTCGCCGGGATGCTCAGCCTCGCCGACGCCGCCCGGGTCGTCGCGGAGCGCAGCAAGGCGATCGTCACCCTCGCCGGCAGCGGCGCGATGGCGTCCGTCGCGCTGCCCGCCGAGGCGGTGCGGGACCGCATCGCGAACCTCGGCGCCGACAGCGGCCGGATCAGCGTCGCCGTCGTCAACGCGCCGACGGCGGTCGTCGTCGCCGGCGAGGTCGCGGCCGTGCACCGGTTCGTGGCGGACTGCACCGCCGACGGCATCAGGGCCCGGCTCGTCGACGTCGACTACGCCTCGCACTCCGAGCAGGTCGAGTCGATCGAAGGCGCGCTGCTGGAGGCGCTCGCGCCGGTCCGGGGCGTCCCCGGCACGGTGCCGATGCTGTCGACCGCGACCGGGGAGTGGCTCGCCGGCCCGCAGTTGGACGCCGGCTACTGGTTCCGCAACCTGCGGGCGACGGTCCGCTTCGCCGACGGCGTCCAGCGCCTGGTCGAGGACGGCTACCGGGCGTTCGTGGAATGCAGCCCGCACCCGGTGCTGACGGTGGCGGTCCAGGAGACCGCCGACGCGAGCACCGACGGCGCCTACGTGGTGGTCGGGTCACTGCGCCGCGGCGAGGGCGGCCCGGACCGCTTCGCCCGCTCCGTCGCCGAGCTGCACGTGCGTGGCTGCGCGGTGGACCTCACGCCGCTGCTCGGCACCGGCCGGCGCACCGTGGACCTGCCGACGTACGCCTACCAGCGGCGCCGGTTCTGGCTCGACGCGGCGCCCGCCGGGCCGGCCGCGGGCGCGCCCGCCGACGACCGGTTCTGGGACGCGGTCCGCCGCGGCGACGTCACCGGTCTGGCCGGCGCCACGTCGGCCGATCCCACCGCGCTCGCCGCGGTCCTGCCCGCGCTGCGGACCTGGCACGAGGACTCCCGGGTCCGGGCCGCGGTCGACGAGCTGCGCTACGCCGTGCGCTGGGACGCCCTCGCCGAGTCCGCCTCGGCGAGGCTCACCGGCAGCTGGCTGGTGGTGGCCGCCGAGTCGGCGGACGGCGGCGTCGACGGTCCGGCCGGGGTGCTGCTGGACGCGCTCAACGCCCACGGCGCGGCGGCGCGGCTGCTGCGGCTCCCGGCGGGCGAGGCCGACCGCGACCGGATCGCCGAGCGGCTCCGCGCGTGCGCGGACGGCCCGGTCGAGGGTGTGCTGTCGCTGCTGGCCTGGGACGAGTCGCCGCACGGCAGCATGCCGGAGCTGCCGGCGGGCCTCGCCGGCAACGTCGGGCTGCTGCAGGCGCTGCACGACGCCGGCACCGGCGCGAAGCTGTGGTGCGCGACCGGCGGGGCGGTCTCCGTCGGCGCCGGTGACGTGCTGCACCGCCCGGCCCAGGCACAGGTGTGGGGCATGGGCATCGTCGCCGGCCTCGACGACCCCGACGGGTGGGGCGGCCTGGTCGACCTGCCCTCCACAGTGGACGCCGCCGCGGCCGGGCGGCTGTGCGCCGTGCTTGCCGGGATCGGCGACGAGGACCAGGTCGCCGTCCGCGCCGCCGGTACCTTCGGCCGGCGGCTGGTCCGGGCGCCGCTCGCCGGCGGCCGTGGCCGCCCGTGGCGCCCGAGCGGGACGGTGCTGGTGACCGGCGGCACCGGGGCGCTCGGCGGGCACGTCGCCCGCTGGCTCGCCGGCGCCGGCGCGACCCGCCTGGTGCTGACCAGCCGCCGCGGGATGGCGGCGCCCGGCGCCGCCGAACTCGTCGCGGAGCTCGCCGCGCTCGGCGCCGAGGCGACCGTGGTGGCCTGCGACGTCGGCGACCGCGAGCAGGTCCGCCGGCTGCTGGCCGAGCTGCCGGCGGGTTCGCCGCTCACCGCGGTGGTGCACGCGGCCGGGGTACCCGGCGACGAGCGGCCAGTGGCCGGCACCGACCTGGCGGACATGGCCGCGGTGCTGCGCGGGAAGGCCGCCGGTGCGATGCATCTCGACGCGCTGCTGGCCACGGTGCCGCTCGACGCGTTCGTCATGTTCTCCTCCGGCGCGGGCGTCTGGGGCAACCTCGGCCAGGCGGCGTACGCGGCGGGCAACGCCTACCTGGAGGCGCTCGCCCGGCACCGGCGGCACCGTGGCCAGGCGGCGACGTGCGTGGCGTGGGGCGCGTGGGAGGCCGGCGGCATGGTCGACGCGGGCGAGTCCGACCGGCTCGCCTCGCACGGGATCCTCGCCATGGACCCGCGGCACGCGGTCGCGGCGCTGCGGGACGCGGTCGAGCACGGCGAGGCCGCACTCGTGGTGGCGCGGGTCGACTGGGCCCGGTTCGGTGCCCTGTACTCGATGGCGCGGCACCGCCCGCTGCTCGACGGGCTGCCCGAGGCGCGGCCGGCGCCGGCCGCCGTGGAGGAGTCCGGGACGGGCCGCCCCGAGCCGGCGCAGCGGCTGCTCGGCCTCGCCGACGACGAGCGGCAGCGGGAGCTGGTGCACCTGGTCCGCAGCCACGCCGCCGGCACCCTCGGCCACGCCACCCCCGACGCGGTGTCCGCGCAGCGGCCGTTCCGTGAGCTGGGCTTCGACTCCCTGACCGCGGTCGACCTGCGCAACAAGCTGACCGCGGTGACGGGGTTGCGGCTGCCGGTGACGGTCGTGTTCGACCACCCGACACCGGCCGCGCTCGCCCGGCACCTCAACACGGAGCTGGTCCCGGACGCCGGCGGCGACCCGCTGCAGGCGCTGGACGCGCTCGCCGCGGCGCTGCCCGCCGAGGACGCCGACCCGGGCACGCGACGGCAGGTCGCCGAGCGGCTGCGCAGCCTGCTGCGCCGCTGGGACGACGGGCCGGCCGAGGCCGCGGACGGGCTGGCCGAGGCCGACGACGACGAGATGTTCGACCTGATCGACCGCGAGCTGGGCCTGACCTGACCCGCGGCGGGCCGCTCCCCGCCGGGGGAGCGGCCCGCACACCGCATCGCTGCCGTAGACACAGAGATGGCCGGGACTGGTGTCCCGGCCATCGTCGCGTGCCCACCTGCCGCCTTCAGCGCCGCACGTACTCGCTGAGCACCTTCGGCGGCCACGACCCGACGCCGAAAAGCCCCATGGAGTAGGCCTTCGACACCAGCGCCGCCCGGTTCGGCACCTTGAACTGGCGCAGCATGTTGCTGACGTGATACTCGATGCCCTGCCGGCTCAGGTAGAGCTTCGCGGCCAGTTGCACGGTGGGTACACCGGTGGCCACTCCCTCGAGGATCTTCGCATTGATCTCGGTCAAGATCTTGTTCGGGCTGATGAGCACCCGGCGGTCATCCTCGCCCTTGTCGGGTGCGACCAGGACGACGATTGTCTTGAGCTGCCCGGCGTCGCCCTGTACGGCCATTCCGGTGAGGGATCCGGTGAACGCGGTGCGCGTCGCCCACAGGGCGGCGAGGTGCTCCACGAAACGACCGCTGCGACCGGTGAGAAGTCGCTCGAACTGCCGCCGCATGTGCTGCCGCACACTCGGGTGCAACAGCTCGGAGAAGTCGAATCCGTACAGGTCGAAGCGCGGCTGGCCGCAGTGCTCGAGCAGCGCGGAGTTTGTGTGCTGGATGCGCAGTTGTGGATTGAGGACGGCGAGGCCGACCCCGGTCCGTTCGACAATGGACAGAAACAGCTCGCCGTATTCACTCGCGCCGACGAGAGCTGCCGGGTTGGGCTGCGTAAATGTGCAGCATTGTTCCGACAGTGTTTCACTCCTGTTTTGTCTCTGGAGCGGGCCGGTCTGAGTTGCGTCTCGAACGTCTGCCTTCAAGTTACTGACCAGAAGCATCGACACGTCTCCCAAATGCTCCAAATTTGTGATCGCATCGGGAGCCTTGCACGGCTTTCCGCGAGCGTCAACGCGAGCAAATCGGGCACCAAAGACTGTGGTAGGCGTGCGCCTAGTTCGGTGTCGTGGACCGTAGTCGGCGGCGTTGGGTGGCCGATCGGACACGCCGGGTGGCCAAGGTTTCCGCAGGGGCGCCGTCCGTGACGTGTTCACGCAGCTCAATATGGGTGCGGGTGGTCGGCCTACCGCGCCCGGGGGCCGGATCCGCGCACCCTGCGCAACGGATTCCGGACCGAAGTCCGGTTCGGCCCCACATGTGACCGTCCGGTAGCACGTAGAGGCAGACATCGATCTTGCGAAAAATTTGAGCATTGTCTTGAGGGTTCAAGGCCCTGGCGACGTATCCACGAATGCTTTCAGTGGCCTAATTATTACCCAAGGTGATCTTCCAGAGTTCGGAAGCGAACGAACCTATTCGAAGTGTACATCGGACATTTTATCCGCTACCTGGTTGAGCACCGCCTTTAGTGCGGATCGGTTGGTGACCCCCAGCTTGCGGTAGCAGTTGGTCAGGTGTTTCTCCACGGCCCGCTGGGAGATGCCCAGCCGGGTGGCGATGGCCTGGTTCGTGAGGCCGGCCGTGACCAGCTCCGTGACGGTCCGCTCCGACGGGGTGAAGGAGCCGATCCCGGGCGCCAGCTGCTCGTGGTGTGCCTCGAGCGCCACGTTGGCCGGCTCCACCAGCCAGGAGAAGCCGGCCTCGGCCGCCAGCTGCCCGCCGCGCCGCAGATCCTCCCCGGCGCCCCGCCGTCCCGTCGCGAGCAACCGGGTGCCCCGCGCCAGCAGCGCCCGCGCCAGCTCCAGCTGGTTGACGGAGCGTTCGAGGACCTCGACGGCCTCGTCGAGCAGGCGCAGCGCCTGCCGGCCGCGGCTGAGCTCACCCCAGATCCGCAGCGTCCGGCCGGTCGCCGCGGGCGACCCCCACTCCGCCGTCAGCCGGTGCTCCTCGGCGATGCGCTCGAGGGCCTCCTCGGACCGCCCGAGCCGGTGCAGCAGCGGCGCGACCATCGTGCCGGTGGGGAAGAGCGCCCGGTTGTGCCAGCCGTGCGTGGCCAGCTGCTGTTCGCACTCGACCAGCGCGGCCAGCGCCGCCTGCGGCTCGGTGGTGTAGTGCGTCGCGCCGTACAGCAGGTTGCTGACCATCGGCAGCATGCCCGTCTCGGCGTTGGCCCGCTCCGTGCGGCACAGCGCCGCCGCCCGCTGCCGCAGCCGCTCGTCCGGCACCGCGGCGGCGACCGCGAAGAGCATCGCGACGCTGATCCCGTCGTCGCCGAAACCGTCCGGCAGCACGGTGAGCGCGTTGAGGGCGCTGGCCGCGGCCGCGCCCGGATGGCCGGTGTGCAACTGCTGGAACGCCAGCTGGGCATGCACCTGCGCCGCGACCCGGCGGCACGGCCCGGCGTCGGCCGCCCGGCGGGCCTCCATCAGCCACGGCTGCAGCGCGGGCACCCGCTCGACGGCGACGGCACCGGCGACCAGGAGCGGCGCGATCGAGGCGAGCGTGTCATGGTCGGCCGGGAGGGACTCGAACAGCAGCTGCGCGAGCGGGGCGAGGTCGTCCGCGGTCAGCTCCGCCAGCATGGTCGCGCAGAACAGCAGCACCCCCGCGAGCTCCCGTTCGGCCGGCGTACGCGGCGCCGCCGCCCGGCCGCGCAGCTGGGCCGTGGCGGCGGCCAGCACCGCGGGGTCCTGCCAGCCGGCCATCCACAGCCGCGCCTCCAGCCGCTGCGTGAGCGCCGCGGCCGGCGCCGCCGGCGCGTCACGGTCCTGCTCCGCGGCCGGCACGACCGACAGCTGCTGCAGGACACCGTCGATCGCCTCGCCGGCGGCGTCCGCGCCGGCCTGCAGCGCCATCGGCGGGATCCGGGCCAGGGCGGCCGCCCGGGCGTCGTCGCCGGGCAGCTCCGGCAGCGCCTGCAGGACCCGGCGCAACAGCGTCGAGGGGTTGCCGCACCGCTCGGCGACGGCGAGCTCGACGAGGACCCGGGCCCGTTCGGCGCCGCCGGGCGGTAGGCCGCGCAGCGCCACTCTCAGGTACCGCACGGCGGTGGCCACGTCATGGCGGGCGAGGGCGCTCGCGGCGGCGTCGGACAGCACGCCCGGCGCGTACGGCTCCAGCGTGACCGACTGCTCCAGGTGCGCCGCGACCCGCTCGGCGGGCGCACCGGCCCGGTACAGCGCCTCCGCCGCCTGGACATGGCCGACCGCGAACGACTCCGGGCAGATCGTGGCGCCCACGACGTGCCGCACGACCGCGTCCAGCACCGGCTGCGGCTCGGCGGCGCCGTGCAGCCCCATCGCCCGCAGCGCCCGGGCGGCGGTGCGGGCGCCGACGTCGTCGAGACCGGCCATCCGGCCCACGAGGCCGGGCTCCGCGTCGGCGCCGAGCAGCACGCCGCGCAGCAGGTAGGCGCGCAGCGGCTCGGGCAGCGCCGCGACCGCGGCGGTCACCCGCCGGCGCAGCGGCTGATACGCGCGCCCGGTGACGTCCGGCAGGCCGCCGGCGAACCCGGACCATCCGGCGGCGTCCGCCGCCATCGCCCGCACCACCGACGGGTTGCCGCCGCTGAGCCGGTGGCAGCGCTCCACCGCGGCCCGGTCCGTCGCGGCCCGGTCCGCCCCGGTGCCGGCCAGGAGCCGTTCGACCCCGGCGATGGTCAGCCGGGCCGGATGCAGCGTCCGGTCGGCGCGGGCCAGCGCGGCGCGGACCCCCGGCCGCTCGGCGCCTGCGTCGCCGTCCAGGACCGCGAACACGACCAGGACGCTCACCCCGCCGGCCCGGCCGCCCGCCGGTCCGCTCAGCCGGTGCAGGCGGGTGAGCCAGGCCAGGCTCGCGTCGTCGGCCCACTGCAGGTCGTCGACGGTGACGAGGAGCGTGCCGGTCCGGGTCGCGGCCGAGGCGCGGACGTCGCGCCACAGCCGCGACGCCAGGCCGCGTGACAGGCCCTGCTCGACCCGGGTGGCGACGGCCGCGACCACCGGCACCCCGGCGGCGAGGGCGACCTCCGCGGCCTGCATCAGCAGCGCGGACTTGCCAGCGCCCAGGTCGCCGGTGACGGCCAGGACGCCGCCGGTCCCGGCCCGGAGCCTGGTCAGTGCGGCGCCGCAGACGTCTCGCTCATGGTCCCGCTCGATCAGCACACCGCAGAGTGTTCCCCAGCCGCGCCACCCAGCACATCGGAAAGTTCCGATCTGCTGGTGATTCCCAGTTTCCGGTACGCGTTGCTGAGGTGCAGCTCAACGGTGCGCTTGGTGATGGCGAGGATCTCCGCGATGGCCGCGTTCGGCAGCCCGTTCGCGGCCAGCTCGGCGACCCGCAGCTGGGCGGTCGACAGGGTCGTGGCGCCGCCGCCGGTCTCCGGGTGCCGGCCGGCGGCCCGTCCCGTGTTGCGGTGCACCGTGACGCCCTTGGCGCGCTTGCCGGCCCTGGCCGCGCCGGCGCCGCCGACCCTGACGCTCCAGCCGTTGCCGGGCCCGATCCGGGCCGCGGCGCGCAGGGCCGCGTCCGCGGCGGGCGACCGTGGCCGGCCCGCCGCCGCGCTCTCGAGGGTCAGCAGCGTCTCCGCCGACCAGCCGCCCCGCATCGCGGCCCACAGCGCCACGACCGCGCGGTCCGCCCGGGTCACCCCGTCGCCGTGCAGCAGCGACGCGCGCAGCTCGGTGAGCGCGACGGTGCCGCTCGCGCCCCACCGCTCGGCGGCCAGCCGCTCGGCCCGCAGCAGCGCCGCGGCCTCGTCGTCGCGGCCGCGGACGTGCTCCCACACCGCCGCCTGGGACCGCCACGGCAGCAGCGCCGGGTTGCGGTGCCCCGCGGCCAGGCACCGGCGGCCGCACTCGTGCAGCATCCGCACCGCCGCGTCGACGTGACCGTCGGCGGCCTCGGCGACCGCCCGGGCGTAGAGCAGGTACGCCCAGGCGACGCCCTGGTCGCTGCCCGGCGGCAGGGGCGCGGCCAGCGCCGCGCGGGCCTGCTTCCCGCGGCCCGTCGCCAGCAGCTGCATGAGCTGCAGCGCCCGCAGCCGCGGCAGGGTGCTGGCGTGCCAGGACTGCTCCGGCAGGCACTGCCCCAGGTCGTGCAGGTCCCGCTCGGCCTCGGCGAGGCGGCCGGTGCGCAGCCACAGCTCCACCCGCGCGGCGAGCGGCCCGGCCGCGTGCCCGCCGGCGCCGCGGGACGCCTCGACGAGCCCGTTGAGCCGGCGCTCCGCCGCGTCGAAGTCCTCGGTGAACGTCAGCGCGCGGGCCGCCGCCACCTGGACGGCGGGCGGCACTACGGCACCGGCCGGCGGGTCCAGCGCGGCGAGGGCGTGCCGGCGGGCGCGGTCCACGTCGTCGCCCGCGACCGCTTCGCGCCACGCGAGGACGCCGCGCCCGGCGGGGTCGGTGGCGGCGCCGTCGGGCGCGGGCACCCGGTCGGAGGTCAGCTCGGGTGCGGTGCCGGACCGGTCGACCGCCAGCCAGTACAGCGCGGCCAGGGCCGACGCCTCACCGGACGGCGCGGCGACCCGGTGGTGGGTGGCGGCCAGCTCGCGCCGGGCGGCCTCGTCGTCGCCGCGGACCAGGAGCCGGTCCGCCGCGGCGAGCCGCACCGGCGACGCCCCGCCGTCCGGTGCCGTGCGCAGCACCGTGCGGTAGGTGCGGCCGGCGGCCTCCGGCGAGCAGGTCAGCTGCACGTCGCCGAGGGTCAGCCAGGTCGTCAGCCGCAGCGGGTCGTCCATCGGCTCGCGCAGGGCGCGGCTGTACAGCGTCGTCGCCGCGTCCCAGGACCGTTCGGCGGCGGCCGCCGCGGCCGCGGCCAGCAGCGCGCCGAGCGCCCACGCGGGCCAGCCGGGCTCGGTCGCGCTCAGCAGCCGGCCGACGACGACGGGTGGCAGGCCCTTGTCGTGGGCGGTTTCGGCGGCGTACCGGCGCAGCGCGGCCCGGTCGGCGCCGTCCATCGCGGCGAGCACCACGTCGGCGACGAGGGGGTCGGTGGCGTCGAGCCCGGGGCAGCCGGGCAGGCCCTGGGTGAGCCTGGCGGCGAGGCGCTCCGGCACGCCCGCCCCGAGCAGCGCCCGGATCCGCAGCCCGCGCAGCTGCGCGGCGGACAGCTCGGTCAGCCGCTCGGCGACCTGGTCGCGCCGCACCTGGCGGCAGGCGGCGTTGAGCCCGTCGAGGTCGAGGTGGTGCAGCCCGTACCGGCGGACGGCGGCCACCAGCACCGCCGGGTCACCCGCGGCCGCGGCGGCGAGCAGCACCGCGGGGTCCCCGGCGGCCGCGGCGGCCAGCAGCGTCCCGGTGTGCGCGTCGAAGGTGCCCCCACCGGCGGTGGCGAGCACGGACCGCCACCGCGCGGCGGCCGCGGCGCTCCCCACTGAGCCACCGGCGCCACCACCGGCGGGACGGGTCCCGGTCACGAGACGCCCCCTTCGGCCGGCTCCGCGAGCGGAGCGGTGGCCCGGCGGGTCAGCGGCATCGGCTCGACGATGCCGGCGAGGGCGTCCCTGCGCCGGATGCCGAGCCTGCGGTAGACGTTGGTGAGGTGGAACTCGACGGTCCGCATGGAGATGAACAGCTCCTCGGAGATCTGCCGGTTGGTCGCGCCGCCGGCCGCCAGCCGCGCGACGGCCCGTTCGCTGCTGGACAGCTCACCACAGGCGGCGAGCTCGGTGCCGGTGCGCCCACCGGCGGAGCTGAGCACGTTGCGGCAGTGCGCCGCCAGCACCATGTAGCCGAGCCGGTTGGACAGCACCATGCCGTCGCGCAGATGCCGCCGCGCGGCGGTGCGGTCGCCCAGGACCGTCAGGGTCCGTCCGAGCATCAGCTGCGCCTTCACCTGGTGGATCGGCGCCGGTGAGCGTTCGAGCTCGGCGAGGGCAGCGAGCAGCAGCTCGACCTTGGCACCCTGCTCGGTGAGCGCGGCCCGGGCCAGCAGCGCCATGCCCGCCGTCCGCGGTGTGCGCCACCGGCCGCACTGCTCCTCCGCCTGCTCGAGACGCAGGTGCGCCTCCCGCTGGTGGCCGCGCTGCGACAGCAGGATGATCTCGTCGAGCCACCAGCTGCTGAACGCGGGGCTGCACACCCCCGCCTCGTCGATGACCTTCCCGCAGCCGCGGAGCCGCTGCAGCGCCCGGTCGTGGTCCTGGCCCCAGTAGGCGGCGAGCGCCGTCGCGCCGACGGCCTGCACCTGCTCCCACAGCGGCATGTCGGAGCCGCGTTCCAGGATCGTCTCCATCCCCGCCTCGGCGGCGAGGACCCGGGCCTGGGCGCTGTTGACGATCGAGATGCTCGTGTGCGCCGACCAGGTCGCGGCGCCCCACTCGTTGTCCCCGGCGAGCCGCAGCGCCGTCGTCGCCTCCGCCCAGGCGGCCTCGAGCTCGCCGACCTCGAGCAGCACGTGTGCCCAGGTCGCCCGGGCGACCGCCTCGGCGCACGGCTCGCCGCGGTCGCGGTGGTGCCCGGCCAGCCGGCTCGCCGCGGCGAGCGCGCCGGCGGTGTCGTCGGCCATCAGCAGCACCCGGGTCGCCATCAGCGGCGCCCAGCTGTCGCCGGTCACCGGACGGTCCAGCACCAGCCGGGCGTACCGGGTGGCCCGCTCGACGTCGAGCCCCTCGTAGGCGGTGGTGAGCGCGTGCACGGCGAGCATCCGGTGGGTGGACGACGCCCCCGCGACGCTGGCCGGCGCGTCACCGATCCGAGACCGCACGGTGTGGTAGGTGGCGCCGCCGATGACGGCGTTGGCGGCGAGCGTCGAGTCGACGGTCGCGAGCTGGACGCGGTCCCGCAGCGTCGGGGTGTTCCCGGCGGCGCGGCGCAGCGTCTCCATGGCGTCGTGCAGCAGGTACGGAGCGGTCGGCTCCCGCCCGGTGACCAGCGCGGCGAGACCGAGGCAGACCACGGCCCGGGCCTTCGTGCGGGCGTCGCCGGTGCGGGGCAGCGCCTGCCGGGCGTGCACGAGCGCGGCCGACGGGTCGACGTTGAGCAGCGCGACGGCCACGTCGACGGCGGCGTCCGGCGAGTGCGGCTGCGCGGCCAGCAGCCGGGTCCGGATGCGGACCGCGGCGGGCGCGTCGTGCCGGTAGGCGAGGGCGGCCGCGTCGCGCAGCCGCTCCAGCATCCAGGGTTCGTCGAGGTCGCTGAGCTCCAGCAGCACCTCGGCGATGCGCCGCACGGGCGCGTCGGCGTCGTTGAGCATGACCGCGGCCCGGCGCCGCAGGCGCTGCAGCTCGTCGGCGGCGATCAGCCCGAACAGCTCCGCGGCGACGGCGGGCGGCACCGGCCGGTCCGCGTCGCCGGTGACGACCCCGGTGTTGCGCAGTGTGGCCAGCCGGGCGACGGTGAGCTGCGGCGGCAGCCCGGCGAGCGCGCCGACGAGCTCGGCGTCGGCCTGCTGGAGCACGGCGGTGGCGACGGCGACCCTCAGCAGGTTCGGCTGGCGGCTCAGGAAGCGGCGCAGCCGGTCGGTGCGCGGCTCGGCGCCGGCGTGCTCGGGAGCGTCGAGGTCGAGGATCAGCTGCCGCGGGCCGGCGAGGATGTCGGCGAAGAGGGTGTCGAGCGCCGGGTGCTCACGGGGCTCGACGGCGAGGACCACCTGCAGCGGCCGGCTGGTGCAGCGCCGCAGCAGGTAGTGCAGCCAGCGCAGGGTCGCCCCGTCGCACCAGTGGGCGTCGTCGACGACCAGCCGCACCGGGCCGAACTGGAGCAGGCCCAGCGCCCGCCGGTACAGGTCGAGCACGGTGCGGTGGCCGCCGTCGGCGGGGACGACGTGGGTCCCGGAGCGTGGCTGCACCGGCAGCAGCTGCCGCGCCGCGGCGAACTCCACCGCGGCGTCGGCCTCCGTGCAGGTCGCGGACAGCACCGTCACGCCCGGCGCGGCCGGCGCGCGCAGCAGGCTGGTCTTGCCCGTGCCGTACGCGCCGGTGACCACGACGACGGCGACGGCCTCGACATCCGGGAGCACCGGCCGGCCGTCGCGCACCGGCGGGGTGCCGGTGCTGCGGTCCGGTTCGGCGGGCTGCGGTGTCATGACGGTGTCCCATCCGTACGGTCGGTGTCCCTGCGGTCGTGCCCCGGGCGGTGCCCCGCGGTGCCCGGTCAGGCGGTCCGCGGCGCCCGGGTGAAGCCCGTGATGATCACGGCACCGACCAGCAGGTGCAGCAGCGCGAGCGACACCTTCGTGCCGGCGTCCGTGCCGCCGAGCGGCCCGAGCAGCGACAGCAGCAGGAAGACGACCGCGATGACGGTCCAGATCGTGCGGCCCTTCGCGGTGAGCTTCTCCAGCAGGGCGAGCAGGCCCCAGCCGAGGAGGCCGACGACGACGACGGTGAGGACGACCGCGACGGCGGTGACCGTCTGGGTGGTGCCGCCGGACTTGACCACCAGGTCACCGGCGACCGAACTGGCGATGAAGAAGACGACAAGAGCGAGGACGGCGGCGCCGGCGATGGCGAGCGGACGCACTGCGGACGGCTTCATGTGCGGGGGTACCTCCGGGGTCGGTGGAACGGATCTGCCGCGTTACGGCACGGGTGACGGTTGTACCGCGTCGAGCGCACCGGGCGGCACGGCGGGGCACAGTCCGGCGGCGGCGGCCCGGTCCAGCAGCGCGCGGACGGCGGCCAGCCCGTCGTCGCCGAGGTCCTCGGTGAACCCGTTGACGTACAGGGCGATGTGTTGCGCCGTCACCTCCGGCGCCATCTCCTGGGCGTGCTCGCGGATGTAGTCCTGGGACGCCTCGGGGTGCGCCCAGGCGTGCCGCACGGACGCGCGGACCGCGCCGGTGACCGCGGCGATGCGCTCGGGGCCGAGGTCGCGGCGGGCGACGATCGCGCCGAGGGGGATCGGCAGGCCGGTGTCCTCCTCCCAGAACCGGCCGAGGTCGACCAGCTCCAGCAGGCCGAACGACTGGTACGTGAACCGGGCCTCGTGGATGATCAGCCCGGCGTCGACCTTGCCGTCGCGGACCGCGGGCATGATCTCGTGGAACGGCATGACGACGATGCCGCCGAAGCCGCCCGGCACGCCGCGCTCGGCCCACAGGCGCAGCAGCAGGTAGGCCGTGGACTGCTCGCTCGGCACGGCGACGACCGCCTCGCCCAGCTGCGCCGGCGTCAGCGGCGAGCGGGCGACCAGCAGCGGGCCGCAGCCGCGGCCGAGGGCCCCGCCGCACGGCACGAGCGCGAAGCGGTCCAGGAAGCCGGGCAGCGCCGCGTAGGAGATCTTCATGACGTCGAACCGGTCGCTGCCGGCCAGGTGGTTGGTGACGTCGATGTCGGCGTGGGTGACGGTCGTCGCCGGGGTGTCCGGCAGGAGCCCGTGCGTCCACGCGTGGAAGACGAACGTGTCGTTGGGGCACGGCGAGTAGGCGATCGACAGCGGCCGCTCGGTCATGGGCGGATCTTACGGCCGGACGGGGCGGCTTGTCCCGGTTCGGTAGGGGCGTCAGGTCGTCAGGGGATCAAGTGTGGTGATTTCCCCAATCTCCGCCACGGCACGATGCCACCAGCAGAACTGCGTCGGTCGCAGACCGCTGCCCGTTTCCCCGTGTCCGGCGCATCCCAGCCGGGCTCGCTTCCGGCACCCGAAGGACGAATCGATGACGACCGTCATGGAACCCGCCGCGGCGCTCACCGACGCATGGCTGGCCGCCGACCTGGACGAGTGGACCGTGCGGGTGGTCCGCCGGCACTTCGACCCGGCGACCGGCAGCCCCTACTGGCTGGCCCGCCGGCCGCACCTCGGCTTCGACCCCCTCGAGATCACCCGCTACGACGACCTGGCGCAGTTCGGGCCGTTCTCCCTCGCCACGCTGCGCGAGCTCGACCCGGTCCAGCTCGTGCCGTCCGACGTGCCGCGGCCCCTGGCCGGGCGGATCTGGGAGTCCGGCGGCACCACCGGCAAGCCGTGCCGCATCTTCCACACCCCGTCGATGGCCGAGCACCACACCGCGTGGCGGCTGCAGGGGCTGCGCCTGACCGGCTTCGAGCCGGGCCGCACCTGGCTCTACGCGTGCCCGAGCGGGCCGCACATCGTCGGCCGCGGCGCGAACCAGATCGCCGAGCTGTACGACTCGACCGTCTACACGATGGACCTCGACCCGCGGTGGATCAAGACGCTGATCCGCGACAGCCGGCTCGTCGAGATGAACATGTACGTCGAGCACACCATCGAGCAGATGACCGACGTGCTGGAGACCGGCCGGGTGCACTACCTGGAGACGACCCCGGCGATCCTGCAGGCCCTCATCTCCCGCCGCCCCGAGCTGGTCGCCGGCCTCGAAGGCGTCGGCCTCGGCGGCACCCAGCTGACCCCGGCGATGTACACCGAGATCGCCGAGGCGCTGCAGGGCGGGCTGATCGGCATGACCTACGGCAACACGTTCGGCTGCGCGATGGGCCTGCCGGTCGAGCGCGACGGCGCGATCCTGCCCTACCTGCCGAACTACCCGCAGGTCACGATGGCCGTCGTCGACAAGGAGGACCCGCGGCGCACCGTCGGCTACGGCGAGACCGGCCGGGTGCGCCTCACCGTCCTGCACGACGACCTGTTCCTGCCCAACATCATGGAGCGCGACCAGGCCGTCCGGCACCGCGTCGACGGCTGGCCGTGCGACGCCGTCGCCAATGTACGGCCGCTGCAGATCACCTCCGCCGCGCCCGAAGGGCTCTACTGAGCCCCGCCCGCAAGCCCCCACAAAAGAGTCGATGAGGAGTCGTTGGTGGACACAGGACTGAAGCGGGAACTGGAGGCGAAGGTCTTCGCCGGTGAGCGGCTCAGCCGCGAGGACGGCATCGCGCTGTACGCGTGCGACGACCTCGCGTGGCTCGGCGGGCTCGCCCACCACGTCCGCACCAAGAAGAACGGTGACGTCGTCCACTTCAACGTCAACCGGCACCTGAACATGACGAACGTCTGCACGGCGTCGTGCGCGTACTGCTCCTTCCAGCGCAAGCCGGGGGAGAAGGACGCCTACACGATGCGCATCGAGGACGCCGTCCGCCTGGCCAAGGCGATGGAGTCCGAGCAGCTCACCGAGCTGCACATCGTCAACGGCCTGCACCCCACGCTGCCGTGGCGCTACTACCCGCGCTCGATCCGGGCGCTGAAGGAGGCCCTGCCGTCCACCGTGGCGATCAAGGCCTTCACCGCGACGGAGATCCACTGGTTCGAGCGCATCTCCGGGCTGTCCGCCGAGGAGGTCCTCGACGAGCTCATCGACGCCGGCCTCGAGTCGCTCACCGGCGGCGGCGCGGAGATCTTCGACTGGGAGATCCGCCAGCACATCGTCGACCACGCCACCCACTGGGAGGACTGGTCGCGCATCCACCGCCTCGCGCACAGCAAGGGCCTCAAGACCCCGTGCACCATGCTGTACGGGCACATCGAGGAGCCGAAGCACCGCGTCGACCACGTGCTGCGGCTGCGCGAGCTGCAGGACGAGACCGGCGGCTTCCACGTCTTCATCCCGCTGCGCTACCAGCACGACTTCCACGACTCGCGGGACGGCAAGATCCGCAACAAGCTCATGGACCGCACCACGATGGCGACCGGCGCCGAGGCGCTCAAGACCTTCGCCGTGTCCCGGCTGCTGTTCGACAACGTCCCGCACGTCAAGGTCTTCTGGGTGATGCACGGCCTGCAGACCGCCGAACTGGCGCTCAACCACGGCGCCGACGACATCGACGGCTCGGTCGTCGAGTACAAGATCACCCACGACGCGGACGAGTTCGGCACCCCGGACAAGATGACCCGCGAGAGCCTCCTCGACCTGATCCGCAACGCCGGGTTCCGGCCGGTCGAGCGCAACACCCGCTACGAGGTCATCCGCGAGTTCGAGGGCCCCGACCTCGACCGCCGCGAGACGCCCCAGCCGATGCGGGTCTGACCCGTGACAGCCACCGAACCACGAGACGAGGCAGGTGAACGCGGATGACCGCGGCGGCACAGCAGGAGGAGCAGCTCGAGGTCTGGATCGACCAGGGGCTGTGCACCGGCGACGGGATCTGCGCGCAGTACGCGCCGGACGTCTTCGAGCTCGACGTCGACGGGCTCGCCTACGTCAAGGGTGACGACGGGGAGCTGCGGCACTCGCCCGGCACGGCCGTGCTGGTGCCGCTCGTCGCGGCCCAGGACGTCATCGACTCGGCGAACGAGTGCCCCGGCGACTGCATCCACGTGCGCCGCCGGCACGACGGCGTCGAAGTTTACGGTCCAGAGGCGTAAGGCCATGACGATGACGACGGCCGAGGGCGCGCTGACGTTGCTCGGAAGGCTCCTGCCGGAGGGCACGGCCGTGGTCGAGGCGTTCGACGACTCGGTGCCGGCGCCGCTGTTCCCGCAGGAGCTGACGGCGCTCGGCAACGCCGTGGCGAAGCGCCGCGCGGAGTTCATGACGGCCCGGCGGTGCGCCCGCGAGGCGCTCGGCCGGCTCGGCTTCGGCCCGGTCGCGATCCCGTCCGGGCCGCGCCGGGAGCCGCTGTGGCCGGCGGGCGTCGTCGGGACCATCACCCACTGCGCCGGCTACCGGGCCGCGGCCGTCGCCCGGGCCGATCAGCTCACCACGATCGGCATCGACGCCGAGCCGCACGAGCCGCTGCCCGACGGCGTCCTCGCCAGCATCACCCTCGTCGAGGAGCGCCGGCACCTGCGGCAGCTGGAAGGGCAGCGGCCCGGCGTCCACTGGGACCGGCTGCTGTTCAGCATCAAGGAGTCGGTGTTCAAGGCGTGGTACCCGCTGACCGGCCGCTGGCTGGACTTCACCGAGGCCACGGTGACGATCTCGCCGCAGCGCGAGACGTTCCACGCGTGGCTGCTGGTGCCCGGCCCGGTCGTCGGCGGGGTCGAGGTCGCCGGGTTCGGCGGCCGCTGGCTCGTCGACCGCGGCCTGGTCCTCACCAGCATCGCCGTCCCGGCCCGCAAACCCGCGCTCATCGGCTGACCCGCGCACACCCGAAGGCCCGGCACCGTTTGGGTGCCGGGCCTGTGCGTCGTCAGCGGCGGGCGGGGACCGGCCACTCCTGCGAGACCCGGCCCGCGCGGTGCCGCGGCGGGAAGAGCAGCAGCCCGGCGACCGCGCCGCACAGCAGGGCGATGCCGTGCTGGTCCGGCTTCACCGCCAGGGCCGCGGCGCCGGCGATCGCGGCGAGCCCGGCCACGAACGCCACCCCGGTGTAGGTCTCCTGCCGCAGCAGCACGCTCAGCACCACCAGCACGACGGTCGGCGCGACGATCGCGCCGGTGATCCCGCCGAAGCCGAGCCCGGCCACGCACGCCACGTAGTACGGGGCGACGAACGCGTGCGGCCGGGTCGCCGCGCCGGGCCGCAGGATCAGCAGCGTCGCCAGCGCGCCGGCGAGGCCGCACACCGCGAGGGAGTTGCCGGCGCCGGTCGGGTCGAGCCGCTCGCCGAAGGCCTCACCGGCCAGCCCGATGCCCACGTAGAGCACCAGCCACCGCAGCGTGCCGAAGCGCCGCTCGGCGATGACCCCGACGACGATCAGCGAGCCGATGTTGAACAGGATCTGCCCCCACCCGGCGGACTGCACCAGCAGCGGCGTGAACCACCGCCACCACTCCCCGTCGTGCAGCGCGGGATAGTTGCGCCGGAACCGGTCCAGGACGTCGGGGTCGTTGAGCTGGGCGGCCGCACCGAGCGCGGTGATCACCGCGAAGACAGCGGTGGCGATCGGCAGGCCCGCGCGGCGGCGAGATTCGACGGTGGTCACTGCCCCAACGCTACCGGGCGCGCGCTCGCCCCTCTCGGCGCGATCGCCTATCTAGGGGTTGCCCTAAGCGTGATCGCCGATGCTCGAACCCGACCATGGGGGAGGCGGGCGTGCAACCAGCGAAGCAGGCGGCGACCGACGCGGCGGCGGTCGAGGCATGGATCCTGCGGCACGTCGCGGAGAAGGCCGGCACGGACAGCGTGGAGCCCGACGCGGTCCTCGCCGACATCGGCCTGTCCTCCCGCGACGCCCTGGTGCTGCTCGGCGACCTGCAGGAACACCTCGGCCGGCCGGTCGCGGCCACCGTGTTCTGGCAGTACCCGACGGCCCGGCAGCTGGCCCGGCACCTCACCGGCGCCGGCGGACCCGCCACGAGCCCGGCCCGGCCGCCGGCGGCCACGGCCGACGGCGGGCCGATCGCCGTCATCGGCATGGGCTGCCGGTTCCCCGGCGCGGACGGCCCCGACGCGTTCTGGCGGCTGCTGGAGTCCGGCACCGACGCCGTCGGCGGTGACGTGCCCGGCCACCCGCCGCTCGGCCGGCCGCACGGGCTGCTCGCCGGCGTCGACCAGTTCGACGCCGAGTTCTTCGCCGTCTCCGGCAAGGAGGCCGCGCACGTCGACCCGCAGCACCGGCTGCTGCTCGAGGTGGCGTGGGAGACCCTCGAACACGCCGGGGTCGTGCCGGCGAGCCTGGCCGGCACCCGCACCGGCGTGTTCGTCGGCATCAGCGGCAGCGACTACGGCCGGCTCCTCGCCCGCGAGCCGCACCTGCACACCCCGCACTCCGGGACCGGGCAGGCGCTGAGCGTCGCGGCGAACCGCATCTCCTACGCCCTGGACCTCAAGGGCCCGAGCATGGCCGTGGACACCGCCTGCTCGTCGTCGCTGGTGGCGCTGCACATGGCCTGCCGCAGCCTGCGCCTCGGCGAGTCCGACACCGCGCTCGCCGGCGGCGTGAACCTGCTCCTCGCGACCGACGGCACCGACGTCTTCGAGCAGGCCGGCATGATGGCCGCCGACGGCCGGTGCAAGACGTTCGACGCCGCCGCCGACGGCTACGTCCGCGCCGAGGGCTGCGGCCTGGTACTGCTCAAGCGGCTCGACGCGGCCGTCCGCGACGGCGACCGGGTCCTCGCCGTCATCCGCGGCTCCGCCGTCAACCAGGACGGGCGCAGCAACGGGCTCACCGCCCCGCACGGCGGCGCCCAGGAGGACGTGCTGCGCGACGCCCTGCACGACGCGGGCCTGGCACCCGGCGAGGTCGACTACGTCGAGGCGCACGGCACCGGCACCCCCCTCGGCGACCCGATCGAGGCCGCCGCGCTCGCCGCCGTCCTCGGCGAGGGCCGGCCCGCAAGCGAGCCGCTGCTGCTCGGCTCGGTGAAGACGAACATCGGCCACGCCGAGGCCGCCGCCGGGATCGCCGGGGTGCTCAAGGTCGTGCTGATGCTCCAGCACGAGCACGTCCCCGCCCACCTGCATCTGCGCGAGCGCAACCCGCGGATCCCCGCCGACGCGCCGCTGACCGTGCCGACCACCGGGCAGCCGTGGCGGCCGCGGCACGGCACGCTCACCGCCGGCGTCAGCTCCTTCGGCTTCGGCGGCACCAACGCCCACGTCATCGTCCAGGCCGCCCCGCCACCGGCGAGACCGCCCGCCGGTGGCAACGTCCGCTCCTCGCACCTGGTCACCGTCGCCGCCAAGTCCCCGGCGGCCCTCGCCGCGCTCGCGTCCCGGTACGCGGACCGGCTCGAGGACAAGCTCCCGCTCGCCGACTTCACCTCGTCCGTGCACACCGGACGGTCGCACCTGCGGCACCGGGCCGCCTTCGCCGCGCGTACCCGCGAAGAAGCCGCCGAACAGCTGCGCCGCGTCGCCACCGGGACGGCCCACCGGGGCCTGCACAACGGCCTGCGCCCACCCGACGGCGCCGGCAGCGTCGCGTTCCTGTTCAGCGGGCAGGGGTCGCAGTACGCCGACATGGGCCGGCAGCTGTACGTGACGAACGCCCGCTTCCGCGACACCCTTCTGCGCTGTGACGAAACCCTGCGGGACCTGCTCGGCCGCAGCATCCAGACGGTCCTGTTCCCGCAGCCCGGCGAGCAGCACCTCCTCGACGAGACCCGCTACACGCAGCCCGCGCTGTTCTGCGTCGAATACGCCCTCGCGCAGCTGTGGACCGGCTGGGGCGTGACCCCCGGCCACCTGCTCGGGCACAGCGTCGGCGAGCTGGTCGCCGCGTGCGTCGCCGGGGTCTTCGACCTCGAGGACGGGCTGCGCCTGGTCGCCGCGCGCGGCCGGCTCGTGCAGGAGCACAGCGCACCCGGCGCGATGCTGGCCGCGTTCACCGGCGAGGACACGGTCCGCGCCGCGCTCGCCGCCGTGGCCGACCCGAGCCTGGCGATCGCCGCCGTCAACGCCGACACCAACGTCACCGTCGCCGGCACCGCCGAGGCCGTCGCCGCCGTGGAGGCGCACCTGACCGCCGGTGGCGTGACGGTCCGGCCGGTGCGGTCGGACCTCGCGTTCCACTCGCCGATGATGGCCGCGGCCCGCGACGCGTTCGCCGAGGTCGCCGCCGCCGTCACCTACCGGGCGCCGCGGGTGCCGCTGGTCAGCGACCTCGACGGCCGGTACTTCGACGACACGCACCGCCCCGACGCCGCGTACTGGACCAGGCACCTCACCTCGACGATCCGCTACGCCGACGGCGTGCGGAGCGTCGCCGCGGCCGGCTGCGCCACGTTCGTCGAGGTCGGCCCCGGCCAGGTGCTGCTCGGCGCCGGCCGCCGGGTGGTGTCCGGGGCGCGGTGGGTGGCGTCGCTGCGCACCGGCGCCGAGGACGGCGACGTGCTCACCGACTCGCTCGCCCAGCTGTACGCCGCCGGCCACGACCTCGACTGGGCCGGGCTCCACGACGGGTTCCGCCGCCGGCGGGTCGACCTGCCCACCTACCCGTTCCAGCGCAGACGGTACTGGCTGCCGACGGCGGCCGCACCGGCGGTGATCCCCATCCAGAGAGGGGCTGAGGAGCACGTGGCACAACCGACGTCGGCAGGAGCGGACGACCGCATCCTGGCGGAGCTCGGCCAGGTCGTGACGACGCTGCTGGAGTCCGCCTCCCCGATCGACCCGGACATGTCGTTCCTGGAGCTCGGCGCGGACTCCATGACGCTGTTCCACACGATCCAGAGCATCCAGCGCACCTTCGAGGTGGTCATCCCGATCGGGTTGCTGTTCGAGGAGGTCAACACGCTGCGGCGGCTGGCCGGCTACATCTCGCAGCACGCCCCGGCCGGCGTCCTCGCCCTGCGCGAACCGCCGCCCGCGGCCATGCCGGTGCCGGCGGCTGCGCCGGTGTCGTTGCCGGTGTCGTTGCCGGTGTCGTCGCCGGTTGCCGGACCCGTGCCGCTGCCGCCGGCCGGCCCGGGTGGTGGCGGCGCCGTCGACCGGTTCCTCGACGTGCACGCGCAGGTGATGGACCAGGCGTTCGAGCTGCTGCGCCGCGGCCGGACCGGCGCCGCCCAGCCGGCCCCGGCCGGGCCGGCGCCCACGGCCGCCGTGCCTGTCCTGCCGGCGCCGCGCACTGTGATCCCGGCCGCGCCGCAGGGGACCTTCGTCGCGTTCGGGCCCCGCACCGGCGGCACCTCGCGCAAGCTCACCGACGAGCAGCGGGCGTTCATCGCCGAGCTGTCCCGCGCCTACTGCGCCCGCACCGCCGGGTCCCGCGCCCAGGCCGGCGCGGAGCGGCTGGGGCACGCCGACGTCCGGCACGCGCCGCAGCCGTACCTCAACCTCAAGGAGACCCGCTACCCGATCGTGGTCGCCAGGTCCCACGGCGCCAAGGTGTGGGACGTCGACGGCAACGAGTACATCGACCTCACCATGGGCTTCGGGGTCAACCTGTTCGGCCACAACGAGCCGTTCATCAACGAGGCGATCACCGCCCAGCTCGCCGACGGCATGCAGCTCGGCCCGCACTCGCCGCTGGTACCGGAGATGACCGACCTCATCCGGCAGCTGACCGGCAAGGAGCGGGTCGTCTACTGCAACACCGGCTCCGAGGCGGTGATGGTGGCGGTCCGGCTGGCCCGGGCGGTCACCGGACGGCACCGCATCGCCATGTTCGCCGGCGCCTACCACGGCACCGCCGACCCGATCCTGGCCCGCCAGGACATCGAGGGCTCCTCCGGCGAGTCGGTGCCGATGGCGCCGGGCATCCCGCCCGAGGTCAGCGCCAACGCGCTCGTCCTGCCCTACGGCGACCCGGCGTCGCTGCAGGTGCTGCGGGAGCGGGCGCACGAGCTCGCCGCCGTGATCGTCGAGCCGGTGCAGAGCCGCCGCCCCGACGTCCAGCCGGTCGAGTTCCTGCGCGAGGTCCGCGCGATCACCGCCGACGCGGGCACCCCGTTCATCTTCGACGAGGTCATCACCGGCTTCCGGATGCACCAGAACGGCGCCCAGGGCGTCTTCGGCATCACCGCCGACATCACCACCTACGGCAAGGTTCTCGGCGGCGGCATGCCGATCGGCGTGGTCGCCGGCGACGCGAAGTACCTCGACGCGATCGACGGCGGCGCGTGGGAGTTCGGCGACCAGCCGTACCCGCAGTCGGTGCGCACCTTCTTCTCCGGCACGTTCTGCAAGCACCCGCTGTCGCTGGCCGCCGGCCGGGCCGTCCTGCGCGAGCTGGTCCGGCGCGGACCGGCGCTGCAGGAACAGCTCAACGCCCGGACCGAGGCGTTCGGCGCGCAGCTGGACGCGATGTTCACCGCGGCGGACGTGCCGATCCGGGTCGCCCGGTTCGGTTCGCTGTTCCGGCTGCGGCTCGTCGAGGAGCCGGCCCAGTCCGAGCGGACCGAGATCTTCCACACCATGCTCGTGCACGACGGCCTGTACATCTGGGAAGGGCGCAACTGCTTCCTGTCCCTCGCCCACACCGACGAGGACCTGGACCGGATCGTCGCGGTCGTCGTCAAGGCCGCCGACGCGATGACCGCCAACGGGCTGTTCCCCGGCGCGCGGACGATCCTGGCCGGCGCGGTGGGGGAGTCGTGACCGCCGACCGGCACCCGCTGCACGTGCTGGAGGGTGTGCACACGCTCGGCGACCTGCTGCGCCACCACGCCGCGAGCATCCCGGACCGGCCCGCCTGCACGGAGCTGGACAGCCACGGCGCGGAGGTGGCCACCCTCACCTACGCGGAGCTGGACCGGCGGGTCCGGGACACCGCGGCGCTGCTGCAGCAGACCACGTCGCCGGGAGACCGGGCGATGCTGATGCTGCCCAACGGCGTCGACTTCGTCGTCGCGTTCTTCGCCTGCGCGTACGCCGGGCTGGTCGCGGTGCCCTCACCGTCGCCGGACGCGATCCACGGCGGGAAGCGGACCCTCGGCCGGCTCGACGGGATCGTCAAGGACGCCGACCCGGCCGTGGTGCTCACCACCGCCCAGCACGCCGAGTCGGCGCTCGTCGCGGACCTCGGCAGCGTCGAGCCGATCGTCGTCGCCGACGTGCCGGCCGGCCTCGCCGGGCTGTGGCGCGACCCCGGCGTCCGGCCGGAGGACCCGGCGTTCCTGCAGTACACGTCCGGCTCCACCAGCGCGCCGAAGGGTGTCGTGCTCTCCCACGGCAACGTGCTCGCCAACGCCGCCGCCATCGCCGTGCTCACCGACGCGCCCAACTGCCCGCCCGGCGGGCACTGCGTGGTGAGCTGGCTGCCGATCTTCCACGACATGGGCCTCGCGCAGCTGCTCGGCGCCCTGTACCCGGCGGGCCGGGTCGTACTGCTGCCGCCGATGGCGCTGCTCATGCGCCCGTTCGTCTGGCTCGACGCGGTCAGCCGCTACCGTGCCTGGGTCTCCTCGGCCCCGAACTTCGCCTACGAGCTGTGCGTCGCGAAGGTCACCGAGGAGCAGAAGGCGCGGCTGGACCTGAGCGGCTGGCGGATCGCGCTCAACGGCGCCGAACCGGTGCGGTACAGCACCCTGACGAGGTTCATGGACGCGTTCGCCGGCGCCGGGTTCAGCCCGGAGACGCTGCGGCCCTGCTACGGCCTGGCCGAGGCGGTCGTCTACATCAGCGGCGCCCGCTCGCCCGGCGACGCCCGCCGCGTCGACCTCGACGCCGCCGCCCTGGAGGAGCGCGGCGAGCTCGTCGCGGCGCGGCAGGGCCACCCGGCACGGCAGATCGTCGCCTGCGGCCGCATCCCCGCCAACCTCGACGTGCGGATCGTCGCCGCCGGGGTACCGGCGGGCGACGGCCGGGTGGGCGAGATCTGGGTCGCCGGGGACAGCGTCTCCAGCGGCTACTGGCGGCAGCCGGAAGCGACCGCGGCCCGCTTCGGCGGCCGGCTCGCCGACCGGCCCGACGCCGCCTACCTGCAGACCGGCGACCTCGGCTTCGTCCGCGACGGGCAGCTGTTCGTGCTCGGCCGCATCGACGACCTGATCATCGTCGACGGCCGCAACCACTACCCGACCGACATCGAGCGCACCGTCAGCGCCGCCCACCCGGCGATCGCGGCGGACGGCGTGGCCGCGTTCCCGTACGGGGACGACGGGCAGCTCGGCATCGTCGCCGAGACCGCCCGCCAGGTCCGCGTCACCCGGGACGCCGACGGCCCCGGCGTCCCCTACGAGGAGGTCGTGACCGCGGTCCGCCGGGCCGTGTCGGACGAGCACCAGCTGCACGTCGCGTCGGTGACGCTGCTGCGCCCCGGCGGCCTGCCCCGCACCACCAGCGGCAAGGTCCAGCGCAGGCGCAGCCGGGACCTGCTGCCCGGCGGCGGGGCCAAGGCGTGGTGACCGGTAGCGTGCTGGCGATGCGCACCTTGTTCGACACGCCTTCCACGTACACGCTCGACCCGGCCTCCTCGGCGGGCCCGGTGCCGCCGGTGCAGGCGGTGCTCTTCGACTTCGCCAACACGATCTTCCATATGATCGACGCCTCGCGGTGGCTGCGGCTGATCGCCGAGGACACCGGCCGGGCCGGCGAGCTCGACGACCCGGCCGCGCTCGCCGCGGCCCTCGCCGACCTCACCGCCGCCTACCAGCTGCCCGACGTCCTCGCCGTGCAGACCGGCCGCGACCTGTCCGCCGACCGGCACCGCGACGCGATGCTCGCCTGGTTCGCCGCCGTGCCGTTCCTGCGCGGCCACGAGCCGGCCGCGCACGCCAGGATGATCCACACCGAGTCGTGGGTGCCGTACCAGGACACCGCCGAAGTGCTGCGCGGCCTGCGGGCACGTGGCGTGCGGGTCGGGGTGGTCAGCGACATCGCCTGGGACATCCGGGCGCATGTCCGGCATTTCGGTCTTGGCGACCTGATCGACACCTACGCCCTGTCGTACGAGGCCGGCCGGGAGAAGCCGGACCCGGAGCTGTTCCGCAAGGCATGCGCCGACCTGGGCGCCGACCCGCGGGCGACGCTCATGGTCGGCGACAACCCGGTCCGCGACGGCGGCGCGTCGGCGGCCGGGCTGCGCTGCTACATCCTGCCGGCCGAGCACCGCACCGGCGACCGCGGCCTGGCCCCGGTCCTCGACCTCGTGCCGGCCGCCCGATGAACCAGGCAGCGCCGACCGACCCGACCGAGCCATCGGGCGCGCCCGGGCCGTTGGGGGCCAACGGGCCGACCGGGTCGGTCCGGTCGGCGCTGCCCGGCCTGCCCGGTTTCCGGCGGGTCCTGATCGTGACCGCGGTCGAGCCGGAGCGCGCCGCCGTCCTCACCGGCCTCGGCCTCGCGTCGTCGCCATCCGGCAGCGCGCCCGTCGCCGCCGGTCAGGTCGACCCGGCCTCGGTGGTGGTCGTCGCGGGTGGGGTCGGGCCCGCCGACGCGGCCGCCGCCACCGCGAGGCTGCTGACCCGGGCCGAGTGTGCCGGCCGGCCGTTCGACGCCGTGCTGTCCGCCGGGATCGGGGGCGCGTTCCCGGGCCGGGCCGGCATCGGCGGCCTGGTCCTGGGCCACCTCAGCGCGGCCGGCGACCTCGGTGCCGAGGACGGTGCCGAGTTCATCGACCTGGAGCGCCTCGGGTTCGGCCGCAGCCGGCACGCCGCCGACCCGCTCCTGCTGCGCCGCCTGCGGCAGGCCCTGCCCGCGGCGGCCGTCGGCACCGTGGTGACCGTCAGCACCGCCACCGGGTCGGCCGCGCGGACCGAGGCGCTGCGCCGGCGGGTACACGACGCGGCGGCGGAAGGCATGGAAGGCTTCGGCGTGGCGACCGCCGCCGCGGCGGCTGGAACGCCGTTCGGCGAGCTGCGGGCCGTCTCCAACGAGGTCGGCCCCCGCGACCGGTCGGCCTGGCGGATCCCGCAGGCCCTCGGCGCGCTCCGCGACGCGTTCGCGGTCCTGGCGGCACCGGCGGGCGGCTGAGATCCGGCCGCCGGCCTCGTTACGCGCGGCCACCCATTGGGTATTCCGTCGGGCATCGCAACCGAGACGGGGAGTGGGCGCATGACCGACGAGGTGCATCTGCAGATGTCACTGGATCTGCCCCGGGAGTCCGAGCGGGTGGGGCAGACGCGCCGGATGCTCGACGGTGCCCTCGCCGGGGCGGGCGTCGAGGAGGAGTGCCGCGACGACATCCGCATCGCGCTGACCGAGGCGTGCACCAACGTCATCGAGCACGCCGCGCTCGCCGCCACGTATCACGTCGACGTCACCGTCGAGGGCGACCGGTGCGTGATCGAGGTGACGGACGACGGCGGCGGGTTCGACCCGTTGCTGGTCCGGCCCGGCGACCTGCTGGACGACTCCGGACGGGGGCTGCAGATGGTCGCCGCAGTGGTGGACGGCCTGGACGTGGTGTCCGTCGACGGCACCGGCACGATGCTGCGGTTCACGAAACAGCTGACCTGGCGCCGCTGAACCCTCGCCGGGCGGCGCTCAGAAGTGCCCGCCGAAGTGCCCACCGCCACCCATGCTGCTGGGCCAGGTGGTGACGTGCACCGACGCCGGCCTGGTCCGCGACGGCGGCGGCTCGGGCGGCCACGGATCGGGGCGCCCGGCCCGTTCGGCGACGCTGCGGAAGTGTTCGCGCTCGTACCAGTACCGCCGCTCGGTGAGCACGGCACGCAGCTTCGAGCCGTCCGGGTCCTCGCGGTCGTACTGCGCGAACTGCCCGGTGAGGAACAGCAGCGGGAGCACCGCGCGCTCGTCGTCCTCGGGCAGGTAGCCCGCGTCGACGACGGCCGCGACCGCCTCCGGCTGGAGCTTGACCGCGCGGGCGACGAGCGCCCGGCGCATCCACCGGCGCCGGAGGTCCTCGACCGAGGGCCTGCCGAGCGGCTCAAGGGTGCGCAGCGACCGGCGGACGGCCGCGGCCACGTCGTCCGGGAGGTCCGGGCCGAGCACGGCCAGGACCCGGCCGACGATGTCGTCCGCCTCGAGGCCCGTCCCGCGGGCTGCGCACGCCAGCTGCAGCACCCGCGCGTCGGGATCGGCCGCGCGGTAGGCGTCGAACTGGCGGGTGAGCAGGAGCAGCAGCGGCGTCCAGGCGGGGTCGGCGGGCCGGTGACCGGCGTCGCGGACCGCGCCGGCGGCCTGGGCATCGCCGAGGATGGCCCGCTCGCACAGCACCGCGACGCCCGCCTCGGCCCGCATGTCCCGCAGCGCGCGCTGGCACATGTCGTGGACGGCGGCGGGCAGCCAGAACGTGAGGTACTCCAGCAGCCGTGCGGCCAGCGCGCCCTGGTCGTACGCCGGCAGCAGCCCGGGCCGGTCCTTCAGCATCACGAGCAGGGCCAGGTCGATGTCGCCCGGATCCGAGGGCAGCCGGGGCAGGTTCGGGTTGCCGGAGACGATCTTCAGCAGCGACCCGGGCTCACCACCGGACCACAGGTTGCACCGGGTCTCGGCGCCGTCCGGCGCGGCGCCCAGGTAGGTCGGGCCGGGCTTCGCCCGCGGCCGGAACGCGACCTCGAGGGCGTCGAGCAGCCCGGGCTGGTCGGTGCCGGACAGCAGCTCCGCCAGCCGCTGCCGGATCCTCGCGTCGGGGAAGCCCAGGGCGGCGTCGACGAGCCGCTGCACGTCCGGGTCGCCCTGGTACACGCCGGAGGGCGGCGCGGCGGCGGTCTGCGGCAGGCACGCGGTCAGCCGGACCTGCGGCCGGTACGGCGCCGCCGGGTCCGGCTCGAGCAGGAACTCCAGCACCGGCGTGACCCGCTCCGGCCGCTCGTGGTTGCCGAACCGGAAGGACGCCGAGGTGAGCAGGAACCACGCGCCGCGCCACACCTGCTCGCGCTCGGCCCCGCCGGCGGCCCACCACCGCTCGACCCGGTCACGCGCCCTGGCGTTGCCCTCGTACACCGCGGCCGCGAGGACGTCCTGCGCATGCTGCGGTGTACGCCATCGACGGAACAGCATCCGTCTATTCTCGCACCGCCGGGATCGTTTGTGCCGAAACGATCGCCTTACACGTCGGCCGGGTCGCCGCCCGAGCGCTCGACGTCGGCGCGGAGGTCGTCACGCCCCACCGGCGTGCCGTCGGAGTCGCGGTTGACGCCGTCCTCGCCCTCGCCGGTGAGGTCGTAGTCGGGCAGGACGGGGACGATCGGTGGCATCGGCTGCTGCGACGGGGTTGTCATGCTGCACCTCCAGGGTTTCCTTCCCCATACCCACTTCCGCCGCCGATGCACGCGGGGTCGCGCACCGCGGAAGATGTCGGCGGACGTCGAACGGGTACGGTTCGGATGGTCTTTATCAGGCTCGCACCGGGGGACGTCCGCTTTGACCGAGGCAATGTCGCCGCGCTGGCAGGAGGCCGACGCGGCGGTGGAGTCACTCGTCGGCGCGCTCCTCGCGGAGGCGGCCCGGACCGCGGGACGGGACACCCGGCTGCGCCCCGGCGGCCGGAAACGCTCCCGCCGCCCGAAGAGCACCCGGCACCACATCGCCGAGGTCATCCGCGCCGGCGAGCTCGCACCGGGCCTGCGGGTGGACCGCAACATGGTGGCGGCACTGTTCGTCGGCCACCGCGACCTCGTGTCCAACCCGGTGCTGGTGGTCGCCGTCGCGCGGGCGTGCGGCATCATCGCGGGCCGGAAGCTGACGTCGAAGAAGGCCGCCCGGCTCCGCGCGGCCAGCCTCCGCGTCGCGAAGCTGATCGCCCGTGCCGACGCCGACACCCACCGCATCCCGTCGCCCCGCCCAGCACCCGCACCGGTTCCCGCACCCGCACCGGTTCCCGCGCCCGCGCCGGTTCCCGCGCCCGACGAGACCGTGCCGGTCGAAGCCGTGCCGGTCGAAGCCGTGCCGGTCGAGGCTGTGCCGGTCGAGGCGGTCGAGGTCGAGCCCGTCGGGACCGTGCCGCGGCCGCAGGACGCGCCGGTCGGTCCGAAGCGGTCCGCCGCCGCCACGCAGCGGGACGCCGCCCGGGTCGTGGCCCGTCAACGCCGCCGCCGCGAACGTCAGCAACTGCGCCGCCGCCGTCGCGCCCGCCGCCGGGCCGTCAAGGTGCTCCTGCTCGTCCTGCTCCTCGTCCTCGTCGTCACCGGCCTGCTCACCCTCGGCCGCTGAACTGCACGGCGCCGCGTCGGGGAACCCGGGTTCGGACCTCAGCCTCGGCCCGCCGGCTGCAGCACCAAGGCGGTTCGGTCCTCGTTCTCGTCCAGCAGCTCGGCGGTCAACTCGGTCAGGTTCTGCAACCGTTCCATGCCGGCCTGCTCGACCGGCTCCTCCCGGTGTCGGCGGCGAAATCGTACGGCCATCATGCAAACGACCGGCACGGCAAGCTGTTCGGCCGATCCGCTCCGGCGCCGTGCCCGGCAGCGTCAACAGGTGAGCGCTCGGCCGGACGGCCGGGCTGTGCGGAGAGGGTGCCCGATGCTGACGGAAGCGGTGCTGGCAGCACTGGCCTCGGCCGGCGCGACCACGCTGGTGGAGTCGGTGGTGACCGACGCGTGGCAGGCCGCCCGCGACGGGATGGACGGCAACATCCCCCACCACGAGAGCGGAGCCCACCCCGGCGGTTCCGGCACTTCGCCGCGGTGACCGCGGGACCCGGCTCGCCGGCTGACGGCCGAGCCGGCCAATACATCCGCGTCGAGGGCGGTTTCGGCTACGGCGTGATCGGCGCCGACATCCACGTCTTCGGTGACGGCCTGCCGGTGTACGTGCTGCAGCAATGGCAGCCGCACGGGACTGTCGACGACGAGTACCTCACCGAGCTGCCGAGCCGGATGCTCAACGCCCGGCACGAGGTCGTCCCGTTCACCGGGCGCGCCGACGAACTCGGCGAGCTGCGCCGCTGGCGGGACGGCCGCGGCAGGCTCGCGCTGAGGTGGCTGCACGGACCGGGCGGGCAGGGCAAGACCCGGCTCGCCGCGCGGTTCGCCGCGGACTGCGCGGCCGCCGGCTGGAAGGTGGTCACCGCCGTCCACGGTCCCGGCACGGTGCTGCCGCCGCCGGGCAGCCAGGACCTGCGCCTGGACGGGTTCCGTGGCGTGCTGCTGGTGGTCGACTACGCCGACCGGTGGCCGTTGGGGCATCTGACGTGGTTGCTCAGCAACGCCTTGCTGCATCGCCCCGGCGTGCCTGCCCGCATCCTGCTACTGGCCCGCGGCACCGACGGCTGGCCGGCGGTACGCGCCGCCGTGGCCAACCTGCAGGCATCGACGTCGAGTCAGGCGCTCGCGCCGCTGCCCGAGGGCACGGGCGACCGGGGCGGCATGTTCCGGGCGGCGCGCGACGCGTTCGCGTCCCGGTACGGCGTAGCCGACCGGCAAGCGATCGCGCCGCCCGGTCCGCTGGAGCACCCCGACATGGCGCTCACCCTGTCCGTCCACCTCGCCGCGCTGGTGGCCGTCGACGCGCACGCCGCCGGCAAACATCCGCCGCCCGGCGACCACAGCGGCCTGACGCTGTATCTGCTCGACCGGGAGCATCAGCACTGGGCCAACCGGTACGGCGACGCCGGTCACGAGACCGACCCGGCGCGCCGCTCCTATCGCACTCCGCCCGCGACCATGAACCAGGCGGTGTTCGTGGCGGCACTCACGGGCTCCACTGCCCGGCCCGGCGCGACGGCACTCGTCGAAGAACTGCACATCGGCACCGACCCGGACCAGCTCCTCGACGACCACGCGCAGTGCTACCCGCCCGCCCCGGGGCCGGCGCTGGTCCTCGAGCCGATGTACCCGGACCGGCTCGCTGAGGACTTCCTCGCCCTGACCGTCGAAGGCCACGACGCCGACTACCCGGCGCAGTCGTGGGCGGCCCGGCACGCGACAGCGCTGCTCGCCTCCCGCGAGCAGCGTCCGCGGGACGTCTCCCGCGCGGTGATCTTCCTGGCCTCCGCCGCGACGCGCTGGCCGCACGTCGGTGTCCGGCTGCTCGCACCCCTGCTACGCGCCGATCCGTCCCTGGCGGTCGCGGCCGGCAGTGCGGGTCTCGGTCTCATCGCCCGGCTGCCCGCGGTCGACCTGCCGCTGCTGCGGGCGATCGACGCCGTGCTGGAGCCCGAGTCGGACACCGACCTGGATGTCGGCGCCGCCGTGCTCGCCGACCGGCTCGTACCGCAGCAGCTCACGGCGACCGGGGACGAGCGGGAGCAGGCGACCGCGCTGGCGCAGTGGGGATTCCGCCTCACGAACTCCGGCCGGTTCGCCGAGGGCGACCGGGCCTACCAGCGTGCGGTGCAGCTGCGCCGCCGTGCCGCGGACACCGACCCGGGGCAGCTCGCGGGGCTCGCCTTCGCCTTGACGAACCTGGCGCTGGTACGGGCGAAGCAGGGCGCGCCGCAGGACGCGCTTCCGTTGGCCCTGGAGGCGCGCGACATCTACGGGCGGGTCACGGACACCGACCTCCTCGTCCGGCGGGGTCGCGCGCACGCGCTGGCCGGCCTGTCCGGCATCCTCGCCGACCTCGGCCGGCCGGACGACGCGCTCGAGGAAGCGCTGCGCGCCGTGGACGCGTGGGAGCAGGTGCTGGAGACCGACGACCGGTTCGTGCCCGAGTTCTCGGACACTCTCAGCACCACCGGGAAACTGCTGTCGCTCCTCGGGCAGCCCGACGACGCGATCGCGGTCCTGGACCAGGCATTGTCGTACGCCCGGCGGCTCGCCGCGGCCGCGCCGATGCGCTACCTGCCCGTGCTCGCCACCGCGCTGCGGACGTACGGCGAGGCGCTGACCCGATCGGGTCGATCGGTCGAGGCGGCCGAGTTGCTCGCCGAGGCCGTCGCGGTCAGCCGGGGGCTCGTCGAGCGCAACCCCGTCGCTAACACCATGGCGCTCCTGGAAGGCCTGCAGGGGCGCACCGCCGCGCTGTCCGCGTCCGGTCGGTGGCCGGATGCGCTGGGTGCCGCCGAGGAGGCACTGGCCGCCGCCGAGCGGCTGGCGGCCGTCGAGCCGGCCCTCTACCACTCCGAGGTCGGTGCCGCCCGCAAGGCCCTCGGGGCGGTGCTTGCCGCCATGGGCCGGCCGATCGAGGCGCTGCGGATGACCGAGGAGGCGGTCGCGGCGCTGCGCACGCAGGTCGAGGCCGCGCCGGAGGGCCACCTCGATCGGCTCGCCGCGGCCCTGGAGGCCCTGGTCAACCGGCTCAGCGAGCTGGGGCGTGCCGAGGACGCGCTCGCACCGGCGCAGGAGGCGCTGCGTATCTGCCAGGAGCTTGCCGCGGTCTCGCCCGCCACCCACGGCGCCGCGCTGGCCCGCGCGCAGTACAACCTCGGCCTCACCCAGGCCCGCGCGGGACGGCCCGAGATCGGGGTTGCCGGTATCGAGGAGTCGGCTGCCACGTATCGGCGGCTCGTCCACGAGAACGAACGCACCCACCTGGCCGACCTGGGCGGGTGCCTGACCGGCCAGAGCATGCTCTACGGCCGGCTCGGCCGGCCGCTGGAGTCCCGGGCCAAGGCCGCCGAGGCGGTCGCCATCCACCGCAGACTGTGCCAGGACCGGCCGGACGCCTTCGCGCCGTCGCTCGCCCTCGCGCTCACCAACCTCGCCGCCGCGCACGGCAGGCTCGGCAACCTGCGCGACGGCGTGTCGGCCGCCGAGGAGGCGCTCGACATCCACCGCCGGCTCGGCAGCGCCGGCCGGGCCGAGGCCGACTCGCTCGCCGGGGCGCTCAACAATCTGGCGGTCATGCTCGCGGATCTCGGCGAGTTTCGCCGCGCGGCGGCGCTGAGCGCCGAGTCGGTGGACGTCCGGCGGGCGCTCGCCGCCGAGGCGGGGACCCCGATGTCGCCGGACCTCGCCGGGGCGCTGCTGGGGTTCGCCGTCGTACGTGCCACCGGCGGGCTGGACCTAGACCGCGCCTGGGCGGCGGCGACCGAGGCGGCGGACATCTACGAGCGGCTGGCCGAACCGGACCCCGACGTCTACGGCGACCAGCTGATCACCGCATATCAGGTCGTCGCCGAACTGCTCGACCGCGCCGGGCGCCACCGCGAGGCCGCCACCCTGCGTCGTCAACTCGGCGGATGAGCGACCGCCACTGATGGTGGGAAAGTCCGGCCCGGGACACGAGGTGTCCCGGGGTGGGGAAGGCCCGCATGTCGAGGCCGATCTCGGCGATGATGGTGCGCGCGGACCCGCGCGGATCTGACGGACGGAGGCGACCGTGACCGATGCCGACCCCCGGGACCCGGCCCCGGAGTCCGTCATGCACATCACCGCCTCCGGCCCTGGCAGCACGGCGTTCGGCGCCCAGCACGGCAACATCATCTACCACGCGCCGGCCGCGGCCTCGTTGCCGGACCCCGCCGCCCGGCGGGTGCGCATTCTCATGCTGGCCGCCAATCCCCAGCCGGACGCCCGGTTGGCCCTCGACGTGGAGGCCCGGGAGATCACCGAGAAGCTGCGGCTCGCCCGGGACGGTGACGACTTCGACCTGGTCACCCGGTGGGCGGTCCGCCCGGCCGACCTGCTGCAGGCGATCAACGAGCACCGGCCGCACATCGTGCACTTCTCCGGGCACGGCACCCACACCGGTGAGATCGTGTTGGCCTCGGCCGGGGGCGGCGCCCAGCCGGTCACCGCGGACGCCCTCGCGGCGGTGTTCCGCGCCACCCCCGACGACACCCGCGTCGTGCTGCTCAACGCCTGCCACTCCGCCGTCCAGGCACAGGCGATCGGACGGTACATCGACTTCGTCATCGGTATGCGGGCGCCGGTCGACGACCGGTCGGCCGCGATCTTCGCCGCCGCGTTCTACTCCGCGATCGGCTTCGGCCGGCCCGTCCGGCAGTCGTTCGACCAGGGCGTCGCGGCGTTGATGCTGCACGGGACGCCCGACCACGACGTGCCCCGGTTGATCGTCCGGGACGGTGCCGACCCGGGTCGGACGCTCACGGCCTGAACGGTTCCCCGCCCACGGTATGCGCTGTTCGGGCGGCATGCTCCGGGCAACTCCGGGCCGCGGCACCGTGACCCTTCTCGATACGCGAACCCCGCGGCCGGCCGCCGCAATTCGCCGTCCGATTGGCGACATGGCGCTGCAATTCGGTCACAAGTCGCGCGACCTTCAATAGCGCCTGCCGGACCGCATGGCCCGGCATCGCAGAAGGAAGGGAGCTGTGCCGGGTGTTGGAGAAGGCCACGACACGCATCCAGCAGGCGGACGCAACGACCGGCGTCCGGGGGTCCCGGCGAGCGACGTCCGTCGTGCCGCTCCAGGTCGGCTCCGAAGCCGCTGCCCCTGCCGTCGGCCTGGTCGCGGCCTCGTACGCGCAACGCCAGATGTGGTATCTGAGCCGCCTCGACCCCGGGGCCGCCACCTACCTGGTGCCTCTGGCGTACCGGCTCAACGGGCCGCTGGACGTGGCGGCGTTGTCGGCGGCGCTCGACACCCTGGTGACCCGGCACACCGCCCTGCGCACGACCCTGCGCACCACCCTCGACCCGGCGGCGGACGACCCGGCCGGGCGGTCGGACGCGGCGTCGGACGGTGCCGAGCGGCGTCTGGTCCAGGTGGTCCACGACCCGCGCCCTGGGCTGTTGCGGGTGCACGACCTGAGCGGGCTGCCCACGTGGCAACGCGACCAGGAGGTGCAGACCCGGATCCACGCCGAGGCGCGCACCCCGCTGGACCTGGGCCGCGGACCGGTGCTGCGCGCCCTCCTGCTGCGCTGCGCGCCGGAGGAGCACGTGCTCCTGCTGACGATGCACCACGTCGCCGTCGACGAGTGGTCGCTCGGCATCCTCCTCGGCGAGTGGGAACGGCTCTACACCGCACACCGCACGGGGCGGCCGGCGGACCTCGACCCGGTCGATGTCGACCACCGCGACCACGCGGCGTGGCAGCACGACTGGCTCAGCGGCGCGGAGGCGGCCGCCCAGCGTGAATACTGGCGCGCCCAGCTCGCGGACGCACCCGCCGTCCTCGAACTGCCCACCCGCGGGCCGCGGCCCACCGTGCCGTCCAGCGCGGGGTCCACCCTGTCGTTCCCGCTGGACGTGTCCACCGAGACGCTGATGGCGCTCTGCCATCGGGTGGGCGTCTCCCCGTACATGGTCATGCTCGCCGCCGTGCAGGTGCTGCTGGCGCGCTGGACGGGACAGCGCGACATCGTGGTGGGCACGCCCACGGCCAACCGGCAGCGGCCCGAGGCGCAGAAACTCGTCGGGATGCTGCTGAACACCGTTGCCATCCGCGCCCGGCTGGACGACAACCCGTCGTTCGAGACGCTGCTCGATCGGGTGCGTACCGCCGCTCTCGAGGCCCTGGGCAACGAGGAGCTTCCCTTCGAGGCGTTGCTCGAGTCGCTGGGCCCGGCCCGCCGGCCCGGCTTCACCCCGCTGTTCCAGGTGATGTTCGTGTACGGCCGGGAGGCTGCGCCGCCGCGCTTCGACGACCTCGAGGTCATCCCGCTCGAGACACCCGGCAGCACCGCCAAGTTCGACCTCACCGTCTCGGTACGGGAGAACGCCGACGGCGTGCGGACCGTGCTGGAGTACCGCACCGACCTGTTCGACGACGACACGATGGTCCGCCTCGGCGGGCACTTCCAGACGCTGCTGCGATCGCTGGTGGCCGACCCCGGCGCGCCGGTCGGCTCGGCCGCGATGCTCACCCCCGGCGAGTACCGGCAGTTCGTCGTGGAGTGGAACCACACCGCCACCCCCGCCGAGCCGGACGAACTGGTCCACGTGCTGATCGAGCAGCAGGCGCGCCGGACCCCCGACGGCGTGGCGGTGACCGACGGCGAGACCGCGCTGACATACCACGAGCTGCATACGCGGGCCGAGGCGCTGGCGGAGACGCTGCGCCAGCGGGGCGTCGGCATCGGTGGCCTGGCGGGCGTGCTCCTGCCGCGCTCGGTCCCGTTCGCCGTGGCGGTCCTCGCCGTGCTGAAGACCGGCGCGGCCTACGTACCCATGGATCCGTCCAACCCGCCCGCCCGGCTGCGGTACATGGTCGACGACACGGCCGCCCCGGTCGTCCTCACCTGCGCCGAGCTGGCGCACCTGGTGCCGGACGGCACGGCGCTGCTGGTGCCGGACCTGGCGACGCCGGTCACGCCGCCCGACCCCGGTCGCGGGGCCGGCAGCGCGGGCGGCGGGCCGAAGCGCCGGCCGCGGCGACTGCCGGCGCCGTCGCCGGAGGACCTCGCGTACGTCATCTACACCTCCGGGTCCACGGGCCACCCCAAGGGCGTCATGGTCACGCACCGCGGCGTGTGCAACTACGTGCGCTGGGCGGCCCAGGCCTACCGGCTGCAACCCGAGGACACCGTCCCGCTGCACTCCTCGATCGGGTTCGACCTGACCGTCACGAGCCTGCTGGTCCCGCTGGTCAGCGGGGCCACCGTCCTGATGATCGGCGAACACCTCGGCCCTGAGGCGCTGGGCGAGGCGCTGCGCCGCCAACGGAAGCCGTTCGGACTGGTCAAGATCACCCCCGCCCAGCTCGACCTCGTCAACCACCAGCTCCGCCCCGCCGAGATGGCCGACCGCACCCGGTGCTTCGTCATCGGCGGGGAGAACCTGCGCGCGGACCAGGTGGCACCCTGGCGGGCCCACTCGCCCGCCACCGCGCTGGTCAACGAGTACGGGCCGACGGAGACGGTGGTCGGTTGCGCCACGTACGAGGTCGACCCGGCCACACCGGCCGACGGCTCCGTCCCCATCGGCCGGCCGATCGCCAACACCGAGCTGTACGTGCTCGACGCATGGGGGAACCCGGTCCCGGCGGGCGTGGTAGGAGAGCTGTACATCGGCGGGGCCGGCCTGGCGCGCGGCTACCTGAACCAGCCGGAGCTGACGGACGAGCGGTTCGTCGCGGACCCGTTCTCGCCGGTCCCCGGCGCGCGGCTGTACCGCACCGGCGACCTCGTGCGCATGCGCCGCGACGGAAACCTCGAATACCTGGGCCGCACCGACAACCAGGTCAAGCTGCGCGGCTACCGTATCGAGTGCGGCGAGATCGAGGCGGCCGTCCGGCGGCGCCTGCCGGACAGCGACGTGACGGTGCGGCTGCGCCGGGACGACCCCGACGACCCGCAGCTCGTCGCGTACGTGGCGGGCGGGGCGGCCACCGGCCGTGACACCGCCGTCCTCCGGACGGCCCTCGCCGCCGACCTGCCGTCCTACATGGTTCCCGCCGCGTTCGTCTTCCTCGACGCGCTGCCGCTGACCGGCAACGGCAAGGTGGACACCACCTCGCTGCCCGCCCCCTCCGTGCCGCGGCAGCGGTCCGCGCCCGAAGCGCCGGTGACCGCGTCCGCCGACCCGGGCCCGGCGCGGTGGGACTCCGCACGGATACGCATCGAGCGGCTGGTCGTGGACGTGTGGCGGGACGTGCTCGGCGTGCCCCAGGTCGGGGTACGGGACAACTTCTTCGACCTCGGCGGCCACTCGATGCGCCTGCTGAGCGTCCTCGAACGGCTGCGCACGCAGCTCGGCGACGTCCTCACGGTCACGGACCTGTTCCGGAACCCCACCGTCGAATCCCTGGCGGCGTTCCTCACCACCGCCACCACCGCCACGACGACCGCACCGGTCGCCCCGCGCCCCGCGCCGGCCCGCGTCGCACGGCCGTCCGCCGGTGCGGGCGACGGCACCGGCCTGCCCGGCGGCATGATCGCCGTCGTCGGCATGGCCTGCCGGTTCCCCGGCGCGCGGACGGTCGACGAGTACTGGCACAACATCCGCACCGGCGTGGAGTCGGTGCAGGAGTTCAGCGTCGAGGAGATGCTGGCCGACGGCGCGGACCCGAGCAGGCTGGACGACCCGGGGTACGTCCGGTCCGGCACCTACCTGCCCGGGATCGACCAGTTCGACGCGGCCTTCTTCGGTATCACGCCCCGCGAGGCGCAGACCCTCGACCCGCAGCACCGGCTCCTGCTCGAATGCGCCTGGCACGCCCTGGAGCACGCCGGCTACGACCCGTCCGGCCATCCCGGCCGGATCGGACTGTTCGCCGGGTCAGGCCGCAGCTCCTACCTCCTCGATCACCTCAGCGGCAGGCCGGAGCTGATGAGCGCCATCGGCGAGCACCAGCTGTCCATCAACAACGACAAGGACTTCCTGCTCAGCCGGGTCGCCTACAAGCTCGACCTCACCGGCCCCGCCGTCACCGTCGCCACCGCCTGTTCGACCTCGCTGGTGGCCGTGCACCTCGGCCGGCAGAGCCTGCTGACCGGCGAGTCCGACCTGGTCCTGGCCGGCGGCGTCAGCATCTTCCCCGCCCAGCGGCGCGGCTACCTCTACCACGACGGTGGGGTGTACTCCCCGGACGGGCACTGCCGCCCGTTCAGCGCGGACGCGCGCGGCAGCATCGCCTCCAGCGGTGTCGGAATCGTCGCGCTCAAGCGGCTCGAGGACGCCGTGGCGGACGGCGACACGATCTACGCCGTGATCCGCGGTTCCGCCATCAACAACGACGGGGCCCGCCGCACCGGGTACACCGCGCCGGGCGTCGACGGCCAGGTCGAAGTGGTCAGCAGTGCGCTGGCCGCGGCCGGCGTGGACGCCCGTTCGGTGAGCTACGTGGAGGCCCACGGGACGGGCACGACCCTCGGCGACCCCATCGAGGTGACCGCCCTGACGGAGGCGTTCCGGCGCGGCACCGGCGACCGCGGCTTCTGCGCGCTCGGCTCCGTGAAGGCCAACATCGGGCACACCGACGCCGCGGCCGGCGTCGCCGGCCTGATCAAGACGATCATGGCGCTGTACAGCCGAACGCTGCCCCCGACGATCAACGCCGGCCGGCCCAACCCGGCGATCGACTTCGAGGGCAGCCCGTTCTACCTCAACGACACCGCCCAGCCGTGGCCCTCCGACGGCCCCCGCCGGGCCGGCGTCAGCTCGTTCGGCATGGGCGGCACGAACGCCCACGTCGTGCTGGAGGAGCCGCCGGCCACGACAGTCGCGCGGCCGGCCGCGGCAGCCGCCGGGCCGCAGGTGCTGGCCGTGTCGGCCCGGTCGGCCGAGTCGCTGACGCGCCAGACCCGCCAGGTCCGCGACTGGCTGGACGCGCATCCCGGGGTGGACCTCGGGGACGCGGCGGCCAACCTGGGCCGGCGCCAGTCGATGACCCACCGGCGTTTCCTCGTCGCCGCGGACCGCGCCGACGCCCTCGAGGCCCTCGACGCGCCGCGGCGGCAGTTCACCGGCATCCACCCCGGCGGCCGGCGGCCGCTGGTGTTCGCCTTCCCCGGGCACGGCGCCCAGCACGTGGCGATGGGCGCCGGCCTGTACCGCGCGGAGCCCACCTACCGGGCCGTGGTGGACGAATGCGCCGAGCTGCTCCGCGACGACCTGCGGCTCGACCTGCGTACCCTGCTCTGCCCCGAGCCCGGCGGACACGAGCGGGCAGAGCGGCTGCTCGGGCAGCCCCGGCTGATCCAGCCCGCGCTGTTCGTCACCGAGTACGCCCTCGCCCGGACGCTGCTCGCCCGCGGCGTGACCCCGGACCTGATGGTGGGGCACAGCCTCGGCGAGTACGTCGCCGCGTGCCTCGCCGGGGTCTTCTCCCTGGCCGACGCGTTGCGCCTGGTGTGCGCCCGCGGTGAGCTGGTCCAGCGGACCCCGGCCGGGGCGATGCTGGCGGTCAGCCTGCCCGAGACGGCGGTGGCCCGGCTGCTGGACGACCGGGTTTCGCTGGCCGCCGTCAACGCCCCGGAACTGTGCGTGCTGTCCGGCGAACCGGGGGCGATCGAGGAACTCCGCCTGCGGCTGACCGGCGACGGGGTCGACTGCCGGCCGCTGCGGGTCACCCGCGGCTATCACTCCGCCCTGCTCGACCCGGTGCTCGACGAGTTCGCCGAACACGCCCGCCGCGTCACCTACCGGGAACCCGAGCGCCCCTACCTGGCCAACCTGACCGGCGGCGTCGTCACCCCCGGCCAGGTCACCGATGCGGGGTACTGGGTGCGGCACATGCGCGAGCCGGTGCGGTTCGCCGAGTCGGCCGCGCTGCTCGCCGAGCAGGACGTCGTCCTCGCGGAGCTGGGCCCCGGGCACGCCCTCGGCGGCCTGGCGCGACTGGCCGGCCTGCGGCCCGGTCAGGTGGTGGCGGCGATGCGGCATCCACGCCAGGACGCCGACGACCTCGTCACGATGCTCGACGCCGTCGGCCGGATGTGGCTGTCCGGCGTACCGGTCGACTGGACACGGTTCCGCGGTGACCCGGGCCGCCGCCTGGCTCTGCCCGGGTACCCGTTCGAGCGGCACCGGCACTGGGTGGACGCGGCGCCGCGGACGATCGCGGCGGACACGGCGCCCGCCCCGTTGGACGGCGCAACGCCCGCGGCCCGCCCGGACGTGCCCGAGCCCGTCGACGCCGGCAACCGGCCGGCCCTCAGCACGTCCTACGTCGCTCCGGACACACCCGCGCAGGCGCGCGTCGCGGAGATCTGGAGCGAGCTGCTCGGCATCCGGCCGATCGGGGCGCTCGACAACTTCTTCGAGCTGGGGGGACATTCGCTGCTCGCCACCCAGCTCGTCGTGCGGCTGCGTGCCCGGCTCGGTGTGGCGTTGCCGCTCGAGGCGGTCTTCGCGCAGCCGACGGTCGCCGAGATCGCGGCGACGCTGCCCGCGGCCGGCACCGCACCCGCCCGCGCCGCAGCCGCCGTGGCCGTGGAGTCCGCCGTCGTGCCGGCCCTGCCGGTCATCCCTCGCGCCGACCCCGGCGCCGGACCGGCACCGCTGTCCTCCGGGCAGTACCGGCTGTGGTTCCTGGACCAGGCGTACCACCAGAACGCCTACACCGTCGGCACCACGCTGCTGCTGGACGGCGCCCTCGACGTCGACGCCCTGCGCGGCGCGCTGGCCGAGCTGGTCCGGCGGCACGAGGCACTGCGCACCGTCTTCACGCCCGGCCCCGACGGCGACCCGGTCCAGGAGGTGCTGCCGCCGGGCGTGGTCGACCTGCCGACCGTGTCCGCGCCGGTGGGTGCGGAGACGGACACCCCGGCGCCGGGTGCGCGCAGCATCGTGGAGCCGGCGGTCGCCGACGCGGTGCCGCAGTGGGTCCACCAGGCCCTGGCCGCCGACGTCCGGCGCCCGTTCGACCTGGCCCGCGGGCCGCTGTTCCGGGCCGTGCTGCTGCGGATCGCCGGCGACCGGCACGTGCTGTCGCTGACCATGCACCACAGCGTCTCCGACGGATGGTCCCTCGGCGTCATCGCCGGCGAGTTGTCCGCGCTCTACGGCGCCGTCGTCGACGGCCGCCCCTCGCCGCTGCCCGACCTGGCCGTCCAGTACGGCGACTACGCGCGCTGGCAGCGCGGCCGGCTGGCGGACACCGACAGCGACGACATGCGGTACTGGCGCCGGCAGCTCGACGGTGTGGCGAGCGTCCTGGAAGTCCCCGCCGACCGGCCACGCCCGCCGGTGCAGACCTTCGACGGCGCGGTCGTCACCCGAGTCCTGCCTCCCGAGACGGCGGACGACCTGCGCCGCTTCAGCCAGGCCAGGGGCGCCACCCTGGCCATGACGGTGCTGGCCGCGCTGAAGGCCCTGCTCTGGCGCTACACCGGCCAGGCCGACATCTGCGTCGGCACCCCGGTCGCCGGACGGGTCCACGCCGAGCTCGAACCGATGGTCGGCTTCTTCGTCAACATGCTGCCGATGCGGACCGTCGTCGACGGCGACTGGACCTTCGAGGAGCTGCTCGGGCAGGTACGGCGCACGGCGCTGGGGGCGTACGACCACCAGGAGGTGCCGTTCGAGCGGCTGGTGGACCTCGTCGGCGTACCGCGTGACCTCAGCCGGAACCCCTTGTTCCAGGTGATGTTCAACATGGTGAACGTGCCCGGACGGGACCTGGGGACGACCGCGCTGCGGATGGTCCCGTTCGCCGTCGAGTCGGGCATCGCCCAGCAGGACCTGGCCCTGTACGCCTACGAGGTGGACGACGGGCTCCGGTTCCGGCTGGAGTACAACATCGGCCTGTTCGACGCGGCGACCGCCGAGCGGATGATGGGACACCTGCAGACGCTGCTCGCCGCCGTCGTCGCCGACCCCGGCGTCCGGCTGGCGGACGTGGCCGTCCTCACCCCGGCCGAACTGGCCAGGGTCGCCGTTTGGAACGACACCGCCACCGCACCGGACTGGTCCGGACAGGACGCGGCGACGCCGGCCCCGCGCGTGCCGACCCTCGTCGAGCTGATCGCACACCAGGTCGCGACGAACCCCGACCGGCCCGCCGTGACGTTCGGGGCGACCACGCTCACGTACGCCGAGTTCAACGCCCGGACCAACCGGCTGGCCCACCGGCTCCGCCGGGCCGGCGTCGGCCCGGACGTCACCGTCGCCGTCTGCCTGAACCGCTCGCACGAGCTGCCGGTCACGCTCGTCGGCGTGCTCAAGGCGGGCGGCGCGTACGTCCCGGTGGACCCCGACTACCCGATCGACCGGCAGCGGTACGTGCTGGAGCACAGCGGCGCCGCGGTCCTGGTCACCGAGGCGGACCTCGCCGACCGGTTCTCCGGGTACGCCGGCGAGGTGGTGCACGGCGGCGAGGCACTGCCGGAGCCGGACACCGACCTCGAGCCGCTGGCCGGGCCGGACGACCTCGCGTACGTGATCTACACGTCCGGGTCGACGGGACGCCCCAAGGGCGTACGGGTGACGCACGGCGCCGTCGTCAACCTCCTGGCCGCCATGCGCGAACGGCCGGGTCTGACCAGCGACGGCACGATGCTCGCGATGGCCAGTTTCGCCTTCGACATGTCCGTGCCGGAACTCTTCCTGCCCCTCGTCGTCGGCGCCCGGATGCTGATGGTCGGTCGCGACGTCGCCTACGACGCGACGCGGCTGGCCGAACTGCTCGCCGCTGAGGGGGTCACCCTGGCCCAGGGCACCCCGGCCACCTGGCGGCTGCTGATCGAGTCCGGCTGGACCGGGCTGCCCGGCCTGACGGCCGTGTGCGGCGGCGAGGCGGTGTCCGCGCCGCTCGCCCGGCGGCTGGCCGAGCGGGTCGGCACGTTGTGGAACCTCTACGGCCCGACCGAGGCCGCTGTGTGGTGCACGATGGAACGCGTCGAGCCGGGCTTCACCCACCTCACCATCGGCGGCCCGATCGGCAACATGCGCGTCTACGTGCTCGACCCGCAGCTGTCCCCGGTCCCCGTGGGCGTCGTGGGCGAGCTGTTCCTCGGTGGTGCGGGACTGGCCCGGGGCTACCACGGCGACCCGGAGCTCACCGCGCAACGGTTCGTGCCGGACCCGTTCGGCGGCGGCCGGCTGTACCGCACCGGCGACCTCGGTCGTTACCTGGCCGACGGCCGCATCGAGTTCGTCGGCCGCGGCGACTCCCAGGTGAAGGTGCGCGGATTCCGCATCGAACTCGGTGAGATCGAGGCGGTGCTGCGCCGCCACCCGTCGGTGCGCGACACCGCCGTCGTGGTCCGCGAGGACGACGGCGAGAAGACGATCGTGGCCTACCTGACGCTGACCACCGCGGCGGAACCCGGCGGGGACGCGTCCGCGGACCAGACGGCGAGGGCGGCCGTCACGGCCGACTTCGACGCCGACCCGGCGCCGTGGCGGGCCTTCGCCCGCACCTACCTGCCGGACTACATGGTGCCGTCCGCCTTCGTGGTGCTCGACCGGATGCCGCTCAGCGCCAACCGCAAGGTCGACCGGGCGGCCCTGCCCGCGCCCCGCCGCAGCGGCGCGGGCGTCGGTGCCACCGCCGCGGACACCCCGCTGCGGAAGGCGCTGGCCGAGCGGTGGGCGGCGGTGCTCGGTTACGACAGCGTCGGCATCGACGACGACTTCTTCGACCTCGGCGGCGACTCCTTCAAGGCCATCAAGGCGCTGGCCGGGAACGACCCCGCGATCAGCGTCCTGGACCTGTTCCGCCACCCGACGATCCGGTCGTTGACCGAGCACCTGGACGTGACCGGGGGTTCCGCCGGACGGCTGCTGCACGAGCTGACCCCTTCCCGACCGGCGACGCCGACGCGGCTGACGCTGCTGTGCGTGCCGTTCGGCGGCGGCAGCGCGATCACCTTCCAGCCGCTGGCGGACGCCCTCCCACCGGGCGTGTCGCTGTTCGCCCTGGAGCGGCCCGGTCATGACCTGAACCGCCCGGACGAGCCCCTGCTGGGCACGGACGAGCTGGTGGACCGCTGCGTGGCCGAGGTCGTCGAGGGGATCAGCGGCCCGGTCGCGGTGTACGGGCACTGCGTGGGCGGCGCCATCGCGGTGGAGCTGGGCCGGCGGCTCGAGGCGGCCGGCGCCGAGCTCACCGGTGTGGTCGTCGGCGCCCACTTCCCGGCCCCGAGACTGCCCGGCCGGCTGTTCTCCTGGCTGCGCCGCTGGTTCCCGACGGAGCGCTGGACGTCGAAACGGCGGACCCTCGAAGGGCTGCGCGCGATGGGCTTCTTCACCGAGGTCTTCGACGAGAACGAGAAGGACTTCGTCATGCGTGTGGTCCTGGCCGACTCCGCGATGGGCGAGGACTACTACACCGATGTCTACGCCGAAGGGCTGACCCGGAAACTGGCGGCTCCGCTCGTCTGCGTCGTCGGCAGCGGTGACCGCGCCACGGAGCTGTACCAGGAGCGGTACCTGGAGTGGGAGTTCTTCTCCGACCGGGTGTCGCTGGAGGTCATCGACGGTGCCGGCCACTACTTCGCCAAGCACCAGCCCGACGAGCTGGCGAGCATCATCCTGGCGAGGTGCGCCGCACCGGCCGAGCCGGCCGAGCCGACCGGGCCGACGACGGTGTCCGTGGCGCGGCAGGAGCCGGCCGTTCAGTCCCGGCCGGCCGTTCAGCGGCCGGCCGCGCGCCGCGCGATGCCCAGCCTGACCGTGTTCTACCTGATCGCGATCGGTCAGCTCGTCTCGCTCATCGGCAGCGGACTGACCGGCTTCGGCATGAGCCTGTGGGTGTACCAGGAGACCCGGTCGGTCTCGCTGTTCGCCACGGCCACCGTCCTGGCGCTGCTGCCCGCCGTGGTCCTCTCCCCGTTCGCGGGTGCGCTGGCGGACCGGTGGAACCGGCGGCTGATCATGATCCTCGCGGACTCCCTGGCGGCCGCCGGCACCGTGAGCCTCGCCCTGCTCCTGTGGTTGGGTCAGCTCCAGCTCTGGCACGTGTTCACCGCCATCACCGTCACCGCGGTGGCGACCGCCTTCCAGCAACCCGCATACCTGGCGGCCGTCACCCAGCTGGTACCGAAGCGGTACTACGGGCGCGCCAACGGCATCGTCTCCCTCGCCACGGCGACGAGCACCGTGCTGGCGCCGCTGGTCGGCGGGGCTCTGGTGATCGCGGTCGGGCTGCGCGGGATCGTCGTCATCGACCTGCTCACCTTCGCCTGCGCGGTCACCGTCGCCCTGTCGGTCCGCTTCCCGGACACCCTGTTCGTCAAGCGCGAGGAGCCGTTCCTGCGGGAGGTACTGGGCGGCTGGCGGTTCATCACCCGCCGGCACGGCCTGGTGGCGTTGGTCGTGCTGACCGCGTCGCTGAACTACTTCTTCGCCATGGTCGAGGTCCTCGTCACCCCGCTGACCCTCTCGTTCGGCGATCCGGCGGCGCTCGGCAGGGTGCTCGCCGCGAGCGGGGTCGGCATGCTCGTCGGCGCTGTCCTCATGGGCGTGTGGGGCGGCACGCCCCGGCGTACCACCGGCATCCTGGTCGGCGTCGTGCTTCTCGGCGCGTCGCTGCTCACCGTCGGCCTGCGACCGAGCCCGCTGTTCCCGACCCTCGGCCTGTTCGGCATGGGCCTGGCCACGGCCCTGGTGAACACGCACTGGCTGGCCATCGTGCAGGCCAAGGTGGGTCTCGAGCTGCAGGGACGGGTCCTGGCCATGAGCCAGATGCTGTCCTGGCTGATGGTGCCGGCCGGATTCCTCAGCGGCGGCCCGCTCGCCGAGCACGTCTTCGCCCCGATGGTGTCCTCCGGCGGTGTGCTCGCCTCGGTCATCGGCACCGGACCGGGCCGCGGCATGGCCCTCGCGGCGATCGTCGCCGGGCTCTGCTCCCTCGGCCTCGCCGCCGCCGGCATCGCCTACCGGCCGATCCGCGACGTCGAGGACGAACTCCCCGACAACGACCCCGGCACGATCGTCCTGGCCGACAAGGAACGCCTGCAGGAAGCGGCCGACCGCCAGCTCGCGCTGCACAGGAGCGGAGGCTCACGCCGATGAGCGCACCCACCCGGCCCACCGGACCCACCCGCCGGACCACCGACCGGCGCGCGACCGGTGCGACGCCTGTCGCGGACTGCCTGCACCGGATGGTCGCCGCGCAGGCCGCCCGGACCCCCGACGCGGAGGCGGTACGGCACGCCGACCGCACCCTGTCCTACCGCGAGCTCGACGAGGCGGCGAACCGGCTCGCCCGGGTGCTGCTCCAGCGCGGGGTGACCGCGGAGGAACGCGTCGGCGTCTGCGTGCCGCGCACACCCGAGCTGGTGATCGCCCTGCTCGCCGTGCTCAAGGCCGGCGCCTGTTACGTCCCGCTGGACCCGGCCTACCCGCCGGCCCGGGTGGGCTTCATGACCGCCGACTCCGGCGTACGGCTGGTGCTGACCCGCTCCGACCTCGCCGACCGGTTCCCCGGCACGGCGATCCCGGTCGACCGGCTGGATCCGGCCGGGGACGGCACCGACCCGTCGGTGCCGTCCACACCGACGGACCTGGCCTACGTCATCTACACCTCCGGCTCCACCGGACGGCCCAAGGGCGTGGCCATCGAACACCGCTCGGCGTCGGTGCTCATGCACTGGGCCCGGCAGACCTTCGACGACGCCGAACTGGGCGGCATGCTCGCCGCCACCTCGGTCTGCTTCGACCTGTCCGTCTTCGAGATCTTCGCCCCGCTCTGCTGGGGCGGCAGGGTGCTGCTCGCCGACAACGTGCTGGCCCTCGCCGCCCCTGACGCGGACCGGCTGCCCGTCACCCTGGTCAACACCGTTCCCTCCGCGATGGGGGAGCTGCTCACCGCGGACGCTCTGCCGCAGAGCGTGCGCACGGTCTGCCTGGCCGGCGAGCCGCTCACCGCCGCGCTGGCCGCCCGGGTGTGGTCGCGCCCGCACGTACGGCGGCTGTGCAACCTCTACGGCCCGTCCGAGGACACCACCTACTCCACCTGGGCGGAGGTGCCACCGGACAGCGGGGACCCGCCGATCGGCCGCCCGCTGCCGCAGACCCGGTCCTACGTCCTCGACCCCGACGGGCAGCCGGTCCCGCCGGGCGCCCCGGGCGAGCTGTACCTTGCCGGGGAGGGGCTGGCCCGCGGGTATCTCAACCGGCCGGAGGAGACCCGGGCCCGGTTCCTGCCCGACCCGTTCCGGCCCGCCGAGCGGATGTACCGCACCGGCGACCGGGTCCGGCTGCGGCCGGACGGGCAGCTGGCATACCTGGGCCGGCTCGACGACCAGGTGAAGCTGCGGGGCCACCGGATCGAGCTGGGTGAGGTCTCCGCCCGCCTCGCCGCACTGCCCGGGGTCCGCGAAGCGAGCGCCGCCGTGCGGGAAGGACCGAGCGGCGACCCGCTGCTGGTCGGCTACCTGGTCGGCGAACGGCGCGACGACGTCCGGGCCCGGCTCGCCGAGGTGCTGCCCGCCCCGCTGGTCCCCGCGACCGTGCTCTGGCTGGACCGGCTGCCCACCCTGCCCAACGGCAAGGTGGACCGCTCAGCCCTGCCCGGCCCCACCTTCAGCGACGCCGCCGGGCCCGACGCCGGGCCCGACGGCGAGCCACCGCACGGGACGGCCGGCGCGGTGGCGGCGGTCTGGCGCGAGGTGCTCAACGTTCCGGTCACCGGCGCCGACAGCGACTTCCTCGCCCTCGGCGGCGACTCCCTGCTCGCGGTCCGCTGCGCCACCCGGCTGGCCGCCGCGACCGGCCGGCCGGTCCGGCCGGGCGACCTCTTCGCCCACCCGACCGTCGCCGCGTTGGCCGCCCACCTCGACGGGCTGACCGCCGTCCCGGCGCCGGCCGGGGAGCCGTCCGTCCCGGCGCCGGCCGGTCCCGCCCCGCTGTCCGCCCCGCAGACCCGGCTCTGGTTCCTGCACCAGCTCGACCCGGACGACACCTCCTACCTGCTGGCCTTCGCGATCCGGTTCGCCACGCCGCTGGACCCGGAACGGCTGGGACGGGCGCTGCGCCGGGTCCTGGACCGGCATCCGGCCCTGCGCACGGTGTTCCCCTCCGGCCCGGACGGGCCGGTGCAGCACGTCCACCCCTCCGCCGGCGCGGCGCCGGTCGTCGCGCCGCCCGGGGCGGGCACACCGCTCGACGCGCGGCTCACCCGGCTCGCCGCCGAGGCCACCCGGGCACCCATGGACCTGGCCACCGGCCCGCTGCTGCGCACCCGTCTGGTGCCGGACGACGCCGGCCGCGCGGTGGCGCTGCTGCTGGTCGTGCACCACATCGTCTGCGACGACTGGTCGTTCGGCGTCATCGTGCGGGACCTGGCCCGCGCGTACGACACCGAGGCGGACATCGGGGCGGACAGCTCGGCGGCGCCCGAACCCCCGGTGGTCGGCCCGGCGACGCTCGCCCTGGCCCAGCGCGACTGGCTCGCCGGGCCGGCGGGGCGGCAGGCGGTGGCCGACGTGCTGGACGAGCTGCGTGGCGCCCCCGACCTGCTCGACCTGCCACCGGCCCCGCCCCGGCCGGGTCAGCCACCGCCGCGCGTCACGCGTCCGGGCCAGGGCGCCCCGTCCGGCGCCGCGCTGCGCACCCGGGTGGACGCCGGCACCGCCGCCGCCGTGCGGGACCTGGCCCGGGCCGAGCGGGTCAGCCTGCACATGGTCGGGCTGGCCGCCTTCGCCACCCTGCTCGGCACCGCCACCGGCCGGCACGACCTGCTGATCGGCGTCGCCTTCGCCGGCCGTACCAGCGTCGCCGCCGAGCAGAGCGTCGGCTGCTACGTCAACACGCTGCCGCTGCGGCTGCGTCCCGCACCCGGCCGCCGCTTCGCCGACCTGCTCGACGACGCCCGCCGGGTCACCCTGTTCGCTGCGGCCCACCAGGACGTCCCCTTCGACCGGCTGGTGGAGCGGCTGCGGCCCACCCGCCGGCCGCACCGCAACCCGCTGGTGCAGGTCGCCTTCGGCGTGCAGAACGCCCCGCCCGCCCGGCACCGCGGCGCGGCCGGGACGTTCACCGGCGTGGAACTGACCCCGGACACCGCCCGGCTCGACCTGACCCTCTGGCTCGACGAGCGGCGGGACGGGCTGGAGGCGCTCTGGACCTACCGCACCGACCTGTTCGACCACGACGGGGTGGTCGCGTGGCACCGCCGCTTCACCGCGCTGCTGCGTACCGCCGCCGCCGACCCCCGGCGCAGTCTGGCCGACTTCGCCGACACCTTTGGAGCGAAACATGAGTGAGCAGACCCGGGTCGCGCGGGCCATCCCCCGGCGCGGCCGCGAGCGGAACCTGGTGGACGTGCGCCCCGACTGGCCCGGCGGCCCGCTGCCGGCGCTGGTGCGGGCCGACGTGCCCGACGTCGACCTGGCCGCCTGGCTGGACGGTCACCGCGACGAGGTCGACGAGCTGGCCCGCCGCGCCGGAGCCGTGCTGTTCCGCGGCTTCGCGGTGGCCGGCGCCGCCGACTTCCGCACCGTGATGGCCGCCCTCTCCGACGACGTGCTCTCCTACGGCGAACGCTCCTCACCGCGCAGCAAGGTCACCGAGGGGGTGTACACCTCCACCGAGCACCCCGCCGACCAACCGATCGTGCTGCACAACGAGCAGTCGTACACGGTGAACTGGCCGCTGCGCATCGTGTTCCACTGCGAGGTGGCGCCGGCCGCCGGCGGGCGCACCCCGCTGGCCGACAGCCGCCGGGTGCTCGCCCGGCTCCGCCCGGAAACCGTCGCCGAGTTCGAGCGGCGCGGGGTGCTCTACCGGCGCAACTACCTGCCCGGCATCAGCCTCTCCTGGCAGACCGCGTTCCAGACCGAACGACGCGAGGACGTCGAGGCGTACTGCGCCCGGGCGCTGATCGACGTGGAATGGGTCAGCGACCGGCAGCTGCGCACCCGGCAGGTCCGCCCGGCGGTGCGCCGCCACCCGGTCACCGGGGAGCCGACCTGGTTCAACCACGCCTTGTTCTTCCACATCACCTCCCTGCCCGACGACGTCAGCGCCGGCCTGCGGGCCGCCCTCGACGAGGAGGACCTGCCCTACCAGACCGCGTACGGGGACGGCACGCCCATCCCCGACGAGGTGCTGGCCGAGCTGCGGGCGGCGTACACCGCCGAGACCCGATCCTTCGACTGGCAGCGCGGCGACGTGCTGCTGGTGGAGAACATGCTCGCCGCGCACGCCCGGGAGCCGTTCACCCCGCCCCGCCGGATCCTCACCGCGATGGCCGACCCGGTCACCGCGCCCGAGCTGACCGAGGCGCTCCGGGGGGGGGGGGGGGGGGGGGGGGGAGCGAGGCCAACGACACGGACAGGGGGGGCGTGGAAGA
>NZ_JBVJIJ010000017.1:77024-163469 GCF_055586325.1 Dactylosporangium sp. NPDC051087 | reverse complement strand
TACCCCCCCCCCCCCCCCCCCCCCCCCCCCCCCCCCCCCCCCCCCCCCCCCCTCCCCTCCCCCTCCCCCCCCCCCCCCCCCCCCCCCCCCCCCGCAACCGGCACGGTCACCCCGCCGGTGTCCCGGCGGGTGCTCGTGGACGACGTGTTCGTGCTGCTCATGGAGGCCACCGTCGCCGACCTCGACCTGGCCGGATGGCTCGCCGACCGGGGCGAGGAACTGCGGCAGGAGCTGGACCGCTACGGCGCGGTGCTCTTCCGCGGCTTCGAGGTGGGCACCGCCGACGACTTCAGCAAGGCCGCCCGGGCGGTCAGCCCGGACCTGCTCGGCTACCTGGAGCGGGCCGCGCCCCGCCACGAGGTCGCCGACCGGGTGTTCACCTCCACCGAGTTCAACGCCGAGCACTGGATCCCGCTGCACCACGAGATGTCCTACTCGCACAACTGGCCCACCTACCTCTACTTCTGGTGCGCGCAGCCGGCCACCGGCAGCGGCGGGGCCACCCCGCTGGCCAGCGAGCGGGTCATCACGCCGCTGATCCCCGCCGACGTGCGGGAGCGGTTCCTGCGCTCCGGCGTCAGCTACGTGCGCAACTACGGTCCGCACCTGGACCTGCCCTGGCAGGAAGCGTTCCAGACCACCGGCCGGGCGGAGGTGGAGGCGTACTGCGCCGCCTCGGCGACCGAGTTCACCTGGCTGGACGGGGACGGGCTGCGCACCCGGGCCCGGCGGCAGGCGGTCGCCACCCACCCGCGGACCGGGGAGACGGTCTGGTTCAACCACGCCCACCTGTTCCACGTGTCCAACATGCCGGCGGAGGTGTCCGGCGCACTGCTGCGCGAGTACGGCCCGGAAGGGCTGCCCCGCAACGCGTACTACGGCGACGGCGAGCCGATCCCCGACGAGGTGGTCACCGGCATCCGCGAGCTGTACCGGCAGCACGCCGTCTCGGTGCCCTGGCAGCGCGGCGACGTGCTGGTCGTGGACAACTTCCTGGCCACACACGGGCGGGAACCCTTCAGCGGCGACCGGCAGATCCTCGTCGCCATGTCCGACCTCTACGTCAACCGGAGTGTGCTGTGAACGGGTACCGTCTGTCGCCGATCCAGCGGCTGGCCTGGTCGGGGAAGCAGGACCTGGTCCGGGCCCGGATCCGGCTGCGCCGGCCGCTGGACCGGGCGCGGTTGCAGGCCGCCGTCGACACGGTGGTGGCCCGGCACGAGGCACTGCGGCTGACCCTGGTGCACCACCCCGGCCTGCGGGTGCCGTTGCAGGACGTGGACGACAGCCGCGCCGTGGTGGTCGGCGCGCAGGGCGACCTGTCCGTCACCCTCACCGACGACGCCCTGGAACTGGCCGCCATCCCGTTGATCGCCGACCCGGCCGGCCTGCGCCTGGTCCTCGCGGACCTGGCCCGGGCCTACGCCGGCGAGGCGCTGCCGGACGACCCCGAGGCGCTGCAGTTCCTCGACGTCGCCGAGTGGCAGCTCGAGGAGCGGGAGAAGGCCCCGGCCCCCGCGCCCACCGCCCCGGCCGCGCGGCTGGTCACCCCGCACGGGGACGACCCGAGCGCGGTGGTCACCGCGTCCGTGCCCGCCGCCGCCCTGGCCGCCGCCGCCCGGCCCGCGGGTGTCGAGCCGGCCACCGTGCTCCTGGCCGCCTGGGCCCTCGCGGTCTCCCGCCGGGCCGAGGCACCGGACGGGGCCGACGAGGCGGACCTGGTGCTGGCCCGGTGGAGCGACGGCCGCCAGGCCGCCGGCACCGCCGAGGTGGTCGGCCCGCTGGGCGGCTACGGCCCGCTCCGGCTGGCCCTGCCGCTGCCCGCCGCCCCCGCCGACCTGCTGACCCTCGTCCGCGCCGCCGAGGTCGCCGCCGACGACACGTTCCACCTGGTCGAACCGGTGAGCGAGCAATCCGGGGCCGTCGCCGGCTTCGCGGTGCTGCCCGCCGTGGACCCGGCCACCGTGGCCGGCCTCGACGGCGTCGCGGTGGAGGTCGCCGCCCCGCCGCCGGCCGCCGGCCCGCAGCTCACCGCGCTGACCGACGGCGAGCAGGTCACCCTGCGGGTGCTCGGCGGGCAGTGGCTGCTCGACACGCTGCTGACGATCCTGCGGACCCTGCCCGCCGCGCTCACCGAGGGCGTCCCGCCGGTCGTGCTCGGCGACGGGGAGGCCCGCTGGCTGGCCGGCGCGGCCGGGACCACGTCCGACGCGCCGGTGCGGACCCTCGTCGACCTGCTCGACGCGGGCCTCGCCGGCACCGACCAGGACGCCGTGGCGGTGGTCGCCGCGGACGGCGAACACACCGTCGGTGAGCTGCGCGAACGGGCCGGGCGCTTGGCCGGCGCGCTGGCCGCGCGGGGACTGGCCGGCGTACCGGTCGGGGTGCTGGCCACCCGGTCCCGGGACACCGTCGTGGCGTTCCTCGGCGTGCTGCGGGCCGGGGCGGTGTTCGTCCCGCTGGACCCGGACGCCCCGGCGCAACGCCTCGCCGCCCAGATCCGCGCGGTCGGCGCGGAGGTCGTCGTCGGCGCCGGCGGGCCCTCAACAGTGACCGTCGTGACGGTCGACGAGCTGGTCGCGGCCGGTGACCGGCCGTCCGCCGCGGTGCCGGCCCCGGCCGACCCGGCATACGTGATCTTCACCTCCGGCTCCACCGGCACGCCCCGCCCGGTGCAGGTGTCGCACCGCGCCGCCGCGCACCTGGCCGACGCCCTGGAGCGGACCGTGTACGCGGACAGCCGCCCGGGGCTGCGGGTGGCGGTGAACGCGCCCCTCACCTTCGACGCCTCGGTGAAGCAGCTCGTGCAGCTCGGCCACGGCCGCAGCCTCTACCTCGTGCCCGAACAGATCCGCCGGGACGGGGCGGCGCTGGCCGCCGCGCTGGCCGACCACGACGTCGACGTGCTCGACCTGACTCCGTCCCACCTGCGCATCCTGCTCGCCGGCGCGGGCGACACCCGGCTGCCCGGCCTGCTGCTGCTCGGCGGGGAGGCCATCCCGCCGGACCTCTGGGAGACGGTGGCGGCGCTGCCCGGCGTCCGCGCGGTCAACCTGTACGGCCCGACCGAATGCACGGTGGACACCAGCGCGGCGCGGGTGCGCACCGGGGACGCCCCGACCATCGGCCGGCCGCTGCCCGGCGTCGCGGTCTGGGTGCTCGACGAGCGGCTGCTGCCGGTGCCGCCGGGCGTGGCCGGGGAACTCTGCGTCAGCGGGCCGCAGCTCGCCGACGGGTACCTGGGCGACCCGGAGACCACCGCGCGGCGGTTCGTGCCGGTGGCCCTGCCGTCCGGCCGCACCGAACTGGTGTACCGCACCGGCGACCGGGTCCGCTTCGACGCCGACCTCCGGCTGCGGTACCTGGGCCGCCTGGACGACCAGGTGAAGATCCACGGCTTCCGGGTGGAGCCCGGCGAGGTCGCCGCGGTCCTGCGCGAGCACCCGGAGGTCGCCGACGCCGCCGTGGTGGCCCGCGACGACGACGGGCACGCCGACCGGCTCGTCGCCTACGTCCGGCCGGGGAGCCGGGCTGCGGCCGTCGACCTGGAACGGATCGCCGGGATCAACCCGCACGAGACCCGCTACCTCTACGACGAGATCTTCGTCCAGCAGGTCTACCTGCGCGACGGCATCGTGCTGCTGCCCGGGGCGACCGTGCTCGACGTGGGCGCGAACATCGGCATGTTCTCGCTCTTCGTCCACAGCGTCTGCCCGGACGCGACCATCCACGCGTTCGAGCCGGTGCCGTCGGTGGTCGACGTGCTGCGACGCAACGTCGCCGAGTTCGGCGCACCGGCCACGGTGCACGGGTACGGGCTGTCCCGGACGCCGGGCGAGGTGTCCTTCACCTACTACCCGGGCTACTCGATGATGTCCGGCCACGCAGTGTACGCCGACCCGGACGCCGAGGTGGCGGTGATCAAGCGGTACCTCGCCAACGAACGGGACGCCGGTGCGGACGAGCGGGACGTCCTGCTCGACCGGGTCGACGAACTGCTCGCGGAACGCTTCGCCGGCCGGGAGCTCACCGTGCCGGTCAGGCCGCTGTCGGCCGTCCTCGACGAGCTCGCCCTGGAGCGGATCGACCTGCTGAAGATCGACGTGCAGCGCGCCGAGGCGGACGTGCTCGCCGGGCTGGAGGACCGGCACTGGCCGCTGGTCGCCCAGGTCGCCATGGAGGTGCACGACGCGGCCGGCACCGGCACCGAGGGCCGGCTGGACGAGCTGATCGCGTTCTTCGAGAAGCGCGGCTTCGACGTCGTCACCCGGCAGGACGACCTGCTCGCCGGCACCGACCGGCACACCCTGCACGCGGTGCGCCCGCAGTACGCCGCCGATCCGCGCCCGGCGGTGGTCGTCCCGCCCGAGCCGCCGGCCCGCCCGCTGCAGGAGCGCCTGACCGGCTGGCTGGCCGACCGGCTCCCGGCCCACCTGGTCCCGGCCGCGGTGGTGCTCCTCGACGAGCTGCCCCTGACCCGCAACGGCAAGCTCGACCGGGCGGCGCTGCCCGCGCCCCGCATCGACCGGCCCCGCGACAGCGCGGCGGTGACGCCCGAGAACCGGGCCGAGGAGATCCTGGTCGAGGCGTGGCGCGAGGTCCTCGGGGCGGCGACCGTCGGCGTGACCGACAGCTTCTTCACCCTCGGCGGCGACTCCATCCGCAGCATCCAGATGCAGGTCGCGGCGAACAAGCGGGGGCTGTCCTTCCCGCTCAACGACATCTTCACGTACCAGTCGATCCGGGAGCTCGTCACGCACGGGCAGATCACCCTCACGGGTGTCGATGGCACCCCGGCCGCCGAGGTGGGGCAGGCCGCGCGCTTCGCGCTGGTCACCGCCGCCGACCGGGCACTGCTCCCGGCCGGGCTCGCCGACGCGTACCCGATGACCGCACTGCAGCAGGGCATGCTCTACCACTGCGAGCTGACCGGCGACCCGGCGATGTACCACAACGTCACCGCGCACCGGATCACCGCGCCGCTGGACGCCGCGGCGCTGCGTCGCGCGCTGGCCGGTCTGGTGGCCGCCGCCCCGGTGCTGCGGACCGGGTTCGCGCTGGGCGCGTACTCCGAGCCGTTGCAGCTCGTGCACGCGGACGTGCCGGTCGAGGTGCCGGTGACGGACCTGGCCGGCGCCGATCCGCAGGCCCGCCGGGCGCGGGTCGACGAGCTGGTGGCGCAGGAGCGGGTACGCCCGTTCGACTGGACCGGCCCGCCGCTGCTGCGGCTGCACGCCGTCCGCGAGGACGCCGACGCGTTCACCCTGATCGTCGCCGAGCACCACGCCATCCTCGACGGCTGGAGCCTGCACCTGTTCCTCGCCGACCTGCTCGCCGCGTACGACCGGGAGCGGGGCGGCACGGCCCGCCCGGCCCGCCCCGGCCTGCCGTTCCGGGAGTACGTGGCGGCCGAGCGGCGCGCCCTCGCCGACCCGGTCACCCGCCGGTTCTGGCTGGACGGCCCCGGCGCGGTGCCGCCGCTGCTGCTCGGCGGGCCCGACCCACGGACCACCACCACCCGGCGGGTGCCGCTCCAGGAGCACACGACCGGCACGGTCACCGACGCGGCCCGGACCGCCGGGGTGCCGATCAAGTCCTGGCTGCTCGCCGTCCACCTGCGGCTGATCGGCGAGCTCTCCGGCCGGGACGACGTGGTCAGCGGCCTGGTGGTCGGCGGCCGGCCGGAGGGGGACGGCAGCGACGCCACCCTCGGACTGTTCCTCAACACCCTGCCGGTGAGCGTGCAGCTGGGCACCCGGTCCCTGGCCGAGCTGGCCGCCGAGGTGTGGCGGGTCGAGCGGGAGCTGATGGGACACCACCGCTTCCCGCTCGCCGAGATCGTCCGCGCCGGTGGGGCCGGCCCCCGCTTCGACCACTTCTTCAACTGGACCCACTTCCCGAACGGGCCGGCCGGCGGCGGCAGCCGCATCGTCGACAGCCGGGGCATCACCGTGGACGTGGCGTTCAGCCTCGCCGCCGACGCCGAACTGGACGCCGAGACCGGCCGCCTCGCCCTCACCGTCCAGTACGACCACCGGCACGTCACCGCGGACCGGGTGGAGACCTTCGCCGACGGCTTCCGCCGGCTGCTGGCGGCCGACCCGGCCGCGCCGCTGCCGGCCGTGGCCACCCGCGGACCGGCGGCCGCCGACGACGCGCGGGCCCGGTGGGCGCCCCGGGTGGCGGCGGCCTGGCAGGAGGTGCTCGGGGCCGCGCCGCGCGACCCGGCCACCGACTTCGTGACCGCCGGCGGCGACTCGCTGCGCGCGCTGCGGCTGGTCACCGTGCTGCGGCAGCGCCACGGCAGCGACCTCACGCTGCCCGAGTTCGTGACGCTGGGAAGCTACGCCGCGCTGCTGGACAGGGTCGCCCGCGATGCCTGACGGCTTCGGCACCACCGCCGTGCACGGCGACGACGACCTGATCCCGGGCGGGGCGGTGGCGCCACCGATCGTGCAGAGCGTGACCTTCAGCGCCGAGTCCGACGAGCGGTTCACCGCGATCGCCACCGAGACCAGGGGCAGCAGCTTCTACACCCGGTACGGCAACCCCAACCACGCCCAGGTGGCCGCCGTGGTCGCCGAGCTGGAGGGCGCGGAGACGGGGCTGGTCACCGCCTCCGGGATGGGCGCGATCAGCACCGTCGCGCTGGCCCTGCTCTCCGCCGGGGACCACGTGGTGGTGCAGCGCAGCACGTACGGCGGCACCACCTCGCTCGCCACCGGCCTGCTGGCACGCTTCGGGGTCTCGTGCACCCAGGTCGACCAGACCGACACCGGGGCGTTCGAACGGGCGTTGCGTCCGCGGACCCGCCTGGTGCTGGTGGAGACGCCGAGCAACCCGCTGCTGGAGCTGACCGACCTGACGGCCGTGGCCGAGCTGGCCCATGCGGCGGGCGCGCTGATGGTGGTCGACAACACCTTCGCCACGCCGGTGAACCAGCGTCCGATGAGCGCCGGGGCGGACCTGGTCTGGCACAGCGGCACCAAGTTCCTCGGCGGCCACTCCGACGTGTCGGCGGGAGTGGTCGTCGGCTCCGCCGAGCTGGTCGACCGGGTGTGGCAGACGGCGATCGTCACGGGCAGCACCCTCGGCCCGGTGGACGCCTGGCTGCTGCTGCGCGGCATCCGTACGCTGCCGCTGCGGGTGGAGCGGCACAACGCCAACGCCCTCGCCCTGGCCCGGGCCCTGGAGGGGCACCCGGCGGTGAGCAGGGTCCGCTACCCGGGGCTGCCGTCGCATCCCCAGCAGGCGCTGGCCCGACGGCAGATGACCGGCTTCGGCGGGGTGCTCAGCGTCGACCTGAAGGCGGGTCGGGCGGGGGTCGCCGCGCTGCTGGCCGGGCTGCGGCTGGCCAAGCGCGCGGCCAGCCTAGGCAGCGTCAGCACCCTGGTGGTGCACCCCCGGTCGATGTGGGCGGGGATCGTGGACGCCGGACAGCTGGACGCCACCGGGATCGGGGACGGGCTGGTCCGCGTCTCCACCGGCATCGAGGACACCGCCGACCTGGTGGACGACTTCCTGGCGGCGCTGGACAACCCGGCCGACCTGGATTAGTCGGGCGTGACTCGTCCGCCGCTCAGGCGGGCGACCCGACGATGGAGCTGACGTCGCCCGGCGGGTCCTGCGTGGCTGATCTCTGCCCCTGCTGGTCCGTCCCGGGAACGGACCAGCAGCGGCCGGGTGGGTCAGGAGCCGGCGGAGCGGATCTTGCCGGCCATGTCGACGTCCATCTCCTCCATCGAGGTGCGGATGTCGCGGAACTGCTTCGCGAAGTCGTTGATGCCCTTCATCGCGGCGAGAAGGCTGGTGTTGAACTTGTCGTAGGACTCCTTCATCGCGGGGCTGGACTGCTGGAAGACGAGGCCGTCCTCGAGCAGGTTGGACACGTCGCTGCGCAGGGACTCGAGCATCGGGAGGATGTCGCGGACGGCGCCGTCGAGGCGGGTCGAGGTGGCCTCGATCTTGTCGTAGTCGAGTGAGATGTTGGGCATGGCGGGCTCCTTCGGTCAGACGCCGATCGGGTAGCTGGAGTAGTCGGTCTCGTCCTCGGGCGTGGTCTTCTCGACCTCGTCCCATCGCGCGTACTGATCGCCGCGCGTGTACTTGGTCACCGTGCCGTTGCTCTCGGTCACGGTCATCGTGCCGCCGCCGCCCTCGTTCAGGGCGATGACGGTGTGCGTGGTCGAGCCGTCGCCCGCCGTGGTGTCGGTCACCGAGGAGCCGTGCTCGCCCGTCGTCGTCACCGAGTGGGTCGTGCTGCCGTCGCTGTAGGTGGTGTCCGTCGTGTACGACGTGCGATCCGCCGAATACGTGGTGGTCGAGGTGTACCGCTGGTCGCCGTTGACGACCGTGGTCTCCTCCTTGATCACGTTGTAGTTCTCGTCGAGCGTCAGGTGGGTGTGCACCGATCCCGTCTCGGTCGTGATCGTCGAGTCGGTCGGCGGCGGACCCGGGTCGGTCGCGGAGCAGAAGCCCGGCATCGACCCGTCCGGGCCGGGCACGCAGTCACCGCGGTGCGCCTGCAGGTAGTCCCAGGCGTCCTTGGAGTCCTTCCAGCGGTCCAGGTCCAGGCTGGCGCCCATCATGCCCATCCCGTTGGCGATCTGGGCGTCGACGTCGAAGTACCCGTCGGCGACCGCGCCGAAGATGTCACCGAGCTCCCGCAGGTCGTCCTCGGCCTTGCTCATCGGGTGCTGGGCCATCCGGTACAGGCTGCGAAACGACCCAGCCAGTCCGTCGTTGCCGAACACCGCGTCCGAGTCCTCGTACTCGATACTGCCGACCTGCGAGAACACCGTGTCGCCGAGTTTCGGCCCGATCCGGTCGGCGAGATCGTGCAGGTCCTTCTTGGCCTCGTGCAACAGCCCGTAGTCGATGGCGAAGTCGGGCAACGCGGCCTCCTCTCGTGGTCCCGCCTCGACCACGTGTGAACCGTCCGGCGGGTTCACACGTGGTCATGCAGATCCGGAGCGAGGGGGTGTCCGCGTGCCACGACCGACCGACTGGGACAAGGTCGGCCTCGGCGGCGACCCGACCCCCGGCGACCCCGCCCGGATCGACGAGGTCATCGCCTCGCTGCGCAGCCTCGGCACCGTCGCCCGCGAGGTCGACACCGCGCTCGCCGCCGTCCTGGACACCGCCGGCCCGGAGGCGTTCGCCGGCAAGACCGCCGAGGCGCTGCGGGAGAAGATCAGTGGCCGGCTGCGCGGCTTCGTGCAGAGCCTCGCCGAGGCGTTCGAGTGGTCGGCGGCGGCGCTCACCACCTACGTGGCGGTGATGCGCGACGAGCAGTGGCGCGCCGACCAGGCCCTCAACCAGGCCCGCGGGATGACCGAGGACGACCCCGGCCGGCCGGCGCTCACCGACACCGCCCGCACCGCGGGGGAGCAGCAGAGCGCCGCGGCCGACACCGCGTCGAACCGGATCGTCGAGGCGTACCAGAACATCAAGCAGCCCGTCTCCGGCTGCGAGGAGTTCTGGGAGATCTTCAAGTGGATCGCGATCGCCCTGATCCTGCCGGCGCTGGTCTTCGGCGGCCCGATCGCGCTCGTGGCCATCGGCGTCAACCTGGCCCTGTTCATCAAGACCGCGGTCGACTTCGCCCACGGCAACGCCACCGCGCTGGAGTTCTTCCTCTCCGCCCTGGGCATTCTCGCCCCGACCACCCGGGCCGTGCCGATCTTCCAGATCATCGCCGCCGGCGCGAAGTTCGCCTGGAACGGGCTGAAGGCCGGCGCGTTCGCGGTGTTCAAGTTCTTCGGCAACGCGTTCCGCGGCATCATCAGCCACCCCTTCGTGATCTTCCCAGGACTGCACGACATCGCGACCGTCGCCGGCACCTGGATCCGCAACGGCGCCCTGTGGCTGCGGACCGGCATCACCGACCTGCCCGCCCTCACCGGCATCGCGCTGTCGAAGACGGGGCTCTTCATCGTCAACGGCGTCCGCGGGATCCAGGCCTTCGCCACGGGCGTGCCCTCGATGGTCGCCAAGTTCGGCGCCAGCACCTGGACGTTCCTGAAGACCGAGTTCGGCGGCAACCGCTGGCTGCGGCTCTTCCTGCCCGCCGAGGCCGACGAGCTGCACCTCGGCGTGTGGAAGGCGACGAAGCTCGCCGTCTTCGACCGCGGCGTCATGGGGCATCACCTGTACGGCCTGCCCCGACCGCACGTCTTCCTCCCGGAGAGCGGGGGCGGCGGCGTACACCTGGATCTCAACGACGTGCGCACCGGCAACCTCACCGTCCCGCCCCGCATCGAGACCGTCAACGTCGGGTCGTTCGAGGGCATCGGCAGGATCACCCCGACCCCGCCGGCGATGCAGCTGCACAGCACGATCGGCGACGGCTTCCACTTCAGCGGCGACGCGGTCCGCAGCATCGACGCCATCATGCTGTCGCCGATGGACACGCTGAGCCGGGTGCGGCTGGAGGGCATGACCATCGGCATGCCGCCCCTGCACACGATCGACCCCGGCACGGGCGTCAGCGCCGGCGTGCACCTGCAGCCGGTGTCGCCGGCGCAGCACGCGGGCGTCGGCGGCAACCTGCACCTGCCGGCTATCTCCGCGGTCACCGCCCCGCCGCCGAGCGCACTGCTCGGCGGCGTCCACCTCGGTGAGACCGGCTCCATGGCGGGCGCCGTCCACCTGACCCCGCCGGGCGCCGTCCTCGCCAACGCCGTCCCGCCGTCGAGCGTCCTCGCCAACGCCGTCCCGCCGCCGTCCGGGCTCACCCACGCGGGCGCCGCGCCGGTCCTCGCGACGGCCGTGCCGCCACCGGCGGGTCTCACGCATGCCGGTGTTTCTCCGGTACCGGCAAATGCCGCGCCCCCACCGGCGGTCATCGCGAACGGCGTACCGGCGCCGGGCGGGTTCACGCACAGCGGTCCCGCGCCGGTCGCGCTCGGGGACGCGATCACGCCGGGCACCCTCACGCACGCCACCCCGGTCCCGTCGGTGCACAACGGCCTGCACCTCGGCCCGCCGCCCTCGGCGCACGCGGGGGCGATGGACCTGCTCGCCCAGCACCCGGGTGCGGCGCCCACCGCGCACACGCTGATCGGCACCCCGGGTGGCGCGGTCAACGGGGCCGGCGCCCGCATCGGCGACCACACGGGCCTCGCGATCGGCGCCCAGCACGTGTCGCAGGACCTCGGCGCCGTGAGCCGGGGCCTCGACACCCCGCCGGTGTCGCAGTTCGTCGTCACCCGCCTCGACGGCGTCTCCGCCCATCCCGGCGCCCCGGCCACGACCCCGGCCCACCTCGCCGGCGCCCCGCCCGGCCCGAACGGCGCCACGGTCCCGACCCACCTCGCCGGCGGCCCGCCCAGTTCGAACGGTGTCCCGGGCCTGTCCGCGACTCCGGCCCATCTCGAAGGCGCTCCGCCCGGCTCGATCGGCGCCCCGGCGCACTTCGCCGGCGGCCCGCCCGGGTCGAACGGCGCCCCGACCCATGTCGCCGGCGCCCCGGCGGACGTGAACGGCGCGCTGCACGCGGCGCCGCACAACGGTGAGCTGGTCGTCCCGCACACCCCGGTGCCGCACAGGGCCGATCCGTCCGCCCTGCACGGCCCGCCCCCGCGCGACCCCGGTGCCCCGGCGGTCCACGGCCCGCACACCGCCGGCACTCCCGCGGTCCACGTGCCCACCGGCGCGTCGGGCAGCCCCGCCCACCTCGCCGGTGTGCAGCCCCCGCCCCCGGTCGCCCAGCTCGCCGTCGACGTCCGAGCCCTGAACGGCGTGGACAACACGGTCCGCACCGGCACCGGCGTCGACCCGGGCCCGGGCGGACGGGCCGGCACCGGCATCGACCCAGGTCCGGGTGGACGGGCCGGCACCGGCGTCGACCTGGGTCCGGGCGGACGGGCCGGCAGCGACATCGACCCCGGGCCGGCCACCCCACCCGGCGGCGGCGCGGCGGACGCCGGCGTCGACCCGGTCACCGTCACCCTCGCGCTCGGCCTGCTGCAGACGCAGATCGGCCGGGGCGCGCCGCACACCGGCGGCGCCGCGGTCCGGGACGCCGGCGCCACCCCGGCCCCGCCGGTGTCGAACGCCCGCCCGACCGGCGCGCAGCTGGACGCCGCCTGGCAGCGGGACAGCAACCGCATCGCCGGGCTGTTCGGCGCCATGGACGATCCGCTGCGCCGGCAACGCCTGGAGACCTGGGGCCAGTACACGGGAGCCCGCAACGAACTCGGTCGCGTCGAGGCACTCTGGAACGACATCCAGGCCCGGCCCGGGCAGTCGTCCAGCGGCCCGGGCATCGCCCACGTGCACGCCGGCAACGCCCACCAGGCCGCCCTCATGCGCGTCGAACGCCTGGAGACCGAGCTGCGCGGCCTCGGCGTCAACCCGGCCGCGATGGACGCCCGGATCTCCGAGCTCACCGCCAGCTCGCTGCGGGACCGGCCGCGGCTGCTCGGTGGCGGCGGCAACCTCTCGCGGATCGTCGACGACCTGTGGGCCGGCGCGCCGATCGACGGGCACGTCGTGCTCCGCGGCGCCGACGGTGGCGGGCTCGGGCTGCGGGTCGACGAGCACGTCGACGCGGCCGGTGCGGTGCAGCTGCGGCTGATCGACGACGACGGCGCCGTGGTGCCGCACCTGACCGTGACGGAGTTCGACGGCGGGTACCAGATCGGCGGCGGCACCGGGTTCCGCCGCTTCGACGCCGACGGCGACCTCACCGAGGTCGGCACGGTCCTGCGCGGGCTCGACGGGCACGACCTGCAGGGCCGGTTCGTGGTGGAGCCGGTCGGCGGGTACGCCATGGGCGGCGTGCGGATCGAGAGCACCGGCGGCCACGCGATCACGCAGCACGGCGACGGCTTCCAGGTCGCCGACGGCGCCGGCTTCCACCGCTTCGACGCCACGGGCACCGCGACGGCCACCGGCCGCCCGCTGCGGGACGCGACCGGCGCCCCCGTCGGCGGCCAGTTCGTCGTGACCCACGGCCCCGGCGGGCACACCGTCGAGGTCGCCGACCCCAGGTTCACCACGGCCGTGCACGGCGGCGGGTTCCAGGTGACGGACACGGCCGCACACAATGGTTTCCAGCGCTTCGACCACACCGGCGCGCTCACCGAGACCGGCCGGCCGCTGCGGGACGCGGGCGGCGGCGTGCTCGGCGACCGCTTCCACGTCCAGCCGGTCGGCGGTGCGCCGGCCCGCATCGAGGTCACCGACGCCAGGTTCACGGTCGCGGGGCACGGGCCGGGGTTCCAGGTCACCGACACCGCGGCGCACCACGCGTTCCAGCGGTTCGACCAGGCCGGCACCCTGACCGCGACGGGCCGCCCGCTCACCGACACGGGCGGCGGGGTCCTCGACCACCGGTTCTGGGTGACGGACGCGCACGGCGCCGGCGGCCGGATCGAGGTCACCGATCCCAGGTACACGGTCGCGGCGCACGGCGGCGGGTTCCAGGTGACGGACACCGCCGCGCACCACGGCTTCCAGCGCTTCGACGGCACCGGCGCGCTCACCGAGACCGGCCGGCCGCTGCGGGACGCGGGCGGCAACGTGCTCGGCGACCGGTTCCACGTCCAGCCGACCGGCGGCGCGGCCGCTCGCGTCGAGGTCACCGACCCCCGGTTCACGGTCACGGCGCACGGCGGCGGCACCCAGATCACGGACACGCTCGGCGGCAACGCGTTCCAGCGCTTCGACGGCGCCGGTACCCACCTCGTGACCGGCACGCCGGTGCACAACCTCGCCGGCCGGGCCGACCGGGTCGTGGTCACCCCGGCCGCCGGCGGTGCCGGGCACGTCGAGGATCTCGCCGGCGTGCGGATCCAGGGCCTCCAGGTCGCCGCCGACGGTGCCGGCCACCGGGTCACCGACCAGCTGGGCCTGCACGCCGGGGAGTTCCGCCGGTACGACGCCGCCGGCAACCTCCTGGAGCAGTCCTTCAACGTGCTGCGCGACGCGGCACCCACCACCCGGCAGTTCGTCGTCAACGCCACCGGCCGGACCTGGCACCTCGCCGACAACGGCGTCCAGCTGCCCGCCGGCGCGTTCCACGCCGGGACCGTCGACGCGGCCGCCGCCGGCTCGGGGCGGGTCCGGCTGCTCAACCGGTCCGGCGTCGAGGTCTTCGACCGGCGCCCGATCCCGGGCGGCACCAGCCTCGACGTGTTCCGCCGCATCGACGGCGACTTCGGCCGCACCGCGCAGCGCCCGCAGTGGGTGGAGCTCACCCCGGACGGCCGGGTCGTCGACCACGGTGTGCGCAGGTTCGACACCAACGCCGCCGGCTGGCGGGACGTCGACCACCGCGGCCGGCTCGTGCACGAGTTCCGGCAGGGCCTCGGCGGCGGCGACGTCGTGGGGCTGCGCGGCGCCCTCGGCGACTGGACCTGGCACCGCTTCGACGACGCCGGCAACCGGCTCGGTCACGGCCCCCGCACCCTGGACCGCGACGGCGGCTGGACCGACCGGCTGCCCCCGGCCGGCGGCAACCCCGGGCCGGTCGTGCAGCGCCAGTGGGGCACCGCGCACGGCCCCGCGAACGCCGGCGTGTATCAGCAGTTCGACCTCGGCGCCGGTGGCGTGCGCCGGGACACGTGGCAGGCGCACTCCCCGCACGGCAAGGACGCCGGGAAGCTCGAGGCGCTGCCGGGCGGCGACCGCCTGGAGACCCGCCGGTGGTCGGAGCAGCGGCCGCCGCAGTGGGCCCGCAGGTTCCTCGCCGGCGTCGACGAGGACGTGTTCCGCGCCAACCCGCACCTGCGCACCGACACCCGCTTCCAGCTCTACGAGTGGCGCCGCCTCGACGTCCACGGCAACGTGCGGGCGCAGGGCTTCCGGTTCGTCGGCATGAACGACGCCTCCTACGACTTCACCAACGCCGGCCGGTTCGTGCGCTCCACCGCCAAGCTCGACCACGGCAACACCCTGAAGGTCGGCCACGACACCGTCCCGCTCCCGGGCGGCGCGGCCCACGACGCCAACCGCATCCCGTGGACCGAGGGCAACGGCAACCTGTCGGGGCACCGGGTCAACGTCGGCCCGCACCCCGACGGCCGGATCTGGGAGGACCGGTTCGTCCCGGGGCGGCAGCAGGGCAACTGGTACGAGTTCGGCGGCCAGCAGCACCTCGTCGCCCGCGCCGGGTACGCCGACGGCTCGGTCAAGGAGTTCCACCGCCCGCCCGCCGCCGGTGCCGCCGACGGCGGGTTCGCCAGCCGCGGCGCCGCGCACGAAGGCACCGGCGTCTGGGTGCGCAAGGACCCGCACGGCGTGGTCATCGGCCGTGGCGACGACTGGCCGGACCCGGCCGGCGGCGTCCGCCGGGTCGAGGCCGCCGCCCCGGAGCGCGCCGGCGCGTGGAGCTGGTCCGGCTACGACGCGCGCAGCGACAGCCGCACCTGGCAGTGGCGCGACGGCGCCGGGCAGACCGGCACGCGCGAGTACGGGCGCGGCTTCAACGGCCCGCACACCACCTACGACGACTCGTTCCGCGACACGGTCCGCGGCGCCGACGGCCACCAGGTCCTCATCCGTGAGCGCCGGATGCTCGACGGTGGCGGCCACGTCGACTCGTGGCGGGTCGACCTGCCCGGCGGCGGGCACGAATGGCAGTGGCGGAAGATCGACAAGTACGGCAACGTGGCGGCGGCACCCGGCGCCAACCCGTTGCGCCGCTGGTGGGACACCAACGCCGGCAACGGCGCCGGCGGCTGGGTCGCCGACTGGTTCGGCGGCGCGACCCGCTTCCGCGACGAGGTCACCGACGGCGCCGGTGCCGTGGTCGTGGTCCGGGAGATCCCGGCGGGCGCGGAGATCGGCCGGATCCGCGAGTACACCGTCGGCACCCCCGGCGTGTGGCGCGAGTTCGACATGGGCGCCACCGTCCGGGAGCGCGCGCAGTTCGGCACCGGGTTCCTGGAGCGCGACGCCTGGCGCGGGCAGTGGCGCGAGTACGACAACACCGGGCTCACCATCGCCCGCCGCACCGACGACGGCTACGTCTTCGAACGCGGCGCCGGCGGGGGCTGGGAGCGCGTCGGCCGCGAGCTCGACTACCGCGGCGGCGTCACCGAGGTGCGCGGCTGGAATCGGCGCATCCGCGAGGCCAACCGCATGGAGTGGGGCGGCGAGCTGCGGCTCGGCACGCACACCGAGGCCCTGTACGAGCCGTACTGGAAGCTCGCCCTGCAGAAGGCGGCCCTGGAGTTCTCCCAGGAGTTCCTGCTCGAGTTCGCCGCGAACCTCGCCGTCAACGGCATCGTCGACGCGATCGCCGGCACCCAGTTCAACGGCAAGGACGTGCTGAAGGCGTTCGCCAACGCCGCCGTCGGCGCGGCCGTGAAGCAGGCCGTCGGCTCGCTCGTGCACGACAACAAGTTCGGCGCCATGCAACGCTCCGGCGACTGGAAGGCCGGCCTCGCCAACATCGACGGCGGCAAGGGCTGGCACCGCAAGCCGCTCAACCACGACAAGCACTGGTCCAACGAGTGGGCCGGCAACGAGACCGCGACCCGCTGGCGCGGCGGCACCTACGACTTCGCGTTCAACGTGCCGGTCGCCGGGCTCACCGGCTTCGTCAACGGCAGCATGAACGCGGCCGTCTTCGGCATCACCGACGCCAACGGCAACACCGTCTACCTGACCGGCGGCGCCGCCGTCTACGACGGGCTGTTGTCCGCCGCCGCCGGAGTCACCGGCGCCGTCACCACCAGCATCGCCAAGACGCTCTTCAACTCCGGCCTCGGCGGCCGGGCGTTCCACCGCCAGGGCGTCGCCGAGTTCGCGTTCCAGCTGCCCTGGAAGATCATCGAGAAGACGGTCACGTCGCAGCTCCTCAAGGAGTTCCGCATGCACGACAACCCCTGGTACTACGCCGGATGACCAGGGTCCTGACCGTCTCCGGCGCCCGTGGCGGCCGCGGCACCCACCGGACGATCGCCGAGGCCGTGCGCGCCGCCGCGCCCGGCGACACCGTCGTGGTCGCGCCGGGCCGCTATCCCGAGCCGGTCCACCTCGACCGCGACGTGCACCTGCGCCCGGAGCACGGCACCGGCAGCGTCGAGATCGGCACCCTGACCCTCACCGCCGCGGCCGCCACCGTCACCGGGCTGGTCGTGCGCGGGACCGACCCGTCCCGCCCCGCCGTGTCGGTCCAGGACGGCGCCGGCGTCATCCTGGACCACGTCGAGGTGCACGGCGGCCGGATCGAGGCCCGCGCGGCCGACGCCGTCGCCGCCGTCGTCCTGCGCGACGTCGCCGTGCACGGCGCCGCCGGCACGGCGCTGCACCTCGCCGGCGACGTCAAGGCCGAGGGCTTCGACGTGCGCCTGGAGACCGTCGCCGGGGTCGGGATCGTGCTGTCCGGCGCCGCCCAGTTCGCCGCGGTCCGGCTCCTCGTCCGCGCCACCGACGGATCCGGGATCCGCGTCCGCGGCACCGCCCGGCTCAGTCTCACCGACTGCCGGATCGACCGGGCCGGCCGCGACGGGCTCCTCGTCGAGGACGCCGCGGCCGTCGTCGCCGACGAGTCCCGCATCGACCTGCCCGGCGCCGCCGCCGTCCAGGTGTCCGGCGCCGCCCGGGTCAGGCTCACCGACTGCCGCATCACCGGGCCGGGCGCCAGCGGTCTCGTCGTCACCGACGATGCCGAGCTCACCGCGGCCGGCTGCACCGTCCGCGACGCCTCCGCCAACGCGCTCCTCGCCGTCGGCGCCGCCCGCGCCGTCCTCGACGGCTGCCACCTCACCAGCGCCGGGTTCAGCGCCGTGCACACCGGCGGCACCGCCGACGTGCAGCTCACCGCCTGCCGGGTGCGGCACGGCGCCGAGCACGGCGTGCACGCCGTGGAGCAGTCCCGGGTCACGCTCACCGACTGCGACCTGCGCGACCTCACCCTGACCGGCCTGCACGCCGGCGACCGCGCCTCCCTCACCGCGGCCGGCTGCACGATCTCCGACGTCGCCACCGGCGTGCGGATCGCCTCCTCGTCCCCCGCCGACCTGCGCCAGTGCGCCGTCCTGCGGCCCAAAGAGGTCGGCTTCGAGGTCGTCGCCGGCGGCGCGCTCACCCTGACCGGTGGCCGGGTCACCGACGCGGGTGCCGCGGGCATCGTGATCGACACGGCCGCCCCGGTCCTGATCACCGCCGCCGACGTCACCGGCGGGGGAGGCTCCGGACTGGTCGCGTGGACCGGCTCCCGCCCGCGGGTGGAAGGGCTGCGCGTCGACGGCGTCGCGAAGAACGGCATCTACGTCGCCCAGGGCGCCGGCGGGCAGTTCACCCGGTGCGACGTGACCGCGACCGGCTTCGCCGGCCTGCACGTCGACACCGCCACCGACCCGGTGTTCGAGGACTGCCGCATCCACGACGCCGTCACCGCGGTCGCGTCGCCGGCCACGTCCCCGGCGGTCACCGCCGTCCCCGCCCCGGACGAGCTGTCGCTCGACGACCTGCTCGGCGAGCTGGCCGAGCTGGTCGGCCTCGACCGGGTCAAACGCGACGTCGGCACGCTCGTCAAGCTCATGCAGACCGTCCGCCGCCGCGAGGAGGCCGGCCTGCCCGCCCCGCCGCTGAGCCGGCACCTGGTCTTCGCCGGCAACCCCGGCACCGGCAAGACGACCGTCGCCCGCCTCTACGGCCGGCTGCTCAAGGCCCTCGGCCTGCTGCGCCGCGGCCACCTCGTCGAGGTCGACCGCAGCGCCCTCGTCGGCGAATACGTCGGTCACACCGGCCCGAAGACCGCCGCCGCCGTCACCAGCGCCCTCGGCGGCGTCCTCTTCATCGACGAGGCCTACTCGCTCGTGCCCCGCTACGGCGGCAACGACTTCGGCCAGGAGGCCATCGCCACCCTCGTCAAGATGATGGAGGACCACCGCGACGACGTCATCGTCATTGTCGCCGGCTACCCGGGCGAGATGGACCGCTTCATCGGCGCGAACCCGGGCCTGGCCTCACGCTTCACCCGCACCCTGCACTTCGACGACTACGACACCCCCGAGCTGGTCGCCATCGTCGAACACCAGGCCGCCGGCCACCAGTACGAACTCACCGACGCCGCCCGCGGTGGCCTCGGCGACTACTTCACCGCCCTGCCCCGCGGTGAGGGCTTCGGCAACGGCCGCCTGGCCCGCCAGGTCTTCCAGGAGATGACCGAACGCCAGGCGCAACGCGTCGCCGAGCTCCCCGACGCCACCGGCGACGACCTCGTCCTGCTCGCCCCCGAAGACCTGCCCGCCCGATAGCCCGACTGGAGCAGCCATGTCCCCGTTCGCCGACGCCTTCACCCGCCGCCCCACCGTGCCCCGCCGCGGCTTCGTCCCGGCGCCCCGCGTGTTCGTGGTGTCGGGTGTGGTACTGGCCGTGGCGGCCCTGCCGTTCATCCTGCCCTCGGGTCCCGCGGCTGACGCCGGCCGCACCGCCGCCCCGGGCTTTGTTCCCCGCCCCGCGGCGGCGACCTCGACCTCTGCGACGCCGCCCGCTCCCACGGCCGGGCCTGCCGCCTCCAGCTCTCCCACGCCCCCCGGCGGCTCGGGCGGCAACGGCTCAGCCGGGCCGGGGGCCGGCTCAGGCGGTTCGGGCTCCGGCGCGGGTGCCGCCGGGTCAGGTGCCGGCGGGTCGGGTGCGGGCGGTCCGGGCTCCGGCGGCACGGCGACCGGCGCCCAGGCGGGCGTCACCACGACCGCGGCTGCCCCGGCGAAGACCACCGCCAAGGCCGCCGCCCCGCCGCCCTCGATCCCCGGTCGCGCGATCGTCGGCGTCCAGTCCCGGCTCTGCCTCAGCGCCGCCGCGGGCAAGGACGGCACCGCCCTGGTGATCGCCACCTGCAACGGCTCCGCCGCCCAGCACTGGGAGACCCTCCCCGACGGCACCATCCGCTCCGTGAGCCTCTGCATGGACGCCGCCTGGGCCGGCACCGACGTCTACACCGTCGTCCAGGTCGCCTACTGCAGCGGCAACCGTGCCCAGCAATGGCGCCTCAACGCCTCCAACGACCTCGTCAACGTCAACGCGGACAAGTGCGCCGACGTCATCGAGCGCCGCACCACCACCGGCAGCCCCGTCAAGCTGTACTGGTGCAACGGCCAGGACAACCAGAAGTGGTTCTGGCGCTGACCGTTGTTGTTCCGGGAGCGGCTGTGGCGCGGCCATTAGCCTCATGTACGTGGACGATGCGGACGAGGCCGCGCACGCGCGGCGGGATGCCCTGCTCGAGGAGGCGTTCCTGGCCGAGGAGCCGTGGGATCGCCGCCGGGCGCTGAGCATCCTGGCTCGCGACTGGCTCGCCGACCCCGACGTCCGCGAGTTGCTGCGCGAGTGCGCCCTTGGCGATCCGGACGGGGACGTCCGGGACGCGATGCTCGAAACCATCGCCCACCGCGGTCGTGCGGAGCCGGAGACGGTCGAGTGGCTGTTCGCGCTGGCGACCGGTGCCGATGAGCGGCGGCTACGGCGAACCGCGCTCGTCCAGCTCGCGCAGTTGCGTCCCGCTGATCCGCGGGTCCGGCCCCTGGTGCGGGTCCGGGCGGTCGACGACCCGGATGGTTTCGTTCGCCGCCAGGCCGTCGCCGCGTACGCGAGCGGCTGGCGCGACGAACCGGGCACCGTTGCGTGGCTGCTGGAGCGCGGCGTGGCCGACCCCGACCACAACGTGCGCCGGCAGGTGGTCAACTCGCTGGCCCGGCTGTGGCCGGGCCAGCCGCGGGCGGGCGCGCACGTGCGCGAGCGGGTGCGCGAGGACGGACACGGCGCGGTGCGGCACGAGGCGGCGTACTGGCTGGCCCACGGCTGGCCCGACGCGCCCGGCACCGAAGCGGTGCTGCGCCGGTGCGCCGTCGCGGACCCGGCCGAGGAGGTCCGCCGGTGCGCGATCGACGTGCTCGCCGGGTCGGCCACGCATTCGCCGCTGTACGAGTACCGTCCCGGCCTGTGGCGTGACCGCCCCGGCGTGGTGGCGCTGGTTCGCGAGCGCGCGCTCGACGATCCGTCGCCGCTGGTGCGCCGCGCGTGCCTGGAGACCCTCGCCGCCGGTTGGACGGCCGACCCGCGAGTGCGCTCGATGCTGCGCGAGCGGGCCGTCGCCGACCCGGACTGTTCCGTGCGTGTCGGCGTGTGGGAGGCACTGGTCCGCCGGTGGCCCGCCGATCCATCCACAGTGGACCTCCTGCGGGAGCGGGCCGCCGCCGAACCCACCGACCTGGGGCGCCGCAACGCGCTGCGTGTTCTCGCCGAGGCGTCCGGTTGCGCCGAGTAGGCGCCGGCGTCACAGATCCAGGCGGTACCCCAGCCGCAGGCGCAGTTCCACGCACACCTCGTCGGCCGGGATCGTGTAGACCGCCGGGCCGCCCCAGTCGGCGTACTCCCGGTCGTGGTCGGCGATGTCGTTCTCGGACAGGTCGAGCAGGGTGAGCCTGTCGAGGGCCGCCGCGCGCAACAGTGCGCCCAGCCCGCCGCAGCGTACGTTGCGCAGTACCAGTTCCCGCAGGGCGGGCAGCGACGCGTCAGCCAGTGCATCGAAGCCTTCCGGCGTCACCGGGTTGCCGCTGAGGTCGAGCCGGGTCACGGTGGTGCGCAGCGGGCTGTTGGTGAGTGCGCGGATGCCGTCGTGGCCGACCGCGTTGCCGACCAGCTCCAGGTGCGTCACGGCGGTCAACGCGGGGTTGGCCGCCAGTGCCGCGGTCCCGCTGTCGCCGAGCTGGTTGTGGTGCAGCGCGAGCCGCTCCACGTCGGCGAACCGGGTGTCGGTGCGCAGCAGATCGTACGAGTCGGGCTCCAGCCCGACGTCGCGCAACGTCACGACCGGGTCTGCGCGGCCCGGCTCAGCTGTTCGGCCAGCTCTCGATGCCCATCGCTCATGCGGTCTGCGCCTCTCCGTGGGAAGTACCGGTCGTCGACCGTAGCGACCCGTTGCTACGGTGCGGGACGCGGGCTCGCGGCGGCGAGACACCTCCTCAGTCGCGGAGGACGGTCAGGGGGACCTGGACGGCGATCGCCGTGCCGGCGGGGCCTGAGGTGTACGCGCGGCCGACCGGGGCGGCGCCGCGGACCTGGCTGGAGGTCAGGCGGGCGCCGATGGCGTCGCCCTCGGTGACTGACCTGGGGGCGAGGAGCAGGCCGCGGCGGGCCCGGCGGGCGGCGGTGAGCCAGGCGCCCAGGCCGATCGAGAGGGCGTCGGCGGCGCCGGCGTAGACGATGGACTGGCCGTGGTCGCGGCCCGAGGTGGCGACGGCCCGGAGTACCTTGTCGGCGGCGGGGGTGGTGAGCAGGTCGGCGTCGTCGACCAGTACCACCGCCGGACCGCGCAGCTCGGTCAGCGCCGCCTGCACGGCGTCATTGCCCGGGTCGGGGTCGGTGAAGAGGCGGACCTGGGCGTGCCGGGCGAGGGCGCGCAGTGGTGACTCCCGCGGGGTGAACACGATCAGGCCGGTGCCGCCGGCCAGCAGCGACACGGCGAGGGTGGCCAGGGTGTTGCTGCGGCCGGTGCCGGGCGGGCCGCCGACGTAGAAGGCCGACGTGGTGGCGAGGTCGACGCCGACCGCGGTGCCGTCGTCGCCGCCGACGCCGAGCAGCCCCCACATCGGGCGGCGCAGGGGCGCCGGGACCTGCTCGTAGGCGTCGGTGAAGGCGATGGTCGTGGGCAGGCCGGCGACGGTGAACGGCCTGTCCTGCCCGGGGGTGCCGGCCGCGGCCCCGATCCTGCGCAGCGCGGCGGCCTGGGCCTGGCCGCTGTGGTCCGGGTCCAGGAGCGCGACCTGCGTCTCGGTGCGGGACAGCACGTGCCAGCCGCGGCCGGGCACGATCGTCGCCGGGACCTTGCTCGGCAGGATGCCGACGAGCTGGTAGTCGTTGCGGTCGGCCTGGCGCAGCAGCAGCTTGTGGTCGTTGTGCGCGGCGAGCCGGCCGCCGAGCAGGGCCCGCTCGGAGGTGGCGACGACGTGGATGCCGGCGGCGGCGCCCTCCCGCACGATCCGGGTGACGTCGCCGAGGAGCCGGCCCTGGTCGTGCTCGTCGAGGACCGGTGCGAGGGCGTCCCAGCCGTCGATGAGGAGCAGGATGTGCGGCGGCCGTTCCGCGGCGGGCAGCCGCCGGCGCAGCTCGACGAGCCCGGCGCAGCTGAGCGCGGCGCAGCGCTCCTGCCGCTCGGTGAGCTCGCGGGCCAGGCGGCGCAGGAGGCGTTCGAGGCGTTCCATGTCGTGCCGCGACACCACCGCGCCGCAGTGCGGCAGCGCCTCGAGGGCGGTGAGGCCGCCGCCCGCGGCGTCGATGCCGTAGAGGTGCACGTCGCGGACCTTGGTCCGTTGTGCGGCGGCGCCGGCGATGGTCCGCAGCACCTGGGTCCGGCCGGAGCGCGGCGCGCCGATCACGTAGAGATGGCCGAACGTGCCGAGGTCGACGGTCGCGACCCGGCGCTGCTGGAGCTGCGGGACGTCTTCGAGCGCGTACGGGATCAGCGGCGGCACGCTCTCGTGCACGGCTGTCTCCCGCTGGACGGTCAGCTCCGCCAGCAGCGCCCGCTCGTGCAGCGCCGGCAGCCATGGGCTCGGCTGCGGCACCAGGTCGGCGAGACCGGCTGCGGCCTCGTTCACGGCGGCGACGAAGACCTGCAGGTCCGTCGGCACGAGGGCGGCGGGGGCGTGCGGGTCGACGTCGGCGACGGGCAGGTCGACGGGGCGGCCGAGCCGCTGCCACGACAGCTCCGCGGTGCGCAGCGGCGCCGCGGCGGCCGGCGCGGCGTCCTCGGGGTGCCGGCCGGCGCCGACCCACGCGGCCTGGAACGGCACGGTCGTGCGGTGCCCGGCGCGGACCAGCGCCCGGCCCGGGTTGCCGGGCGAGATGGTGACGGCCTCGCCGGTGTCGATGATGTCCTGGCTCTCCACCGTGTCGGTGACCCGCAGCGCGATCCGCAGGTTGGTGTTGGCCTTGATGTCGGGGGTGACCGCCCCGGCCGGCCGTTGCGTGGCGAGGACCAGGTGGATGCCGAGGGACCGGCCGCGCTGCGCGATGCCGATCAGGCCGGGCACGAAGTCCGGCACCTCGCGCACGAGGGTGGCGAACTCGTCGATCACCAGCAGCAGCCGCGGCAGCCGTGGCAGCGCCGGGTCGGCGGCGCGTTTCGCCCGGTACGCGGGCAGGTCCTTGCACTCGGCGTCGGCGAGGATCCGCTCCCGGCGGCGCAGCTCGGCGCCGAGGGAGTCCATCGCCCGCTGCACGAGGTGCGCGTCGAGGTCGGTGACCATGCCGAGGGTGTGCGGCAGGTCGGCGCACTCCCGGAACGCGCTGCCGCCCTTGTAGTCGACGAGGACGAAGGTCAGCTCGTCTGGGCGGTTCGCCGCGGCGAGCGCCGCCACGAACGCCTGCAGCAGCTCCGACTTCCCGGACCCGGTGGTGCCGGCGACGAGCCCGTGCGGCCCGTCGCGGACCAGGTCCAGCGCGAGCGGCCCGTCGTAGCCGCGGCCGAGCACGAACGTGGTGCTGGCCGGCCGCTTCTCCCACCGGCGCAGCAGCTCGGCGGGGTCGGGCGGCTCGAGGTCCAGCAGCTCCAGCAGCCGCACCTCGCGGGGCAGCCCGGCGTCGTGCTCGGGGCTGACGTCGCGCAGCGGGGTGAGGCCGCGGGCGAGCCACTCGCACCAGCCGGCGTCGACCAGGTCGGCGCGGATGCCGGTGAGGTCGGCGTTGCCGGTGCGGCGCAGCGTGACGGTCGTCGCGGCGGCCACGACGACGGCGGTGCACTCCTCCGGCAGGAGCCGCTCCTGCTCGTCGAGGCAGATGCTGAAGAGGCGGACCCGCGGACCGTCGGTGAGCAGCTGCACGACGCCCGGGACGTCCCGCAGCTGGCGGGCGCCGTCGAGGATGACGAGCACGTCGGGGTCGGTGAACATGGCCTTGCCCAGCGACGAGCCGAGTGCCCGTTGCCGCGCCTGCAGCTGGGCGACCAGCTCGGCGACGCGGTTGGCCACGCTCTCCGGGTCGTTGCCGACGCTGACCATCGGGCCGCCCCCACCGGCGGGCCGCAGGTGCGGCAGCCACCGGACCCAGCCCCAGCCGTCGCTGCGCTGCGGCTCGGTGAGCACCACCACCCGCAGGTCCCGGGGGCTGTGCAGGACGGCGCTCTGCGCGACGAACCACCGCGCCAGCGCCTGCACCGGCGCGGTCGGGCCGGCGACGCCGACGACGCCGTATTCGGCGAGCTCCAGGCCGACCGGCACGTCCTGGATGTTCCAGCGCACCGTGCGGTGGTTCTCGTCGCGGCCCGGGTCGTCGATCTCCTTCACGGACGGCAGGTCGGCGGTGCCGAGCCGGACCAGCAGGTGGTCGGGGTCCCGCCGGCGCCGCTCCCACAGCCGCACCCCGGGGCCGGTCGCGACGAGGCCGAGCGTCGCCGGATCGGGTCCGGTCACGCAGCGCACGTGCCGCTCCTGCCGGACCGCCCCGTGGATCTCGCGTTGCAGGGAGTCCATCCGCAGCCGGTACCGTCGCCACTGGTCCTCGTGCTGTTTGCGGTTGCCGCGCCGGCCGACCATCCAGTTGGTGACCGCCATGACCGGGGTGAACAGGATGAAGACCAGGTAGAAGTACGAGCGGAACACCCCGACGAGGACCAGGCCGAGCACGATCGGGGCGACGAGCATCAGCATCGGGAAGGGTTGGCGCGGCGGCTTGGTCGGCGGGTTCGGCAGCCGCACCCGCTCGGCGTCCAGATGCGGCGCGATCCGCGGCGGCCGGTTGTAGTCCAGGCTGATCCCGTCGGCGGCGTCGGTGACCGCGGCGTCGGCCGCCACCGGGGCGACGAGCCTCAGCAGGACCGGGCCGACGGCAAGGTCGGTGCCGGGCGCCCAGCGCCGGCTGGGCTCGTCGTCGCTCTGCGCGTCCGGTACGGATGGCCGCCCGGCGGTCTCGACGGTGATGCCGGTGTCCGGGTCGAACGCGTACGGCGGCTCCACGACCGCCGGTCTGACCTCGCCGTCGTCGCCCGGCTCGCGGTGCCACGTCACGGTCCCCTGGGTGCAGACCGTCACCCAGAGCCCGCCGGTGGGCGCGTCGGGGCCGTCGACGCTGATCGCGCAGTGCCCGGCGGTGCCGATCTCCCAGCTGCCCGGGGTGAGCCGCCACGTCCGGCCGGCGGCCGGGCCGGAGACCGCGTGCAGCTCGACGAGCACCGGCCCGGCGTCGGCCGGGTCGGGCCGGACCGGGTGCCGCCGGACGGGCCGGCCCAGACCCAGCACCGCTCCCGACCGGATGCCGGAGCCGTGCACCGGCGCGGAGAGGGGCACCTCGACGCCGTCGAGGTACACCTTCCTGGCCGGACCGGCGCCGGCCAGGAACCTGGCCGGGCCGCCGTCGCCGGCGGGCCGGTCGAGGGCGGCGCTGAGCTCGGCCACGGTGCAGGCGCCGGGCAGGTCGACGAGGTGGTCGCGGCGCGTCCCGTCGATGCCGTCGACGGTGGTGAGCGTGAGGTTCACGCCGGTGTCCCCCTTGTCGCGGACACGCCGGCGGCGGGGCGTTCCGGCTCGTCGAACTCGTCCTCGTCGGGCGTGGTGGCGCTGACCGGCCGGATGGGCGGCGGCTCCCCGGCGCCGGCCGAGTCCCCCGGTGGCTCCCCGGCGCCGGCCGCGTCCCCCGGCGGCTCCCCGGCGCCGGCCGCGTCCCTTGGCGGCGGCACCGCTGCCGGCGTCGTCGCCCGGGCCGGCGGCCGGGGCGACGGGTTGTCGAGGGAGGCCACGAAGGCGTCCTCGTCGAGGAGCGGGCCCGTGTCGGGGCGCCGGGGCGCGGGCGGGATCGTCGCGAGCGTGCGGACGACCGATCTCGGCAGCGCGGTGACGTCGAGGACGAGCGGGGTGCCGGCCGGTCGCACGAGTCCCGTTCGGTCGGCGGCGAGGAGCCTGGCGTGGCCCTGGGCGCCGCCGATGCGGACGGTGCGCAGATCGTGGCGCGTGCCGGCGGGTGCGCCCGCGCAGATGAGGAACTCGCTGGCCGGCGTGATCGGCTCGCCCTCGAACCTGGGATGCACGCCGGGGCCGATGGTGACCGCGCCGACGGGCAGGCGGGCCTCGAGCTGGGCGGCGATCGACTGCACGAGCGCGCGGCCGGTGCGCTCGTCGCCGGTCGTGGCGACGGTGGCGGGGCCGGCGGCCAGGTCGAGGAACACCACGCCGCCGCGGGCGTCCTCCACGCCGGCCGCCACCAGCACAGCGGTCGCGTCGCCGGGTGCGTCGACGTTCGGAGGGGTCCACCACAGCAGCGGGTCGTCCTCGTCGGCGGTCCACGGCGAGCCGTCGGGGACCTCGCCGGGCGCCCCGGCGAAGTACACGCCGACGGCGTCGCCGGCGAGGATCACGGCGTAGGGCTGCCGCCGGCCGGGCAGCGGGATGCCGCGCAGCGCCGCCTCGGCGGTCGTCCAGGTCCGCGGGTCGGCGAGCAGTCCGCGGAGGAGTTTGAGCCGTCGCCGGTACCGCCACCAGCGCCGGACGGGCCGCCCGAACGCCGCCGCCGTCCGCCGCGCCTCGCGGGCGAACCGGCGCCGCACCACCCGCCAGCCGCCGGCCCGCCGCACGGCGCGCTGGAGCAGGACGAGGGCGAGCACGAGCAGGCCGAGGCCGCCGAGCAGGGCGCTGATCGGCCCGCGGTGCGCCGACAGGAACGCGATCATGCCGCCTCCCTCAGGGCGACGCGCATGGCCCGCAGCGCGTGGTGGGTGCGGGACTTCACGGTGCCGCCGGGGATGCCGAGGGCCGCCGCGGTGTCGTCGCCGCCGCGGCCGAGCAGGTGGACGTGCACCAGGACCTCGCGGTGCTGGGCCGGCAGCTGCCGCAGCCCGTGCATCAGCAGGTGCCGGTCGGCGACGGTCTCGGCCAGGTCGCCGCGGTCGGCCCGCTCGGGGAACAGGTCGGCCGCGATCCCGATCGGCACGCTGCGGTCCTTGCGCCAGGCGTCGACGACGAGGTTGCGCGCGATCCTGAACAGCCACTGCCGGATCGGCCGCTCGGCCCAGTCGAGCCGGTCGGCGTGCTGCCATGCGCGCAGCAGGGTCTCCTGGACGATGTCCTCGGCCTGGTGCAGGTCGGGGGCGACGAGCCGGGTGACGTAGCGGTGCAGGGCGGCGCGCTGTTCGCCGAGGTCGCGGGCGGCATCGCCGGAGGTCACGTTGGGCGCAGCCTTTCGCGTGCATTTCGTGCGAAGCGCCCGGGTCGTCGCTCATTGAGCACTTCGGCGCCCACACTTACAGCGCCGGATTGCCTAGGGGTAGCCGAAGATGAACATGGTGTGTCCGTTCATTGACTGTCAGCTATTCAGTGCCGGTGCGCGCCGCCGCCGATGAGTTTCGGGGCGCTTCGTCGTACCAACGGTGAGACGACGAAAGGAAGCGGACATGATGGTCGAGGCAAACGGGGTGGAGCTGTGCGTGGAGACGTTCGGCGACGCGGGCGACCCGCCGGTGCTGCTGATCGGCATTTCGATGCTGACCTGGCCGGACGAGCTGTGCGCGGCGCTGGCCGAGCGGCGTCACGTGGTGCGGTACGACCTGCGCGACACCGGCCGGTCGACGTTCGTGGACCCGGACGCGCCCGGATACACGTTGCGTGACCTCGTCACCGACGCGTCGCAGCTGCTGGCGGCCCTGGACCTGGGCCCGGCGCACGTGGTGGGGACGGGGGCCGGCGGGTTCGTCGCGCAGTTGCTCGCCCTCGACCACCCCGGCCGGGTCGCGACGCTGACGCTGGTCTCCACCCGCCCGGTCGCGCCCGGCCCGGTCGATCCTGACCTGCCCGACCACGACGGTGAGGTGATGGCGCGGCTGTTCGGCCGACCGGCGCCGGACTGGACCGACCGCGACAGCGTCGTCGACTACATGGCCGGGTCCGCGCGGCTGCTGCTGGGCTCGCGAGGCTACGACGAGCGGGACGTCCGGGCCGCCGCGGGAACGGTGTTCGACCGGGCGGCGCGCACCGCGAAGGCGCAGCGGGCCAGCCACCTCGGCACCATGTTCGCGGCGATCGACTGCGCACCGCGCTGGCGGGAGCGGCTCGGCGGGATCACCGCACCGACCCTGGTGGTGCACGGCGACGAGGACCCGTTCTTCCCCCACGGCAACGGCGTGGCCCTGGCCGGCGAGATCCCGGGCGCCACCCTGCTCACCCTGCCCGGCATCGGCCAGGGCCTGCCGCGCGTGACGTGGCCCGTCTTCGCCGCGGCCTTCGCCGACGCGCTCGCCGGCGACTGAAGGGGCGCCGTCCGCGACGGCCACGTCCCCATCGGCGGTGTCGCCGGCGTCCGCCGTACCACCGCCGCGGCAAGGGATCCGGCGGCCTCCGGGCCTGCGCTGACGCTGCCGTCGGGGCATCGCGCCGGGAGTACCGTTGGGCCTGGGTTCGCCGGGCATCTCCGGTCGAGTGGTGGCCGGCTTTTCACTGCGTCGTCACCCGAGTCGCTACCCGCTGAGGAGCGCGATGAGCAGCGCGATGGGCGGGCTGACCCGCCGGATGGTCCTCGCTACCGGCGCGCTGCTGCTCCTCGTGGGCGGCGCCTTCGGGATTCTGCTCATCTCGATCAGCGAGCAGCGCGAGACCGCCCGGCTGTCCCGGCACGCCGAGGAGGTCTTCCACACCGCCGATCAGGTCCAGCGGCTCTCCTCCGACACGCTGACCGCGCAGACGCAGTTCGCGGTCAGCGGCGACCCGGCCTTTCTCGGTCGATGGCAGGCATCCCAGGCCGCGCTGCCCGGCACGACCGTCCGTCTGGAGCAGCTCGCCCGGACCCCGCAGCAGCGCGACCAGGCGGAGCTGATCACGCGGCTCACCGGATCATTCGTCCAGGACTACTCCGCCCCGGCAGTGGACGCGGCCAGGCGGGGTGACCGGTCCGCGGTGAACACGCCCACGCTGCAGGAGGGCAACCGCCGCCTCGACGAGATCCGGGTCGAGCTGGACGACCTCAGGACGAGCGAGCTCGGCGTCATCGGGGCACGCGGCCGGCAGGCGGACACGATGGCCGACCGGGAGATCATGGCGGTCGTCGCCGGCATGGTCGGGTCGGTGCTCGTCGTCGCCCTGGTGGCCGGCTACCAGTCCCGGCTCATGATCCAGCCCATCCGCCGGGGGGCCGTCATGGCCGACCGGCTCGCCGGCGGCGACCTCAGCGCACGGATGCCGGCGACCGGCAAGGCCGAGATCGGCCAGCTCGAGCGGTCGTTCAACATCATGGCCGAGTCGCTGGAGCGCAGTCACCGCGAGGTGGCGCAGTTCGTCGACACGCAGACCGCCCTGCGGCGGATCGCCACCCTCGTCGCGCGGGGGAGGACGCCGGACGAGGTGCTGGGCGCGGTGGTCGAGGAGATCGCGCGGCTCACCGGCACCGAGACGTGCCGCATCGTGCGGTACGAGCCCGAGGGCGACGCGACCATCATCGCGGCCTGGGGCAGGCCCGACATGGATCTGCCCGTCGGCAGGCGGGTCCCGCTGGAGGGTCACAACGTCGCCGCGCTGGTGCTCAGCACCGGCCGGGCCGCCCGGATCGACGACTACGGCAACGCACCCGGGCCGCTCGCCGTCCACCTGCGCAACCAGGGCGTGCGTGCGGCGGTCGGCGCGCCGATCCACGTCGAGGGCCGCCTCTGGGGCGTCGTGATCGCCACCACGATCAGCAGCGCGCCGCCGCCGCCCGACGCCGAGGCGCGCCTCACGGACTACACCGACCTGATCGGCACGGCCATCGCCAACACCCAGACGCGCGCCGACCTGGTCGCGTCGAGGGCCCGCTTCGTGCTGGCCACCGATCAGGCCCGCCGGCGGATCGAGCGGGACCTGCACGACGGCGTCCAGCAGCGCCTCATCTCGCTCGCGCTGGACATCCGCCGGGCCGAGGCGGACGTACCGGCGGAGCTGCCCGACCTGCGGTCCCAGCTGTCCGGAGTGGTGGACGGGCTCACCGGCACGGTGAACGACCTGCGCGAGCTGTCCCGCGGGGTCCACCCGGCGATCCTCACCGAGGGCGGGCTGCGACCGGCGCTCGCCGCCCTGGCCCGACGCTCCCCGGTCGCGGTCCACCTCGAGGTCTGCCTGGCGGACCGCCTTCCCGAGCCGGTCGAGGTGGCCGCGTACTACGTGGCCGCGGAGGCGCTCACGAACGCCGCCAAGTACGCCCACGCCACGTCCATCCAGGTCGGCGCGACGGTCGCCGACGGGTGCCTGCAGGTGACGGTGACCGACGACGGCGTCGGCGGCGCCGACCCGGAGCGCGGTTCCGGTCTCATCGGCCTCACCGACCGGGTCGAGGCACTCGGCGGGAAGATGACCGTCGAGAGCCCACCCGGTCAAGGCACGTGCCTGTGCGCGCAACTGCCCCTGGATCAACTCTGACTCAGTGGCTGGGCCGCCCGGTCGGACGGTCGGCGCGGCCGCCGGTCGCATGGTCGGCGGGACCGCCGGTGGGACGGTTGGTGGGACCGCCGGTCGAACGGTTCGCGGGACCGCCGGTCGACTGGTTGCCGGGTGCGCCGGTCGGGCGTCTGGTGGAAGGGCCGGTCGGGAGTTCGCTGGGCCTGCCACCGGGGCGGGCGGTCCCGTCGGCCGGGGCCGCGAGGAGCTTGGCGCAGTACGCGTCGACCTTGTCCCTGCCGCCGGCGGTGGTGATCAGGGCGCGGAAGGCGGGATTGTCGAGGGCCTTGCCGTGATCGGCGCCGGCGGTGTAGGCGTTGCAGAGCCCGGCCAGCGACGGTGACGGGTCGGCGGCTGTCGAGGGGGTCTGGCCTGCCGCCGCCGATGGGCGGGCCGGCGCGGGGGAGCCGCCGGGTGATGCGGCGGGGTCGGCGTGGGTGTCCAGCGCGTCGGGCAGGGCGCCGGTGGCGGCGGCCAGGGCCACCCCACCGGCGCCGGCCGCGAGCACGGCGACCGCGGCGGCCTTGACGGTGAGCAGCTTGACCAGTGCCGTTCTGGTCACCGGCTGACTCGGTGGCGGTGCGGCAGGACGCAGCTGCGCGGCCTGGAACCCGGCCACGGCCTGCCGCAGGCCGGTGAGCTCGGCCGGCCGGGCCGGGCCGGCCGAGACGGCGAGGACGGTGGCCAGCGGGTGGTGCCGGTCATCGACGCGGTCGGCGCCGGCGCTGGCGAGCAGGCGCTCGGCGGTGGCGGCGGTGATGCGGTGGACGCTCATGTCATCGGTTCCGGTTCCGGCGCCGGGGCCGGACCGGGTGTCGCACCCCGCCGGCCAGAATGATCGGGACATTGGTCGAGCAGTGCGGCGAGGCGGCGCAGGCCCCGATGGGCCGCGACCCGGACCGCGCCGGCGCGTTTGCCCAGGACCCGGGCCGCGCCTTCGGCGTCGAGGCCCATGACCACCCGGAGCAGGACGGCTTCGGCCTGGTCGCGGGGCAAGGTGGCGATCAGCGCCACACCGCCTGGTCGGTGGAGATCGCCTCGACGGCCTGGTCGCCGGGGTCGGTCTGGCGGGCGGGTAGTTCGGCCAGCTCCTCGATCGGCGTGGCCGTGGCCGGCCGGCGGCGGTGATGGCGCAGATGGTCGAGGGCGCGGTGCCGGGCGATGGTCGCCGCCCAGCTGCGAAATCCGGTGGTGTCACGCATGCCGGGCAGGTCGCGGGCGATCTGCAGCCACGCCTCCGAGGCGACGTCCTCGGCGTCGTCGCCGACCAGCGCCCGCAGGTACCGCAGCAGACCGGGCTGGACCGCCAGGTACAGCGCCGCGAACGCCGTCTCGTCACCCTGCTGCGCCGCGATCACCGATGCGGCCAGCTCACCTGACACCGATCGCGGACGTGCCGCCGTCGCTTCCTCCACCGCGTCGGTGCGGCCGGGCCCGTCCGTGGTGCCGGCGCGCGGCCGCGGCCGCCCGAAACCTGCCACCCCGGATGACAGCGTTGACACATCCACCCCAACCACGCCCGAACGGTTCCGAGCTCCGGTTGTTAAGGGCGTTCCGGCTCCCGTTCGCGTTACACCTCGCAACGCCGGGCCGGGTGCCGGCTCGTCAGGCGGCGGCGAGCGCGGGGGTCATGGCGCGGGCGCACAGCTCACGCGCCCACTGGATCCGGCTCGCGGCGATCTCGGGGTGGTCGCCGAACACCGTCGCGGCCCGGGCGTAGCACTCGTCCGGTCCGAGCTGGTCGAGCGTGCGGTGCACGGTCTCGCGGACGGTGGCGTCGTCCAGGTCGGTGGACGCGGAGACGTCGGAGACGAACAGTGCCATGCTCAGCACCGGCTCAACTCGGCAAGTCGTCATCGGGATCACCTGTTCAAGCGGGGGGTTTCGAGGGGGGTGGTGCGTTCCTGTAACCACGGTCTCTCGTACGGCTGGGGGACGACCTCGGCGCCAGCGGGACCTGTTGATACCCGCTAGCAGGTATGCCGTCCCGGCCGGATCGGCATGATCGGATTCGAGCCGGGCAGCACACCCCGGACATGACACGTGCTGAGCGCACCGTCCTGCCCGGGCGGTGACCTTGGAGGCGGAAGATGACCAACCAGGAACAGCGCTGGCCGGCGCTGCCGGTCGATGCATGGGAGCCCACGTACGACACGCTGCACATGTACGCCCAGATCGCCGGAAAGGTCTCGCTGGCGTTGCGACCGATGGCGAACCACTGGTGGCAGGTCGCCCTGGAACTGTCCGCCCGGGGGCTGCGGACGGCGGCGATCCCGTACGGTGCCCGTACCTTCCAGATGGAACTCGACCTGCTCGAGCACCAGTTCCGCGTCGAGACCAGCGACGGGGGGCGGCGTGCCGTCCCGCTCGGCGGGCCGGTCCGCGACGTCTACGCCGAAACCATGGCGGCGCTCGACGACCTCGAGCTGCACGTCCCGATCTGGCCACGCCCGGTGGAGGTGCCGGACCCGATCCCGTTCGACCAGGACGACCGGCACGCCACCTACGACGGCGCCCAGGCCACGCGCTACTGGCACGTGCTGTGCCAGGTCGAGGCGATCTTCGCCGAGTTTCGGGCCCGTTTCACCGGCAAGGCCAGCCCGGTCCAGTTCTACTGGGGTTCCTTCGATCTGGCGACCACGCGGTACTCGGGCCGGCCCGCGGACCCGCCGCCCGGCGCCGACACGATCACCCGGTTCAGCTACACCGCCGAGCAGAGCTCGGTGGGCTTCTGGCCCGGCGGGACCTGGCTCAACGGCGAACGCGTCGAGCAGCCGGTCTTCTTCGCCTACAACTACCCGGCGCCGCCGGGGATCCAGGATCAGCCGATCGCGCCGGCGGCGGCGCGTTTCGACACCGGCCTCGGCGAGTTCATTCTCAGCTACGACGACGTCCGCGCCTCGGCCGACCCGCGCCAGGCGATTCTGGACTTCGCCCAGAGCACGTACGAGGCCGGGGCGCAGCTGCAGCACTGGCCGCGCGAGGAGCTCGAGTGGTCGCCGCCCATGCCGCCGAGCCATCGCCGGGCGTTGCAGCTCACCCCCTGACCGCCATGGGCGCGGCGGCGCGGGCGCCGGCCCGCGCCGCCGTCCCGGCTGGCCTTGCGGGCGGGATTGTCGATATTTTGTCGCCCGGACCTGCCTGCCCCGGCTGAGAGTGGGGTGGAAGCGGGGAGCCGCTGCGCAGAAACGGGTGGATCGTTGTGGCGAACAGGTGGGCGGGACTTGCGGCGCTGCTCGCGGGGTTCTTCGTCATCCTGCTCGACACGACGATCGTGGCGGTCGCGAGCCCGCGCATCCAGGACGATCTCCAGCCGGACGTCTCCGGGCTGTTCTGGGTGACGGCCGGGTATCTGCTGGCGTTCTCGGTCCCGTTGCTCGTCGCCGGGCGGCTCGGCGACCGGTACGACCCCAAGCGCGTGTTCCTGGCCGGGATGGCGGGCTTCGCGGTGGCCTCGGCGTTGTGCGGGCTGGCGCCGTCGGTCGGCTGGCTCGTGCTGTTCCGGGTCGTGCAGGGTCTCGCGGCGGCCGCGATGGCTCCGCAGCCGCTCACGCTGATCCGCCGCCTCGTCGCCGCCGACGAGCGCGGGCGGGCGCTCGGTGCGTGGGGCTCCGTCGCGGCGGCCGGCACCCTCCTCGGTCCGGTCCTCGGTGGTCTGCTGACGGCGACCCTCGACTGGCGGTGGATCTTCTGGGTCAATGTCCCGCTGTGCGGTGTCGCGCTGCTCATGGGGCTGCGCTGGATTCCCGGCAGCCCCGGGCGGGCCGCGCGGCTCGACCCGCTGGGGGCGGTCACGAGCACGGCCGGGCTCGGTGTGCTCGTCTGGGCGCTGCTCTCCTGGCGGGACGTCCCGGCACCCGCGATCGCCGCCGCTGTCGTCGGCGCCGCGGCGCTGCTGACCGTCTTCGCGTTCCACGAGCGGCGGATGGGCCCCGCCGCCCTGGCGCCGTTGGGGCTGTTCCGCTCGGCCGGGTACCGGGCGGCGAGCGTCGCGATGGCGGCGCTTGGCACGGCCTTCATCGCGATGGCGCTGCCGGCGATGCTGTATCTGCAGGACGTCAGGGGCCTCGGGCCGATGGAGGCGGCCCTGGTGATGGCCCCGGACGCGGTCGTGGCGGCCGTGTTGTCCCCCGCGGCCGGCCGGTGGGTGGACCGTGCGGGACCGCGCCGTCCGGCGATCGTGGGGATGGTGTTGCTCGCGGCGAGTCTGGTGCTGATCGGACTCGTCGTCGTTGCGGAGGTCCACCCGTGGTGGATGGCGCTCGGGGCCTTGGTGCTCGGGGTCGCGAATGCCGTGGCCTGGTCGCCGCTGTCGGTCGCCGCGATGGCGGCTGTGGACGCGGCGGCGGCCGGTGCGGCGTCGGGAATGTTCAGCGCCGTCCGGCAGGTGGCGGCGGTGACGGGTGTCGCGGTGACGGGCGCGGTCCTGGCCGGGCTGGCGTCGTCGCCGACCCTGGCCTTCGGCGTCGTGTTCGCGGTCCTGGCCGTCGTGGCGGTCGCCGGCGCCGTCGCCGCGACCCGGCTGCCATTGACATCGGCGGATGTCGCCGAGGCCGGGGCCGCGGCGGACGCGCGGGAGGAAGACCACGCCTGACAGCAGACCTCGGCTGTTGACCGGCGGTGGTGGCGTTCGGCATGTTTGACCGGTGGCGGCGGCTGGAGCGGCGCGTCGTGTCGGCTGGTTGCTGCGGGTCAACCGCAGGCTCGGCGACGACGAGACGCTGCGTTCCGGACGCCGGTTCGCCCGGGCTTTCCGCACCGACGCGACCAGACCGCTCTCCCCGTCACAGGTGACCCGCTGGGAGACCGGCGACCTCGCCGTGACCCGCGCGACGGTCCGGCGTTACGAGCGGCTGCTGGGTCTGGCCGACAACTCGCTCATGACGCTCGTCGACGCGGTGGGCAGGGTCGAAGGCGCGTCGATGCTGGCGGAGACCGGCCGGCGGGCCGCCACCGAGGACGATCGGCAGCGGCTCTCCGCGCTGCTCGACCGGGTGTTCGGCGGCGGCACCATGACCGGCGCGGACTGGGGACGGCTGACCGGGTTGATCGCCGCCCGCCAGGAGCTCGAGTTCTATCCGCGGCACCTGTGGCGCGATCTCGCGGACCGCCTGCTCGGTGAGCTCGTGGTCGCGGTCAGCAGCGCCTGGCTGCAGCGCTTGGAGGCGATGAGCCGGTTGCTGGAGCACCCGGCCGCCCGCGCGCACGCCGTGGCCGCGTGCATCGCGTTCGCCGAGGATCCGTCGACGACGGCGGTCATCGAACCGCTGTCGCTGCTCGACGTCACCGCGGACGCGGCCGCGAACCGCTACGTCCTGCGGCAGATAGCCCGCCCGGACAGCGACCGGGCCATGCACGGGGCGCTCCTGGCCGCGATCCGGAAGGTCAGCTTCGCCCACTTCCGCGGCGACGAGTGGCTCCAGCTCGCCGCGTGTCTCAGCTCGACGATCAGCGATCCCGCGCTGCACCCCGCGCTGGCGCCGCTCGCGGTCGACGTCGGCCGCCTGCTGGCCCGTCGCCTGCCGAACGTCAAGAGTCTGCATCGCAGCCTGTCCGCGGTCGCCGACACGCACCACACCTGGCCGGCCGGGGGCGGCGAGCCGCACCCGGCGCAGACCGCCGGCCGCCGCATCGCCGCGCGGGCGCAGAGCCGCCTGGAGACCGGTTCCGACGGTGCCGACGCGGTCCTGGCGGAGCTCATCGGCGAGGCGCTGTTCGGATCGAATCCGGACCGGCGGATGGTCGCGAGCATGCTGCTGGCGGCCTCCCCGTATCAGCGGGTCGTGGCGCAGACGCTCCTCGAGGAGATCACCGCGGACATCGCCGGTCGCGGGCAGACCTATCCGCTGGCCGCGTCGCTGCGCACCATCACCCAGCTCAACGTCGACATCCACCGGCCGCTGATCCAGGAACTCCTGATCTGGCCGGGCCTCCCTGCGGTGGCACGGCACGCCGCGGCATGGGCCACGCCGTTCTGCGCCGGTCGGCAGTCGCCGGCGGCCTGGCGGAAGGTCCTGGACGTCCAGGTCGCCGCCTGGCGGCAGCAACCGTCGGAGCTGGCCGAAGGCATCGTGCTGGGCATTGTGCACGGCATCGGCACCGACGGTCAGCGCCCGCTGCTCGCCGCCGTGCAGAGCGATCCCGCGCTGCCGCCGTCGGCCCGCACCACCGCGTCATGGCTCATGCGCACCGACGTCTGCCTGATCTGACCCGTCCGATGGGCGGCACCCGCCCGCGCGTCAGGTGGGCTGTTGCCGCCCCCTCCAGCCGGCAACAGCCCACCCTGCCCGCGGACGGTCCCGGACGCCGATGCGACGGGACCGGTCAACGCGGTTGGAGGTGCCGCTGCTCACGCTAGGCGGTGCAGAAGCCGGAGATGCCGGCCGTTGCAGGGCGGAGCCGCCCGTGCAACGGCGCCGCCCGCGGTGTGGCGGCGGGAGGTGGCGCCGTCACACCGCGGTCGGGGTCAGCTCAGGGTGAAGCGCTGGTTGGCCTGGCCGTTGCAGTCGTAGAGCTGGATCTGCTGGCCGTTGCCGGTGCCCCAGACGTCCAGGCAGCGTCCGGACTGCACGCCGGTGATGGTGCCGTTGCTGTTGACGTTCCACTGCTGGTTGGCCTGGCCGTTGCAGCTGTAGATCTGCACCGCGGCGCCGTTGCCGGAGCCGGCGGCGTCCAGGCACACGTTGCCGTAGACCGTCAGCTGCCGGCTCGACGTTGCGGTCCACTGCTGGTTGCTCTGGCCGTGGCAGTCGTACAGCTGCACCCGCGTGCCGTTGGTGCGCGACGCGTTCGGTACGTCGACGCACCGGCCCGACTGCGCGCCGACGATCCGCTTCGCGCCGCCCGGCGGGGTCGAGCTGCTCGCGGTCGGTGAGGTGGTGGGTCCGGCGGCGTTGAGGGCGTTGAGGACCGAGGTGTAGGCGGCCTTCTTGTTCCCGCCGCCGTCGAACAGCAGCGGGCTCTCCCCGGAGCGCCACGAGTCGCTGTCGCGCACACCCCACACCGTGATCCCGATGCAGCGGGGCACGTTCATGCACGCCTGGGTCAACCCCGCGTACTGCGACGTCGAGGCGTTGGTGACGTCGACCTCGGTCAGCGCCACGTCCACGCCGAGTGCGGCGAAGCTGGACAGGGTGGTCTGGAAGTTGCCGGGCAACGAGCTGCCGCCGGTGAAGTGGGTCTGCAGGCCGACGCAGTCGATCGGCACGCCGCGGGACTTGAAGTCCTGGACCATCCGGTAGACACCCTGCGTCTTACCGTAGGACCAGTTCTCGATGTTGTAGTCGTTGTAGCACAGCTTCACCGACGGGTCGGCGTTGCGGGCGGCGCGGAACGCCGCCTCGATCCAGTCGTTGCCGGTGGCCTGCAGGTTGGACTGACGCCGGCCGCCGTCCTCGTTGAACGCCTCGTTGACCACGTCCCAGGCCGCGAACTTGCCTTTGTAGTGGCCCATCACGCCGTTGATGTGATCGATCATCGCCTGCCGCAGGGTGCCGCCGCTGATTCCGCCCCACCAGCTCGGCTGCTGCGAATGCCAGGCGAGGGTGTGCCCGCGGACCTTCATCCCGCGCTGGGTCGCCCAGTTGTAGATCTGGTCGCCCGCACTGAAGTTGAACTGTCCCCGCTGCGGCTCCGTCGCGTCGGGCTTCATCTCGTTCTCGGCCGTGATCATGTTGAACTCGCGGCCGGCGATCGTGGAGTACGTCGAGTCACCGAGCCGGTTGGCGGCGATCGCCGTGCCGAAGTACCGGCCCGACTGCGCCGCCGCCGCACCCAGGGTGCTCGCGGCCGCGTTGGCGGTCGGGATCATCATCACCGCACCTGTCGCCGCGACCGTTGCGACGACGGCGCCGATCGCCACCCGGACCCGTAGCGATCGTTTCCGCGGGGTGCCGGCGGCATGCAGAGGCCTTGCTGTCACTGCGGTCTCCTTGTCGGTTCTGTCCGGGACGCCGGCCATCGCACGCACGGCAGGTGCAGCCGCGGCGCGTAAAGGGGTGTCTGTGAGGTCGCACGACCCGGCCCGTTGAACGGTGGGCTTCAATGCATCGACATGCTCACACGGCAATTTCGAGGGGACAATACTTTCCGAAACTCTTTCGGAGGATTTGGACGGCCTCGGGCCGGCTCGGAGGGGTCGGGTCCGTCGTTCGCGCGACGATCCGCTCAACTTTTGGACAGTTAGATGGTGAATTCGCCACTTTTGTTTCGACAGCATCCCTGAAACTTTCGAAGATGCGGGGGTGCTTGTTGCGACACGGATCGGGATTCACGCGGCGGGTTTGCCGGGCGCTGCGCGACTTGATACGGCATCGCCGCACAACACTTCCCGGGAAGCAATTCGCCGCAGAGGATGTGTACTCGACCCGACCGCGTCAGTGGGGTGACCGGTTCGGCCCGAGTGGGGCGGCAGTGGTCGATTGGTCCACATGGTCAAGGGGTAACCGCACTGCTACGCTCCATTTACCATCGTGGATCTCCGCTCTCAATGTTGCTGCCGGAGAAGGCGGCTGGAGAGCGGAGCGGCATGGACATCGGCATTCTCGGGCCGGTCGAAGTTTCGGTCGACGGCCGGACGGTCCAGCTCGGCGGGCCCCGGACCCATGCGGTGCTCGCGGCGCTGTGCCTCGAGGCGGGGCGGATGGTGCCCACCGGCCGGCTGATCGAGGTGCTCTGGGGTGAGCACCCGCCGGCGACCGCGCGTTCCCAGGTCCACATCTGCGTGTCCACGCTGCGGCGGGTCTTCGCGGCCGCGGCGTCGACCGGCCCGCCGGCGGTCATCGAGACCCGCCCACCCGGCTACGCGCTGGCGCTGACCGGCGCGCGGCTGGACGTGCGGCTGTTCGAGGAGCGTGCGGCGCGGGCCGGCAAGCTGGCCGCCGACGGGGCGCTGCACGAGGCCGCCGGGCTGTTCCGCACCGCGCTGGAGCTGTGGCGCGGCCCGCCGCTCGCCGGGCTGCGCGGCGAGATCCTGGAGGCCAGCGCGCGTCACCTGGACGAGCGGCGGCTCGCCGTGCTGGAGCGGCGCATCGACGTCGACCTGCGGCTCGGCCGGCACGCCGCCCTGGTGGGGGAGCTGGGTGAGCTGATCGTGCAGCACCCGCTGCACGAGTGGTTCTACGGCGCGTTGATGACCGCGCTGCACCGGTGCGGCCGGCGGGCCAGGGCCCTGGAGGTGTACCGGCAGGCCCGCGCCGTCCTGGTCGACGAGCTCGGCATCGAACCCGGCGCGGAGCTGCGGCGCATCGAACGGCTGGTGCTGGCCGGCGCGCCGGAGCCGGGCGTGGACGTCGTCCAGGTGCCCGCCCAGGAGCCTGCGGAGAGGCAGCGGACCCAGGCGGCGGTCGAGGAGCCGCCGAAGGTGACCCGCCCCCGTCCGGTGCCGCCGAACCAGTTGCCGCTGGACACGGCGGACTTCACCGGGCGTGCCGCCGAGGTGGCCCGGATCGCTTCGGCGGTCACCGGCCGCAGCGCCACCCGGCAGCCGGCGATCGTGGCGATCGCGGGCCCCGGCGGGGTCGGCAAGTCCGCCCTCGCGTTGCACGTCGCGCACGACCTGCGCCACGCGTTCCCCGACGGCACGCTGTACGCGAACCTGTCCGACGGCACCCAGCCGGTCCATCCGGCGGAGATCCTGGGCAGGTTCCTGCGCGCGCTCGGCGTCAACGGGCTGGCGATCCCCGGCGGCGTCGACTCGCTCGGTGAGATCTACCGCGACCTGATCTCCGACCGGCGGATGCTGATCCTGCTCGACAGCGCCGTCGACGAGACCCAGGTGCTGCCGCTGCTGCCCGGCAACGAACCGGCGGCCGTCATCGTGACCAGCAGGCAGCGGCTGACCGCCCTGCCCGGCGCCGCGCACGTGTCGCTCGACGTGCTGCCGCCCGAGCCGTCGGTCGACCTGCTCGCGGCCGTGGTCGGGTCCGTCCGTGCCGGCGACGACGAGGCCCTGTCCGAGCTGGCGGCGCTCTGCGGCGGGCTGCCGCTGGCGCTGCGGATCGCCGGGGCCCGGCTCGCGTCCCGGCCGCACTGGAAGCCCAGCCGGCTGATCGGCCGGATGCGCGACGAGACCCGCCGGCTCGACGAGCTGGAGCACGGCGCGCTCGGCGTCCGGGCGAGCATCGCGGTGAGCTACTCCGGTCTCGGGCCCGGCGCCCAGCGGTTGCTGCGGCTGCTGGCCTGCCTCGACACGCCCGAGTTCGGCGCGTGGATCGCCGCCGCGCTGCTGGACGTGCCCCTGGACGACGCCGAGGACCTGGTCGACGACCTGGTCGGGGCGCACCTGCTGGCGGTGCTCGCCGAGACGCCCGACGGGCAGGGCCGCTTCCGGCTGCACGACCTGGTGCGGGTGTTCGCCCGGGAGCGGGCCCAGTCCGAGGAGCCGGACGGTCAGCGGACCGCCGCGGTCCGGCGGGCCCTCGCCGGCTGGCTGCACCTGGCCGAGGAGGCGCACCGCCGCGAGTACGGCGGGCAGTACACCATCCTGCACGGCACCGAGCCCCGCTGGACGCTGCGCAGCGGTGTGGTCGGGACCCTGCTGGAGCAGCCGATCCGCTGGCTGGAGGCCGAGCGGCAGGCGCTCACCGCCGCGGTCCGCCAGGCGGTCCGCAACCGCTGGCACGAGCTGGCCTGGGACCTCGCGCTGACGCTGGTCACGCTGTTCGAGGCGCGCAGCTACCTGGTGGACTGGCGGGAGTCGGCGGAGCTGGCGCTCGCGCTGGTCCGGCAGGTGGACAACCGGCGGGGCATGGCCGCGATGCAGTACACGCTGGGCGCGCTGGACATCGTCGAGCAGCGCTACGCCGGGGCCGCCGACCGGCTGCGCCAGGCGCTGGACGGCTTCACCGCCTGCGGCGATCACCACGGGCGCGGGCTCGTGCTGCGCAACCTGGCCTTCCTCAACCGGATCACCGGCCGGCCGGACCTGGCCCGCCTCGGCTACGAGGAGGCGCTGCCGATCCTGCGCGACGCCGGCGACCAGGTCGCCGTCGCGCACGTGCTGTGCAGCCTGGCCGCGCTCCGGCTGGAGGCGGGCGACGCCAACCAGGCGCAGAAGATCCTGGACGACGCGCTGGTGATCACGCAGATCGCCGGGAGCCGCCGGGTGCAGGGGCAGGTCCTGTTCCGGCTCGGCGAGGTCCACCTGCTGCGCGACGAGCTGGATCGGGGCGCGGAGGCCTTCCACGAGGTCCTGCGGCTGACGCGGGACCTGGGCGACCGGCTCGGTGAGGCGTACGCGCTGCTGGGCCTCGGCCGGGTCCGGCACCGCGAGCAACGGCACGGGGCCGCGGAGACCGCCCTGGCGCAGGCGTTGCAGCTGGCCGGGGAGCTCGGCGACCAGCTGGTGCAGGCGCGGGTCCTGCTGGCGCTCGGCATGCTCGACATCGAGCGGGAAGAGCCGGCCCGGGCCGGAGAGCGGCTCGCCGCCGCGGCGCGGACGTTCGGTGCGGTCGGCGCGCTGGTACAGCAGGCCAACGCGCTGGTCGTGCTGGGGGAGCTGCGGTTGCGGTGCGGCGACACGCACGGCGCCATGCGTGCCGCGGTCAGTGCCGGAAGCCTGCTGGGCGATGCCGATCGTGACGACGACACCGCGGAGGCGCGCGGGCTCCGGCGGCGGATCAGCGAGCTGACCCCGCCGGCGTGAGCGGGCTGCCCCAGTTGGTGTCGAGCTTCTGCGTGGTCATCTCGGTGTCCCTTCAGGTTGCCGGGGTGGCTGGCAACCACGGGACCAGCGACGGCTTTCGATGCTCTATCCGTCGGCCACCGGGGACCACTGATGTGTCATGGATAGCGGATCGATAGCCGGGCGCGGCACAGTCCCCGGTTGTGGTTCACGGCGACGTCCCGCGGCAGCGTGCCGCGCGCCTCGGGCTGACGGTCGCCGGCGCGCTCGTCAACCGCGGGGTGCTCACCGCCGGCCTGCTCGGCGCCGGCGCGCTCGCCGGTGAATATCTCGCGCTGCTGCCGGATCTGCTGCCCACGGTCAGCCAGGTCGCGCTCTTCGACCCCGACGACCGCGCCGCCGACGACCTGTGGGACCGGCTGGCCGGGCCGCTGCGCCGCCGCGGCGTCCAGCTGTGCGTCGGGCGGCACGCCCGGGACGTCGTCCGCGGCACCGATCTCGTGCTCCTGGCCGACGCGGTGCACGCGGAGCGGCTGCGGGCCGACTGGCTCGCCGCCGGCGCGGTCGTGCTGCACCTCGGCGAGCGGCGCCTGCCCACCCCGCTGCTGACGGCCGCCGACGTGCTCCTCACCGCCGCCGAACCGCGGGCCGTGCTGCTCGCCGCCGTCGCCAGCCGCCTGGACCGGACCCGCCTGATCGTCGTCGACCTGCCCGCGGGCCGGTGGGAGCGGCAGCGATAGCCGCCGGATGCCCACCGGATAGGCGGGGGCGTTGAGCTGCCGCCAGCTTCCCGACCGGTACTTCGAAAGAGGCGGTACACGATGCAGGAACTGATCAGTCTGGACCAGGTGGAGCAGCTGTCCACGGAGGAGGTGCACGACCTCTACCGCCGCTACGTCAGCCGCAGTCAGGTCTCGTTGATGACCACGTTCGGCTTCGGCCGGGAACTGGTCGAGCGGGCCGAGGGCACCTCCATCTGGCTGCGCGACGGCCGGTGCGTCCTCGACTTCACCGGCGGCGTGGGTGTGCTCAACCACGGCCACAACCATCCCCGCATCCTGCGGGCCCGGCAGCGGTACGGCGAGCAGCGCCGCATGGAGGTCCACAAGGCGTTCTTCTCGCCGTACCTGGCGGTGCTGAGCCGCAACGTGGCCGCGCTGCTGCCCGGTGACCTGAACATCTCCTACTTCCCCAACTCCGGCGCCGAGGCCAACGAGGGCGCCATCAAGATGGCGTACAAGTACCACGGCGGCAGCCGCCGGACGATCCTGCGGGCCGACATCAGCTTCCACGGCAAGACCCTCGGCGCGGGCAGCCTGACCGGGTCGACGGAGAACGCGTTCGCCTTCCCGGGCCTGCCGAACATCGGCGTGTACCCGTACGGCGACCTGGCCGGGCTCACCGCGGCGGTCGAGGCGGCCCGCCGCCCCGACGGCGGCTGCGACGTCTACGCGCTCATGCTGGAGCCGTTCAGCGCCTCCAGCCTCCGGCAGTGGTCCGAGGCCGACCTGCGGGCCGTCCGCGCGCTCTGCGACCGGCACGACATCATCCTGATCTTCGACGAGATCTACACCGGCTGGGGCAAGACCGGCAGCCTGTTCGCGTTCATGCGGCACGCCGGCCTGGTCCCGGACATCCTCACCTACTCGAAGTCGCTCGGCGGCGGCAAGGCGTCGATCTCCGGCTACACGGCGCGGGAGCCGGTGTTCCGCAAGGCGTACGACCGGCTGTCCGACGTCATCCTGCACAGCACCACGTACTACGGCTTCGGCGAGGAGACCGCCACCGCGATCGAGGCGGTCAACGTCGTGGTCGAGGACGACTACCCGGCCCGCGCCCGGCAACTGGAAGCGGCGCTCGGCCCCGGGCTGCAGCGCGTCGCCAAGCAGCACCCGGACATCGTCCGCGAGGTCAAGGGCGTCGGGGCGCTGTGGGGCGTCTTCCTCGACGGCGGGCCGCGGATCCTGGACCTGGCCGGCAAGCTGGTGCCCGGCTTCACGCACGACCCGCGGTTCAAGACCAAGCTCATCACGCTGTCGGTGATCTCCCACCTGTTCCGCGAGCACGGGATCATCACCTACTACAGCCCGAACGTCGAGAACCCGCTCATGGTCGCGCCCAGCCTGGTCGTCTCCGACGACGACGTGGAGTACTTCCTGGACAGCCTCGACGCCACGCTCAGCCGGGGACTGCCCCGCCTGCTCACCTCGTTCGTGCGGGAGAAGGTGACCGGGCGATGACCGTCGTCGTGACGGGCGCGGCCGGCATGCTCGGCACGCACCTGGTGGAGCACCTGCTCTCGACGGGCGAACGGGTCCGCGGGGTCGACCGGCGCGGCAGCGCCGTGCCGCCGCACCCGCGGCTGGAGCACGTCGAGGCCGACATCCGCGACACCGCCGCGATGGGCCGGGCGTTCACCGGCGCGGCCGCGGTCGTGCACTGCGCCTCGGCGCTGCCCAGCTACCCGGCCGACGTGATCCGGTCGGTCATCGTCGAGGGCACCCGCAGCGTGCTGGACGCGGCCGGCGCGGCGGAGGTGCCGCGCGTGGTGCAGATCAGCTCGACCGCGGTGTACGGCCTGCCGAAGGTCGTGCCCACCACCGAGGACCACCCGCGCGAGCCGGTCGACACGTACAGCGAGGCGAAGGCCGACGCCGAGGTGGTCGCCGACAAGGCCCGCGCCGACGGGATGTGCCTCACCACCCTGCGCCCCAAGACGTTCCTCGGCCCCGGCCGGATGGGGCTGTTCGCGATGCTGTTCGAGTGGGCCGAGGAGGGCCGCAACTTCCCGGTCCTCGGCCGCGGCGACGTGCGGGTGCAGATGCTCGCCGTCCAGGACCTCGTCGCGGCGATCGGGGCCGCCCTCGCCGCGCCGCCGGACGTCGCGATCGACACCTACAACATCGCCGCCGCCGACTTCGGCACGATCCGCGAGGACTTCCAGGCGGTGCTCGACGCCGCCGGGCACGGCAAACGCGTCGTCGGGGTGCCGGCCCGCCCGGCCGTGGCGTTCCTGGAGCTGCTGCAACGCGTCCGGCTGTCCCCGGTGTACGGGCGGCTGCTGCACAAACTGCTCGCCGACTCCTACGTGAGCATCGCCAAGGCCCAGGACCGGCTGGGCTTCGCGCCCGCCCACTCCAACCGGGACACGATCCTGGCCACCTTCGCCTGGTGGCGCGAGCAGCTCGGCGCGCCGGCCGGCGCAGGGAACGGCAACGGGATCACCAGCCGCGAGCCATGGAAGCAGGGGGCACTCGCCGCCGCCAAGGTGCTCTTCTGAGACGGGAACCGCGATGACAACCCTGGAAACGACCGCACCCACCACCCTGCCCACCCCCGCCCCGGTCCTGGTCGACCTGCTCCGGGTCGCCCGGCCCGTCCACTGGGCCAAGAACGTCCTCGTCGTCCCGGCGGCCCTGCTCGCCGTGCCCTCGGTCGCGGCGGCCACCGCCGGTCACGTCCTGCTGGCCACCGCCGCGTTCACGCTCGCCTCCGTCGCCGTGTACTTCGGCAACGACCTCGCCGACCGTGCCCGCGACCGGCTGCACCCGGTGAAACGGCTGCGACCCATCGCCTCCGGCCGAATCTCCGGCACCCTCGCCGTGACCGTCGCCGCCGGCGTCCTGGGCCTGCTCGCCCTGCTGCTCGTCGCCGTACCGGCCGTGCCACCCGGCCCGATCCTCGCGTACCTGGCGCTCAACATCCTGTACAGCCGGGTGCTCAAACACGTGCCGCTGGTGGACGCCGGCTGCGTCGCCGCCGGGTTCGTCCTGCGGGTGCTGGAGGGCTACCTCACCGTCGGCGCCCGCACCGCCACCTGGCTGCTCGTGGCCGTCTTCTCGGTGTGCCTGCTGCTGGTCCTCGGCAAACGGCGGCAGGAGCTGACCGTCGGCGGCGCCGAGCACCGGCCGGCCCTGCGCGGCTACACGGTCGAGCTCACCGACCACCTGATCCAGCTGACCGCGGTCCTGACCGCCGTGGCGTTCCTGATGCACCTGCGGGGCGAGGCGCAGCTCGGCGCGTTCGCGGAGCCGGCGACCCTCGCGTCGGTGCCGCTGGTCCTCTTCGCGCTCGCCCGGTACATCCAGGTGATCCTGCTCCACGGCGCCGGCGACCCGGTCCGGGTCCTGCTGCGCGACCGCGCGATCGTCGGCACCGCCGCGGTGTGGGGGCTGCTGTTCACCACCGCGCTCGTGCTCTCCCACAACGGCTGAAACGGAAAGGAGACACCGTGTCCGCACCCCGGGTCTCGGTCATCATGCCCAACTACAACCACGCGGACTCGTTGCGCCGCAGCATCGCGGCCGTCCGTGCGCAGACCCTGCCGCCGCACGAGATCCTGCTGGTCGACGACCGCAGCACCGACGACTCCGTGGCGGTCGCGTCGGCGGCCGGCGTCCGGGTCGTCAGCACCCCCGTCAACAGCGGACCGGCGGCCGCGCGCAACCTCGGCGCCCGGCTCGCGGCCGGCGACGTCCTGCTCTTCCTCGACTCCGACGTCGAGCTCGCGCCGACGGTGATCGAGCGGGCCACGGCACTGCTGGACGCCTGCCCCGAGGCCGGCGCGGTCTGCGGCATGCTCGACGACGTCCCGCTCCAGCGCGACAGCCTCCTGCAGGAATGCCGGTGCCTGCAGGCGCACTACTGGCGGATCAGCTCCGAGGGCGTCGTGTCGTTCCTGTTCAGCGCGATCTGCGCGATGCGGGCCGGCGTCTTCGCCGAGATCGGCCCGTTCGACGAGCGGCTGCGCGAGACCGAGGAGGTCGAATACGGCCAGCGGCTGTCCACCCGCTACCAGGTGCTGCTCACCTCCGCGCTGTCCGGCCGGCACCGCGACGAGCCGCGGCTCTGGCCGTTGCTGCGCAAGGTGTTCCACCGCACCCGGCTGCGGGTGCCGCTGTACACGAAGCGGCGCAGGTTCGCCGAAGGCTTCGAGACCTCGGCCCGCATCTTCGGCAGCGTCGCCGCCACCGCCGCGGTGCTGAGCCTCCCGGCGGTCCTGGCCGGTGCGGTCCTCGCGGTGATCCCGGCGGTGCTGCTGGCCGTGTCGATCGGCTGCGACGCCGACATGTACCGGTTCGTGTTCCGCCGCCGGGGCGTCGGCTTCGGCCTGTTCTTCACCGGCGTCCAGGTGCTGCAGAGCGTGGCCATCGTGGCCGGCGCGGGCTTCGGCGCACTGCAGTGGCTGGCGTCGCGGGAGTTCCGCACCCTGTACGACCACGCACCCGTGCCGCGGCCCCGGCCGGTCCCGTTGGACGTGGCATGAGGAACTGGTGCCCGGCCACCAGGGTCCTGGTCGCCGCGACCGGCGGCTGGCTGACGTTCGTGTGCCTGCAGCGGCTGCTCACCGGACGCTGGTGGCTCTGGCTGCTGCCCGACCTGCTGCCGCCGCTGGCGTTCCTGCTCGTGCCGGTGCTGCTCGCCGCCGCGCTGCCGGCCGCGCTGCTGTCCGGCCGCCGGGTGCCGGCCACCGCCACCCGGCTGGTCCTGGCGGGCACCGTCGCCGCCGGCGCGCTCGGCTGGCCGTACAACGGCGTCGACGTCCACAGTGGACCGGCCGGGACCGGACCGGGGCTGCGGGTGTTCGCGTGGAACACCGCCTACTGGGGGCAGGACGTCCCGCGGGACCGGTTCTACACGTTCCTGCGGTCCCAGCACGCCGACGTGTACCTGCTGCAGGAGTACCTGCACTGGGACGAGGCGGCCGGGCTGGACGGCGCCCGGCAGGTCGACGACGAGCCGGCGCTGCGGGCGGCGTTCCCCGGCTACGCCATCGCCGCCCGCGGTGAGCTGCTGACGCTGAGCCGGCTGCCGATCGTGGCCACGCCACCGGTCGGTCCGGACCGCGAGCTGGCCGGCCGTGCGGCCGGATTCGCCGAGGTGTTCGCCGCGGCCAAGGTCCTGCGCACCGACCTCGACGCCGGCGGGCGCACCATCTCCGCCTACAACGTGCACCTGCCGGTCCACGTCGACCTGGCCGTGAGCCGGCGGTTCTTCGCCCTGATCCGCGAACGCGACGAGGGACGGCGCCGCCAGCTCGCCGGGCTGCGCGCCGACCTCGCCACGAACCACCAGCCCGCGATCGTCGCCGGTGACTTCAACACCAGCCCGGCGATGGGCGACCTGGCGGCGCTGCGCGAGACCCTCGACGCCGCCGGCACGGCGCTGTACCCGGGGTCGTGGCCGGCCGGCCTGCCGCTGTGGCGGATCGACTGGACCTTCACCACCGCCGGGCTCGCCGTCGGCGACTACCGGCTCGTCGGCTCGGACGGGCTGTCGGACCACCGGGCGCAACAGGTCCGGATCGTCGTGAAAGGAGAGGCATGAACGTCTCGGTGGTCATCCCCAACCACAACTACGCCAAGACCCTCGGCCGGGTGCTGCGCTCGGTCCAGCGGCAGACCGTGCGGCCGGTCGAGGTGATCGTGGTCGACGACCGCAGCACCGACGACTCGGTCCGGATCGCCGAGGCCGCCGGGGCGACGGTCGTGCGGCACACGGTCAACCGGGGCGTGTCGGCCGCCCGCAACACCGGCGTGGCCGCCAGCACCGGCGACGTGGTGTTCTTCCTGGACTCCGACGTCGCGCTCGCCCCGGACGCGATCGAGCAGGCGCTGCGGGTCCTGGCCGAGGAGCCGGACTGCGGCTGCGTCTTCGGCGTGTACGGGCCGGAGCCGCTCATCGACGACGGCCCGGTCGAGCGCCACCGGGTGCTGCACCTGCACTTCGCGTTGACCCGGCAGGTCGGGCGGACCGAGACGGCGGTGTTCGCACTCGCCGCCGTGCCGCGCCGGGTCCTCGACGAGATCGGCGGGTTCGACGAGCGGCTGCGCAGCGCGGAGGACGACGAGATCAGCGAACGGCTCCGCGAGCGGTACCAGATCAGGCTCACCGACACGGTCGTCGGCCACCACGACGAGGTGGACCGGCTCACGGACGCGCTCGGCGAGCAGTACCGGCGGGCGCAGCTGCTGCCGTTCTCGGCCCGCAACCGGATGCGCCGCGGCGGCCTGGCCATCAACCGCGCCACAGGTGTGGCCGCTGCCGCGCTCATGGTGGCGGCGTTGCCGCTGGGCCTGCTCGACCCGGCGCTGCTGGCCGTGCCCGGGGCGCTGCTGGCCGCGTTCGCGGTGGCCGACCCGCCCCTCGCCAGGTTCGTGGCCCGTCGCAAGGGCCTGCCCTACCTGGCGTATTTCACGGCCGTCAACCTGCTCCTGCACCTCGCGCTGCTGGCCGGCTGTGCCCGGGGCATGCTGCGCATCCTCACCGACCCGAGCTTCGGCCCGAGCCGCCGCTTCACGATTGGTGCGACGTCTTGAACACTCCACTCGTCTCCGTGATCATCCCGAACTACAACTACGCCGCCACGATCGGACTCTGCGTGCGGGCCGCGCAACGGCAGACCTACCGGTCGGTCGAGATCCTGGTCGTCGACGACTGCAGCACCGACGACTCGGCCGCCCTCGCCCGGGCGGCGGGCGCGAAGGTCGTCTCCACCGGCGTCAACGGCGGCGTCGCGGTCGCCCGCAACCTCGGCGCGGCCGAGGCGTCCGGCGAGATCCTGGTCTTCGTCGACTCGGACGTGGCCATGCACCCGGACGCGGTGGCCAACGCGGTCGCCGCACTGCGGGCCGACCCCACCCTCGGCGTGGTCGCCGGCATGTACGAGCCGGAGCCGCTCATCGTCAACGGGGTCGTCGAGCGGTACCGCAACTTCCACCAGTTCTACTGGCTGGAGGCCGCGGCCGGTGAGCTGCACGACTTCGTCCCGACCGCCATCATGGCCATCCCCGCGGTCGTGTACGCCGAGCTCGGTGGGTTCCTGCCGCACCTGCGGGAGACCGAGGGCGCCGACTTCGGCCGGCGGCTCGGCGCCCGGCACCGGATGCTGCTCAGCCCGGCGGTGCGCGGCAAGCACGACAACGACCCGACGCTGCGGGTGGTGCTGCGCAAGGTGTTCCACCGCACCCGGCTGCACATCCCGTTCTTCCTCGACCGCAGCCGGGTCGCCCAGGTGGCGACGAGCCAGCAGTCCGGCGGCTGCCTCGCCGCCGCGCTCGCCCTGGCCGCCGCGCCCGCACCGGCGCTGCTCGGTCCGGTCGGCGCGCTGCTACCGCTGGTGTGCTTCGCCGCCTGGTACCTCGGCGAGCGCAGGTTCTTCGGCGCGGCCCTGCGCCACCGGGGTCCCGGCTTCGCCGCCGCCGTCGTCGCGCTGCACTACCTGGTGAACCTGACCACCGCCGCCGGGATCGCCGCCGGGCTCGCGCAGTGGGCCGGCTCGGCGCGCTTCCGCCGCCTGTACACCGGGCTCGCGACGTGACCGCGACCCTCGCCGAACCGTCCACCGTGGCCGGACGGCCGGCCGGAAGGCGGCGGCGCCTCGTCGCGGCGTCGAGCGTCGCCTGGCTGGTCTTCGCCGCGCTCAACGTGGTGCTGAGCGGCCGCTGGTGGCCGTGGATGGTGCCGGACCTGCTGCCACCGCTGGTGTTCGCGCTGGTGCCGGTCGTGCTCACCGGCTGCGCCGCCGCGCTGCGGCCGGGTCGCGGTTGGACGCTGGTCGCGCTGGCGGGTCTCGTGGTCGGCGGCGCGCAGGCGGGCCTCAACCCGGCGGCGCTGCTGCCGGCGCCCGGCCCGGTCGCCGGGACGCCGGTCACGGTCGTCTCGTGGAACACGGAGGTGTGGGACGCCTGGGACGACCCGGCGCGGTTCACCGCCTTCCTGCGCGCCGAGGACGCCGACGTGTACCTCCTGCAGGAGTACGAGGAGCACGGCCTGCGGCCCGGCGACTTCCCCGGCTACACCGCGATCGAGCGCGGCGAGCTGCTGACACTGACCCGCCTGCCGGTCCGGCGGGTGACGGCACTGCCGGCCGAGCCGCCCCCCGGCAGCGGCTGGCGGCAGGTGTACGAGCAGGTCAAGTCGCTCCGCGTGGACGTGGCGGCGGGGGGCGGGACGCTGTCGCTCTACAACGTGCACATGCCGATCCCGCTGGATCTGGTCAACCCGCTGTCGGCGCGCTTCCACGAGCAGCTGCGGCTGCGCGCGCAGGCCCGGGACCGGCAGTTCACCGCGCTGGAGCACGACGTCGCCGGCAACCGCAACCCGATCCTCGTCGCCGGGGACTTCAACACCAGCCCGGCGATGGGCGACATCCGGCCGCTCACCGACCGGCTGAACGACGCGGCGGGCGCCAACCGTTCCCTGTACCCGGCGTCGTGGCGCTCCTACTGGCCGGTCGCGCTGTGGCGCCTCGACTGGGCGTTCACGTCGGACCAGGTGACGGTGCGGCGCAACGAGTTCGTCGACCCGCACGGCATGTCCGACCACCACCTGCAGCGCATCGAACTGACCGTGCGGGGCGCGCGATGAGGCGGCGGATCCTCGCGGGCCTGCGCATCGCCGCGTACGTGCTGGTCGTGCTGTTCCTCGGCAGCCAGCTGTGGCTGGCCCGGCACGGGCTGGCCGACGGCGTCCGGACGGTCGGGCTCGGCAACGCCGTGCTCGCGGCGGTCCTCGCCGGCGTCGGTGGCCTGCCCGGCATGTTCGGCTGGCGGGTGCTGCTCAGCGGCCTGGGCACCCGGCTGCCGACCCGGGACGCGCTGCGGGTGTACTTCCTGGCCGGGCTGGCCCGCTACATCCCCGGCGGGGTCTGGCCGGCCGTGGCGCACGCCAGCATGGGCGCCGCGCTCGGTGAGCCGCCCGCCCGGCTGGCCGCGGCGTTCCTCGCCAGCCAGGGGCTCGCGGTGGTGGCGGGGCTGCTCGTCGGGCTGCTCGCCCTGCCCGCGCTGGTCGCGGTGAGCCCGCTGTGGTGGCTGCTGCTGCCGGTGCTCGCCGCCGCCGTGATCCCCGTCGTGGCGCCCGGCACGCTGCGCGTGCCGCTGACCCTCGGCGCCCGGCTGCTGCGCCGCGACACCGTGCCGCAGCTGCCGGGCCGGGTCGCGCTGAGCAAGGCCACCGCGTTGATGGCGCTGGGCTGGCTGATCAGCGGCACCCACGTCGCGGTCCTGGCCGCCGCGCTCGGCGCGGACCCGATCGACACCCTCACCGTCGGCGTCGGCGGCTTTGCGCTCTCCGTGGTCGCCGGGGTCGTCGCCCTGGTGCTCCCGTCCGGCCTCGGCGTGCGCGAGCTGGTGCTCGGGCTCACCCTGGCCACCCTGCTCACCGGCCCGGCGCTGGTCATCGTGGTGGCGTTGAGCCGCATTCTCATCACCGTCGTCGACGCCCTCAGCACGCTGGTCGTCCTGGCCTGGATCGGCGTGCTCCGCCCCGGCCGCGTCCGGGCCCCCTTCACCCTGGAAAGGAAGCTGTCATGACCGCTGTCGTCCCCATGCCCTCCGCCCGTCCTTCCGCCGGCTCCGGTGCCCGCCGCTGGGGGCGGCGCATCCGGGCCGCCGTCAGCACCTCGTCGGGCCTCGAACTGCTCAACGCGCTGCCGGTCCTGCGGGCACCGGTGCGCTACCTGGACCGCCACCCGGTCCTGCACGGCGCGGTGCTGTCCGCGTTCGGGCTGCGCCGCCCCCTGTTCGTCGACCACCTCGGCGACCCGCAGCCCCGGTACGGGTACGGCCGGCCGGTCCACCCGCAGCTCGCCGCCCGGTTCGCCGAGGGCGAGGACCGCTACCGCGCGCACCTGACCGGCTTCCGCGCCCACCTGGACGCGTTGCGGGCGATCCCGTCGCGGGCCGAGCTGACCGACCCAACGCCGTACTGGCGCAACGGCTGGCTGCCGCCGCTGGACGCCCTCGCCCTCACCGGGTTCCTGGCCGGGACGAACCCGCGCCGGTACCTGGAGATCGGCTCCGGCAACTCGACGAAGTTCGCCCGCCGGGCCGTCACCGACCACGGCCTGCGCACCACGATCACCTCGATCGACCCGTCGCCGCGGGCCGAGGTCGACGCGTTGTGCGACACCGTGATCCGCGAGCCCCTTGAAGCCACCGACCTCAGCCGCTTCGACGAGCTGGAGGCCGGCGACATCGTCTTCTTCGACGGCTCGCACCGGGCGTTCATGGGCTCCGACGTGACCGTGTTCTTCTTCGAGGTGCTGCCCCGGCTGCGGCCCGGCGTGCTGGTGCACATCCACGACATCCTGCTGCCGAGCGACTACCCGCCGCACTGGCGGTGGCGGGCCTACTCCGAGCAGTACCTCCTCGCGGCGTTCCTGCTCGCCGACCGGGGGCGGTACACGGTGGAGCTGCCCAACGCGTACATCGCCGGCGACCCGGACCTCGCCGGCGTGTTCGACGACCTGTGGGCGGACCTGGACCTGGGCGAGCGCCTGCAGCCCTCGTCGTTCTGGCTGTCCGTCGGTAACTGAACGGCCGCCCGCGTTTTTTGTGCTGTGCCGCACGCAACCGATCGCTCGGGTGGCGCCGACCTATAGGGGAAGGAGGCGCCATGCCGAGTGTTGAGGTCCCCGGCGCAGGGGAGTTCGAGGAGTACTTCGCCGCCCGTCACGACGCTGTCCGCCGCGCCGCGTATCTGCTGTGCGGCGACTGGCACTGGGCGGACGACCTCACCCAGATCGCGTTCGTGCGGCTGGCGTCCGGTTGGCATCGGGTACGGGACCGGGCGGCGCTGGACGCGTTCGTCCGGACCTGCCTCGTGCGCGCCTACCTGGACGAGACGCGGCGCGTGTGGCGGCGCCGCGAACGCGTCCAGGCCGAGCTGCCCGACCTGGACGCGGCGGACGACAGCGCGGAGACCACCACCCGCCGGGTCGTGTTCGCCGAGGCGTTGCGGCAGCTCGCCCCGCGCCAGCGGGCCGTCCTCGTCTGCCGCTTCTACCAGGGCCTCGACGTCGCCGAGACGGCCGACGCGCTCGGCTGCTCGGCGGGGACGGTCAAGAGTCAGACCGCGCGGGCGCTGGCCCGGCTGCGGACGTTGCTGGACGACCCGCTCGCCGAGTTCGGGCTGCGGCCGCTGATCGCGCTGGAGGGAACGCCGTGACGGACCTGTCGGACCTGTTCGAGGACCTGGCCCGCACCCCGGCCCCGCCCGCCCGGTTGCGGCCCGCGGACCTGTACGCGAAGGGCCGGCGGCGGCACAGCCGGTCGGTCGCCGTGGCGGTGGCCGCCGTGAGCGCGGCCGTGATCACGCTCGCGGCCGGTGCCACTCTGGTCACCACGCGTGCCGGCGGCGAACCGGCGCGGCCCGCGCCGATGCCCAGCCAGACCGGTCAGACCGGTCAGACCAGCCAGCCGGCGCGGTCGTACGACGGGGTGGTCACCGCCGCCACGGCCGGTGACGCCACCCACCTGTACGCGGTCGTGCTGGACTGCTCGACCGGGGAGCCGGCGGACTGGTACTCCTGCGGCACGGACCTGCTCGGGTCCGACGACGCGGGCCAGACCTGGCAGCTGCGCAACGACGACCTCGGCGCCTACGACTCGATCACGCTGACCGCGGCCGGCAAGGACGTCGTGACGGCGCGGGCCGAGAAGCTGATCAACTCGGGTGCCCTGGCCGAGTCCGGCACCCACGTCAGCGTCGACGGGGGGCGGACCTGGAAGCCGGCCGAGGAGCAGGACACCCCGGTGCAGACGGTGACCAGCGAAGGGTGGGTCGAGCCGATGTACCAGCCCGACGGACTCTGGGCGGTCGACCCGCGGCTCGCCCGGATCGCGCCGCTGGCCGACCCGCCGGCGCTGAGGTTCCCCGGCACGTCGGTGCGGACCGCGACCGGCAGCCTCTGGATCTCCGGCACCGACCCGTCGAGCGGCCGGCCGGCGCTCGCCATCAGCACCGACGCCGGACGGACCTGGTCGACCCGGGTCTTCACCGACATCCCGGTCGCCACGAGCTCGACCTACAGCATGGGGACGGCGACCCGCGACGGCCGCACCGGGTACCTGGTCTCGATGACCGGCCACGGGATCGACGGCGGCGGCAAGGTGTGGGTGCACCGCACCACCGACGGCGGGCAGACCTGGCAGCTGGTCGACCCCGGCGGCACCGCACCCTGGTCCTACGGCGGCGGCCAGTCGTTCATCACCGCCGACGGCTCGCACGTGATCATCGACCAGGCCCGCGACGGCAACCAGTCGTTCTGGATCAGCCGCGACGGGGGAGGCCGCTACGAGCGGGCGACCCTCGTCGGGCTGCCGGACAACAGCGTCGTGGCCGGCTGGCCCCGCCCGTTCCTCGGCGGCGGCTACCTCGCCAGCACCGAGGACGCGGTGTACGTGTCCACCGACGGCCTGCAGTGGCGCCGCACCGTGCCACACGTGCCGTAGCGGACGCGGGTGCCGCCGGCCGACCCCGGCCGGCGGCACCGCCCCTCAGTCGCGGCGCAGGACGAAGAAGGCCACGATCGCGGCGATCAGCAGCACCGCGGCGGTGACGGCGGCGGCGATCTTCGCGGCGCTGTACGGGCGTTCGCCGGCGACCTCGCCGGTGCGGCCGTTGACCTGGATGTTGTAGGTCTTGCCGGCGTAGATGTAGCAGGCGATCCACACCGGCAGCAGCATCAGCTTGAAGGTCAGGTCGTGGTACTCGGTGTCGACCTGCTCCACGCGCTGCTCGTCGCCGCCGATGTCGTGCCGGCAGTCCTGCTCGATGACCGGGGCGATCTTGCGTTTCGCCTGGTCCAGGCCGGTTTCCGGTTCGACGTCGTAGCGCAGTGTCTGGTGGCCTGCGAGGTACTGCGCGTGGAACGGCTCGGCGTCGCCCAGCGGCCACGGGTCCAGGGCGTCCAGGTGCGCCGGGGTGACCTTGGTGGTGCCGGTGACCAGGACGTCGTCGAACGAACGCTCGACGGTGCCGCTCGCGTGGTGCCACCGGGTCCTGCGCACCTGGCGGGTCTTCGTCTCGCCGTTCTCGGTGTAGGTCTCCGTCACCCAGTAGTGCTCACCGCGCTGGCCCTGGTAGTGCGAGACGGTCCGGGAGTCGTACGTCCAGTGCGGCAGGTAGGTGCTCTTCGCGGACTCGGCCTCGGCGACCTTCTTCAGGCCGTTGGGCGCGAACCAGCGCGATGAGGCCCAGGCGCGCAGCGACTCGCGCAGCTGCTGCCTGGTGAGCGCGAACGGCAGGACCGCCTCGGGTGCGACCTGCTCGTCGGGGTTGACCTCGGCGACGACGGCCGCGCCGCAGAAGCGGCAGCGGTCGGAGATCGCGTCGGACTCGGTCTGCGCGCCGCAGTTCTGGCAGGTGAAGACGTGCTGGGCCAGCAGCGCGATCGGTTTGCGGGGCAGGCCGGCGAAGCGGGCCCAGTCGTGCTCGGTGATCTCGCGGGTGGCCGTGGGGATCTGGGTCTCGGCGCCGCAGTACGGGCACCGCAGCGCGGTGGTGCCGGGCGCGAACTCGACGGCGGCGCCGCACCCGGCGCACGGGTACTGGGTCTGGGTGAGCACGGCTCAGCCCTGCGGCGGCAGGGGCGGCGGGACGGCGGCGAAGAGCGCACCGAGCTCGGGGACCTGCCCGGCCTGGGTCCACTGCGCCATGCCGTTCTTCCAGACCAGGGTGGTGCGGGACACCGCACCCGACCGGACCTGCGCGCCGAGGGCGTCGAGGTCGAACGGGCCCGCCTGCTGGCCGTTGAGGCCGGCGAACCACTGGTCCTGCTGCGGCAGCGGCGGCGGACCGGCCGGTGGTGCCGCGGGGGGCGCCGGCTGGTTGAGCGCGTTCGCCATCCGCTGCCCGGCGGCCATGCCCAGGCCCAGGCCGAAGCCCTCGCCGGCGCCGCCGCCCGGGTTGTTGGCGGCGTCCTCCATGGCGTTCGCGGCCTGGAACGTCGTGTAGGCGTTCAGGTTGCCGATCACGCCCATGGAGGTGCGCTTGTCGAGGGCCTCCTCGACCTCCGGGGGCAGGGAGATGTTCTCGATGATGAACTTCGGGATCTGCACGCCGTAGCCGGTCAGCTCCTCGGTCAGCACCCCGGCGAGCTTCTGGCCGATGACCAGCTGCTGCGCGGCCAGGTCGAGGGCCGGGACCTGCGCCGTGGCGAGGGCGCTGCCGAGGTGGCCGACGATGAGCTGGCGCAGGAACTCCTGGACCTCCTCCGTGCGGAACTGCGGGTCGGTGCCGACCAGCTCCCGCAGCAGCTTCGCCGCGTCGACGACCCGCAGCGAGTACGCGCCGAACGCCCGCAGCCGGACCATCCCGAACTCGGCGTCCCGCATCATCACCGGGTTCTGCGTGCCCCACTTGAAGTCGGTGAACTGCCGGGTGTTGACGTAGTAGACCTCGGCCTTCCACGGCGAGTCGAACCCGTACTTCCAGCCCTTGATCGTGGTCAGGATCGGCAGGTTCTGCGTCTGCAGCGTGTACGTGCCCGGGGTGAAGACGTCGGCGACCTGGCCCTCGTTGACGAACACGGCGGTCTGCGACTCGCGCACGACCAGCTTGGCGCCCATCTTGATCTCGTTCTGGTACCTCGGGAAGCGCCAGACGATGGTGTCGCGGCTGTCGTCGAGCCACTCGATGATGTCGATGAACTCGCCGCGCAGCTTGTCGACGATACCCATGACCGGCGCTCCTCACTCCGCGTGCACCGTTCGCGCCGCGGCCAGACCATAGAGGATCGCACGGTACCGGACCGGCGCCACCCGTTGTGTCGGCATACCGGCGCAGGTGATCGAGGTCGCTCGCCTACGGCATCTGTCCGAGCCGGTTGGCGATCCAGGTCCAGGTGTTGAGCTCGATCGGGTCGTAGATCTGCGTGAACGGCGGGGACCAGAACAGGTTGGCGGTGTCGTTCTGGCACTGGTTCGCGGTGATGTTCATGGCGGCCCGCGTGCTGCCCGGGTTCTTCAGCTCCATCTGCCGCAGCGCCTCGTGCTGCGGCGCGCTCTCGTAGTTGACCACGATCTTGACCGACGGGCGGTATGCCAGGATCCGGTCGATCTGGACCGTGTTGGCCAGCCAGTTCATCGGGTCGGGATGGACGGTCCAGGGCGGGGTCCGGTCGAAGTTGAGCCGTACGTTGTTGAAGGACGCGTCCAGCTCCGGGTTCCTGAAGGGGACGAGGGCCCCGCTGCTGTTCGTGGGCCACGGGTTGAGCATGACGTGCTCGTAGCCGAGCGTGCCGGTCAGGAAGTCGATCATGGCCTGGATGTGCTGCTGGCCGTCCCGCAGCTCCATGAACCCCTGCATGTTCTCGAGCCGGATGTAGCTGGTGTACTCCCGGTAGGCCCGCGCCATGTCCTTGAACAGCTTGGAGTCGATCGCCTCGTCGCTGGGGGCCCGGCCGACGCCGGGCACGATGACGGTGCCGTTGGCCTGCACCGCTCTGATCATCGTCGCGTGCGCCGCCGGGTTCTTCACGTTGAGCAGGAACGGCGTCATGGCGGTGATGCCGCCGGCGACCTGCTCCCAGGCGCGCAGCAGCGCGCTGTCGGCGGGGGCGAGGGACTTGCCGCCGCTGCCGGCGTACACCGTGTGCAGCGGCCGGCGCCAGACGGTGGCCGGCGCCGCGGCGGCCCTGGTGGCGGTGGCGCCCAGGACGGTGCCGGACGCCGCGGCGAGCGCGCCGGCCTTGAGCAGATCCCGTCGGTTCATCCGTGCGGCTCCTTCGGTCATGCGGTGGCGGGCGGCCGAGCCACGGTCATGTCGTGGCGGGCGGCAGCGGCCGCGGTCGCGCGGTGGCGGGCGGCAGCGGCCGTGGTCATACGGTGGCGGGAGGCAGCAGTTGCGCGAGGTTGACGGCGGCGGCCATCGCCGCGTAGCCGGCGTCGTTCGGGTGCAGATGACCGCCGCCGACATCGAAGCGGGCGGCCAGGCGCTGGAGGTTCTGCGGGTCGGCGACCGCCTGCGCGAAGTCGACCGTGCCGTCGAACGCGCCGCTGGTCAGGATCCAGCGGTTCACCTGCTGGCGGATCTGCTCGCCCTCGGCCGTCCAGTACGCGGCGCCCTGGAACGGGGTGATCGTGCCGCCGATGACCCGGACCTGCCGGGCGTGCGCGGCGGCGATGATCTGCCGGTATCCGTCGATGAGCGACTGGGCGGTGATCGGTGGCGTGCGGCCCAGGGCGGCGGCGCCGATGTCGTTGACGCCTTCCAGCAGGATCACCGTCCTGACCCCGGTCTGGCCGAGCGCGTCGGCCCTGAAGCGGGACAGCCCGGACAGCACGTGCGGGCTGGTCGGGCCCGCCGTCAGCAGCCGGTTGCCGCCGATCCCCGCGTTGACCACCGACATCGTGGTGCCCTGCCGCGCCGCCAGCCGGTCCGCGAGGATGTCGGGCCAGCGGGCGTTGGCGTTGTTGGTCGAGTTCTGCCCGTCGGTGATGGAGTCGCCGAACGCGACGACCGTCCCCGCGACGGCGGCGGGTGCCTGCGCGTCGACGCCGTTGACGAACATCCAGCACTGGTTCGTCTGCTGCCCGGTCAGCCCGGACAGCTGCGAGGTCTGGTCCGCGGCGTTGCGGGAGAAGTAGTTCTGCTGTTTGGCGACCCGGTGGTAGGTCATGGGCCCGTGGGCGGCGGTGACGTGGACGCTGATCGCGAGGTTGCGCTGGGCCGAGACCGGGAACGCCGTCCAGTCGCTGCTGACCTCGGCGCCGGCCGCGACGGTGATGCCGGGCCGCCCGCCGAAGGTGAGCTGCCGCAGGCTGCCGGCGGCGACCCCGGCGCCGGTGGACTGCAGGCCGACGGTGGCCGCGCCGACGGTCAGCGGGCCGGTGCCCCACTGGTTGCTGATCCGGACCCGGATCGTGTCGCCGTTGCGCGCGGGATGCACGACGTTGCGGACCGTGCCGCCGGTGAAGAGCCGGCGGCCGCGGGACAGTTCGCGTCGTCGTTGGCGGGCCCCTCCTGCGGCGCGGCGGCCCAGATCCCGACCGCGTCGGGCGCGGCGGCCGACGCGGACGGCGCCCACATGCCGGCGGCCAGCAGACCGCAGACCGCGCCCGCCACGAGGGCGCCGGTTGAGCGTCGCCGCCGGACAGCCATGGTGGTCCACCTCCGCACCCGAGTAGAAAAGGTTCCTTACGATAGAAGCCCTCTATGCAGGTGCGTCAATGTTTGAATGTAAGACTTCGGTAAGGCGTCAGCGGCGGCGGAGCCGTTCGGCGGCGATGAAGTCGGTCAGGCTGTCCAGGTCCTCCAGGGCGTGCGCGGAGAAGTCGACGGCCACGTCGTACTCCACGTCGATGGCGTCGACGAGACGGACGATGGCGAGGGACGACACGCCCATGGCGACGAGCGAGCAGCCGGCCGTGGCGACGTCGTCCGGGGTGAGCCGGTCGTCGGTCGCCTGGGAGACGGCGCCGGCCAGCCAGGCGCGGATCCGGGTGCGGGCCGGCGTCTGATCGGTCCAGACCCGCTCGATGTGCTCGAGGCACTCGTCGCGGGTGCCGCGGTGGCCTTCGGCGACCCAGCCGGCCGGCAGGCCGTCGGCGACGGCCCAGACCGAGTACTGCTCGTCGGCGTTGATCACGACGTGGTGGTCCACGGGGTCCTCCTCAGTCGGTGCGGCGGTCGGCGGCGTGTGCCGCCGCGTCCAGGGCGTGCCGGATGTCGGCGGCGCGGGTGTCCAGCACGGCCAGGCCGACCAGGTCGTCGGCGAGGCCGTCGGGCACGTCGTCGTCGAAGCGGCGCAGCACCCGCAGCCCGACCGCGGCGATGACGGCGATGGCGACCGCGAACACGGCGAACATGAGACCGAGCCCGCGTTCCGGGCCGGTGCCGAAGACCTGGCCGGCGCTGCCGGCGAGGGGGCCGCCGTCGCGCAGCAGGGGGCGGAACAGTTCGGCGCCGAACGGTGCGACGATCCCGAAGCCGATCGGCATCGTCGACCACGCGATCAGCGTGTTCAGCGAGAACACCCGCCCGTGCAGCCGCTGCGGCACCTTGACCTGGATGATGGTGGTGTACACGCCGTTGAGCAGGGTCAGGGCCAGGGCCATGCCGAGCGCGCCGGCGCCGATCAGGACGAGGTCCTGCCGCAGGCCGGTGACGAACGCGGACGCGGCCAGGCCGAGCGTCGCGACGAGGACACCGAACATCCGCCGGTGCCGCGGCCCGCCCCAGGCGGCCATCACGACGCCGCCGGCGAACACGCCGAGCGCTGACACGAACGACACCTGGCCGACCTGCCGCAGCGTGGCGAACGACAGGACCAGCGGCGAGATCATCAGGAAGAGCGCGGACAGCGGCACGTTCAGCACGGCGAACCACAGCAGCATGCGCCGGAAGTTTCGGTTGCCCCAGACGTACCGGAAACCGCCGGCGATCTCCGCGCGCAGCGTCTCGTGGCGCCGCCACGGCATGGTGGCGGGGAACCGCACCGCCAGGACGACAACGACCGCGACGAGGTAGGTCACCACGTCGAGGGTGAGGATGCCGCGCAGCCCGATCGTGGCGAGCAGCCCGGCGCCCAGCAGCGGGGCGATCAGCTGGGCCAGGCCCGCGCCGAGCTGGCCGATGCCGGCGGCGTGGCCGAGCAGCCGCTTCGGCACCAGCTGGGGGATCGCCGAGGTGTAGGCGATGCGTTGGAACGCCAACGCGACCGACAGGGCGACCGTGGCCGGGTAGAGCGCGGTGACGCTCAGGTGCCCGGCCCAGAGCAGCGCGGCGAGCACCGCCTGGACCCCGCCCGCGGCCAGGTCGCCGGCGAGCACGATGCGGCGCCGGTCGTACCGGTCGACGAGCGCCCCGGCGATCGGCAGCGTGATCAGGCCGGGGACGAGGCCGAGCACCGCGAACAGCGCGAACTGCGCGACCGACCCGGTGGTCAGGTAGATCCAGACCGGGATGGCGAACTCGGTGAGCGCGGACCCGAACATCGACGCCAGCTGGCCGACGGAGACGGCCGCGAACCGGCCGAGGCTCGGCTGTGGGCCGGTCCTGACCTCACGGCCGTGCGACACGGCGTGCCGGAACCAGGTGCGGTCCGGCTCGTCGGCCGGCGCCTCCGGCTCGAACATGGGCGTGTCGATGATGTCGGCGATCTCGGCGGAGCGGTACTTGAGGAAGAAGTGGCCGGCCTCCCGCAGGACCACGACGGCGCTGTGGTCGGACAGGAAGTGCCACTCGCGGAAGCGTTCCTCGTAGAACTCGGTGGCGGGGTCGCGGGTGCCGACGACGGTGACGAAGCGGGCCCGCAGCCGCTCGGCGCCGGTCTCGTACATCTCGGTGTAGTACCGCTCGGCGTCGACGGAGTCGCGGCGCAGGTTGCGCACGATGTGGCGGGCCTCCGCCGGGTCGAGGTCGCCGAGGTCGGCGCCGATCGACGTCAGCCAGTTGTGGTAGACCCGGTCACCGCGCAGGCCCTCCATCCGGGCGATCTTCGACAGCGTCCGGGCCAGGCGGCCGCGCGGCTCGGCGAACGGGAACATCGCGCCGATGTAGACGGTGTGCACGTCGCGGCCGGCCGCCTCGAGGCGCCGCGCGAGGGCGATGGCGAGCGCCGACCCGACCGCGCAGTGGCCGTACAGGCTGATCGGTCCGGTGACCGTCTCGAGGATCTCGGCGACGCAGCGGTCGATGAGCGCGTCGAAGTCGAGCCGGTCCTCGATGACGCCGACGTCGTGGCCGGGGATGGCGACGGAGTACAGCGCGTACCGTTCCGGCAGCGCGTCGGCGAGGGGCTGGTACACCACGGCGCTGCCGCCGCCGAACGGCACGCACACGAGCGAGATGCCGGCCTGCGGGCGGTTCGGCGTGAGCCGGCGGATCAGCGCCCGCGGACCGTCGTCCGGCCGGTCGACGAGGGCGGCGAGCTCCCGGACCGTCGGGTTCTGGAAGAGGTCGACGACGCCGACCGACGCGCCGGCCTTGCGGAGCCGGGCCACCACCTGCGTCGCCAGCAGCGAGTGGCCGCCGAGGTCGAAGAAGTCGTCCTCGGCGCCAACCGATGCGACGTCGAGCACGGCCGACCAGACGCCGGCGACGAGCCGCTCAGTCGCGGTGACCGGCGCGGAGCCCGGACCGGTGCCGCTCGCCGCGCGGACCGGGGCCGGCAGCGCGCGCCGGTCGAGCTTGCCGTTCGCCGACAGCGGCAGCACGTCCAGCTCGACGAACGCGGCCGGGATCATGTAGTCGGGCAGCAGCCGCTTCAGCGCGGCCCGGTCCGGTGCGGCGCCGACCACGTACGCGACGAGCCGCTGGTCGCCGGGGCGGTCCTCGCGGACGACGACGGCCGCGTCGCGGACCCCGGCCTGCTCGCGCAGCACCGCCTCGATCTCGCCGAGCTCGATGCGCAGGCCGCGCAGCTTGACCTGGCCGTCGATGCGGCCGAGGAACTCCAGCGTGCCGTCGGGCCGCCAGCGGGCCAGGTCGCCGGTGCGGTACAGCCGGGCACCGGGTGCGCCGTACGGGTCGGGGACGAAGCGTCCGGCGGTCAGCCCCGGGCGGCCCAGATAGCCCTCCGCGACCTGGACCCCGCCGATGTGCAGCTCGCCGGGCACGCCGGTGGGCTGCGGCCGGAAGCGGTCGTCGAGCACGTGCAGCGTGGTGTTGGCGACCGGGGCGCCGATCGGCACCCGGTGCGCGTCGCCGAGCGCCCCGGCGGTGACGGCCCAGGCGCTGACGTCGACGGCGGCCTCGGTCGGGCCGTACAGGTTGTGCAGCTCGGCGGCGGGCAGCGCGGCCAGGCAGCGGCGGGCGAGGTCGGCCGGGAGCTCCTCCCCGGAGCAGACGACGGCCCGCAGCGCCGCGCCGCCGAACGCCGCCTCGTCGGCGAGGAAGGCGGCGAGCATCGACGGCACGAAATGGACCATGGTGACGCCCTCGCGGTCCATCAGCGCCCGCAGGTACGCCGCGTCCCGGTGACCGCCCGGCTTCGCCAGTACCAGACGCGCGCCGGTGATCAGCGGCCAGAAGAACTCCCAGACCGACACGTCGAAACCGGCCGGGGTCTTCTGCAGCACCACGTCGCCGGCGGTGAGCCGGAAGCGTTCCTGCATCCAGGTGAGCCGGTTGACCACGCCGCGGTGGCCGTTGGGCACGCCCTTGGGCCGTCCGGTCGAGCCGGAGGTGTAGATGACGTAGGCGGTGTCGCCGGCGGTCGCCGTGCCGGTGGCGGTGGTCTCCCGCGGTCCGGCGGCGGGCAGCGCGTCGAGCCGGATCACCGGGCAGGTCGCGAACGCGTCGTCGAGCCCGGCCGGCGGGTCGAGCACCAGCACCGCGCGCAGGTCCGCGTCGGCGGCCATGAACGCCAGCCGCTCGACCGGGTACTCGGGGTCGAGCGGCACGTACGCGGCGCCGGTGCGCAGCACGCCGAGCAGCGCGCCCGGCAGCTGCGCCGACCTTGGCGCGCACACGCCGATCCGGGTCCCCGGTCCCGCGCCCGCCGACCGGAGCGCGGCGGCCACCCGGTCGCAGTAGCGGTCCAGCTCGGCGTAGCTCCACGTGGCGCCCTCGAACGTCACGGCCGGCGCGTCCGGCGTGGCGGCGACCTGCGCGGCGAACAGGCCGGGCAGGGTCGCGCCGGCGTCGAACGGGGCGGCCGTCGCGTTCCAGGCGGCCTGCGCCGCGCGTTCCTCGTCGTCGCGCAGGTCGAGCGCGGCCACCGGCGACAGCGGGTCGGCGACGACGCCGCGCAGCAGCGCGGTCAGGTGGCCGACCAGCCGCCGCACGGTGTCCGCGTCGAACAGTGCGGTGCTGTAGATGAACTGGCCCCACAGCCCGCCGCCGGCGGTGTCGCTGACGTACAGCTCGAGGTCGAACCGGGTCGCCCACGACCTGATCTCGTATCCGTCCAGGCCGTCGCCGCCGCCCGAGCCGTAGTTCTGCACCGCGAGCAGCGCCTGGAACAGCGGCGACCGGGACACGTCACGCGGGAGGTTGAGGTCGGCGACAACCCGTTCGAACGGCGTGTCCGCGTCGGCGTACGCGGTGAGCGCGGTCTCCCGTACCCGCAGCAGCAGCTCGGTGAACGTCGGGTCGCCGCTCAGGTCGACGGGCATGACGAGGGTGTTGACGAAGCAGCCGATGACGTTCTCGAGCTCGGGGACGCCCCGGCCGGCGACCGGCGAGCCGACCGTGAGGTGGGTCTGGTGCGCGTGCCGGCCGAGCAGGTACGCGTACGCGGCGAGCATCGTCATGTACAGCGAGGCGCCGTGGTTGTCGGCCAGGGCCCGGATCCCGGCGGCGAGGCCGGCGTCGAGCTCGAACTCGACGCTGGCGCCGTCGTAGGTCAGCTCGGGCGGGCGCGGCCGGTCGGTCGGCAGCCCGAGGGGTTCGACGCCGCCCAGGCGCCGCGTCCAGTGGGCGACGTCCGGTGCCGGCCGGTCCCGCTGCCAGGCCGCGTAGTCGCCGTACTGGACGGGCAGGGCGGGCAGGTCGCCGCCGTCGTACGCGGTCATCAGCTCGGTCAGCAGCAGCGGCACGGACCAGCCGTCGATGGCGATGTGGTGCACGGTCATGGCGAGGATCGCCTCGCCGTCGACCCGGACCAGCGCGGCGCGCAGCGGCTGCTCGGCGGCGAGGTCGAAGCCGCGGGCGTGCAGCGCCTCGACCGCGGCCCGGGCGGCGGCCTCGTCGGCGGCGTCGACGACCGCCAGGTCGACGGCCGGGTCCTCGTCGATGACGAGCGTCGGTACGCCGTCGTCGCGGGCCGGGAACCGGGTGCGTAGCGCCTCGTGGCGGGCGACGACCCGGTGCAGCGCCGCGGCCAGCCGGTCGGCGTCGACCGGGCGCCGGATCCGCCGCGCCACCGGCACGAGGTAGGCGCGGTTGCCGGGCGCGTACTGCTCCATGAACCAGAGCCGCTCCTGCGCGTACGACAGCGGCGGCACCGTGCCGGCCGGCCGGGTGGGGACGGTCCGGGTCGCCGTGCGCCGCCGCAGCCGTTGGGCCAGCAGCGCCTGGCGTGCCTCGTCGACGGTCATCGAACCTCCGCTTCCAGCAGGCCGGCGACCTCGTCGTCGCTGAGTTCGGCAAGGTCGTCGAGCAGCCGCTGCTCGACCGCGGCGGCCAGGTCGGCCAGCCGGCGGTGCGTGAAGAGCAGGCGGATGGGCAGGTCGAGGTCGGTCATCGCGCGCAGCCGCGCGGCGACGCGGACGGCGAGCAGGGAGTGCCCGCCGAGGGCGAAGAAGTCGTCGTCCACGCCGGGTCCGGCGAGGCCGAGGACCTCGGCCCAGATGTCGGCGATCAGCTGCTCGGCGTCGGTGCGCGGCGGCGTCGAGGTGCCGGTCCCGTCGCCGGTGGGCGCCGGAAGCGCCCGCCGGTCGATCTTTCCGGTGCGGGTGCGGGGGATCGCGTCGACGGCGATCCAGCGGTTGGGCACCAGGTGGCCGGGGAGCCGGGCGGTGAGCCGGGCACGGACCTCGTCGAGCGGCGCCGGGCCGGCCACGTATGCGACCAGGGCGCCGTCGTGGGCCGCGACCGCCGCCGCGGTCACCCCCGGGCACGCGAGCAGGTGGCTCTCCACCTCGGCCGGTTCGATCCGGAAGCCACGGACCTTCAGCTGGTCGTCGAGCCGGCCGGCGAAGCCGAGGCGGCCGTCGGCCCGCAGCCGCACGCGGTCGCCGGTGCGGTAGACGCGCCCGCCGCGCCAGGCGACGAACCGTTCCCGGGTGAGGTCGTCCCGGCCGAGGTAGCCGCGGGCGAGGCCGTCGCCGCCGAGCAGCAGTTCGCCGTACGCGCCGGGCGGCACCGGGCGCAGGCCGGCGTCGACCACCGCGACGCGCACGCCGGGCAGCGGCACGCCGATCGCCGGTGGGCCGTCGGTGTCGTGCGGGCCGAGATCGGTCGACGTCGCGATGATCGTGGCCTCGGTGGGCCCGTACGTGTTCACCAGCCGGACGGTGTCGCCGAACCGGGCCCGCCAGCGGGCCACGGCCGCCGCGTGCACCGCCTCGCCGCCGAGGATGACCAGCCGCAGCCCGGGCGGCCAGGCGATCGCGTCGATCTGGGCGACCAGGTCGTGCCAGTACGCGGTGGGCAGGTCCAGCACGGTGACGTCGGACCCGGCCGTACCGGCGAGGACGTCGGGCAGGGTGAGCGGGCCGTCCGGGAGCAGCCGCAGCGTGGCCCCGGCGGCGAGGGCGGGCCAGATCTCCTCGGCGTGGGTGTCGAACGCGAGCGGCGCCAGCTGCACGACCGTGTCGCCCGGGCCGAGCCGGTAGTCGCGGCGCATCCAGTCGACGCGGGCGGCGAGCGCCCGGTGCTCGACGACGACGGCCTTCGGTGTGCCGGTCGACCCGGAGGTGTGCAGCACGTACGCGGCGCCGTCCGGTGCCGCGTGGTCGACGGCGCCGCCGTCCGGGGCCGGCGCCGGTGCCTGGAACGTGGGCAGGCCGTCGGGCCACGGCGCGTCCCCGACGGCCAGGACCGCCCCGGCGCCGGCGACGAGCGCAGCGATCCGTCCGGCGGGCTGGTCCGGGTCGACCGGCAGGTACGCGCCGCCGGCGCGCCAGATCGCCAGCAGCGCGACGACGGTGTCGATGTCCCGGTGCGCGGCGACGGCGACGACCGGCGCGTCCGCGGCGGACGACGCGCGCAGCGCGGCGGCCATGGTGTCGGCCCGGCGGTTGAGCTCGCCGTACGTCAGCGACCCGGAGCCGCAGCGGACCGCGACCGTGTCCGCTGCCGGCAGGCGGGGCAGCCCGCTCACCGGCGGCGCCGGCGGGCCGGTCGCCGGCGCCGCGAGGGCGTCGACCAGGGCCTCGTCGTCGGCGGTCAGCAGCGGCAGCGCGCCCACCGGGGTCGCCGGGTCGGCGGCGATCGCCGCGCACAGCACCTCGAACCGGCGCGTCCAGCGCTCGACCGTCGCCGCGTCGAGCAGGTCGGTGTCGTAGCCGAAGACGAGCGTCAGCCCGTCGGGGGTCCGCCACGCCTCCAGCATCAGGTCGAACTTGGACTGGCCGTAGCCGGAGTCGAAGAACGACGCGTCCAGGTCGGCGAACCGGTCGGCGGCGGTGCCCTCGTCCTGGGTGTGCAGGATGCACATGGTCTGGAACACCGGCGGTGCCGACGCGTCCCGGCTGGTCCGCGCGACGAGCTGCTCGAACGGCGCCTCGGCGTGGGTCAGCGCGTCCAGCACGCTCTCGCGGGCCCGGCCGAGCAGGCCGGTGAACGGCTCGGCCGGGTCGACCTGGTTGCGCAGCACGACGGTCCGGGCGAAGTAGCCGACGGCCCGCTCGACCTCGACCCGGTCCCGGGCCGCCAGGGTCGAGCCGACCAGGACGTCGCACTGGCCGGTGTGCCGGGCGAGGAACGCCTGGTAGGCCGCGATCAGCACGGCGAAGAGGCTGGTCCGTGCCTGGCCGGCGAGGCCCTCGAGGCGGGCGGTGACGCCGGCCGGCAGGCGGGTGCCGTGGAACGCGCCGCGGTGCGTGGGCTCGGCCGGGCGGGGCCGGTCGGCCGGCAGCTCCAGCACGGGCGGGTCGGCGAGCTGGTCCCGCCAGTACGCGAGGTCCGCCGCCGGGTCGCCGGTCGCCGCCGGTACCGGTGGCAGCGGCGGCAACGACCGGCCGGCGTACAGCGCGGCGAGGTCCTCCCGCAGGACGTTGAGCGACCAGCCGTCCCCGGCGATGTGGTGCATGATCAGGCAGAAGACGTGGTCGTCCGGGCCGAGCCGGAGCAGTGAGGCCCGCACCGGGGCGCCCGCGCGCAGGTCGAACGGCGCGTTCGTCCGGGCGGCGACGGCGGTCTTGGCCGCCGCCTCGGCGTCCGGCTCTGCCCCGAGGTCGAGGTCGTCGAACGGCACGGTGGCGGGTCCGACCGTGACGGCCGGGTCGCCCTCGACCTCCGGGTAGGCGCACCGCAGCGCGAGGTGCCGTCCGGCGAGGGCGTCCAGGGCCCGCCGCAGTGCCTCGCGGTCCAGCCGGCCGCGCAGGCGGAGCACGATGAACATGTTGTACGACGCGTCGTGCGGGTCCAGCCGTTGCAGAAACCACAGCCGGCGCTGGGCGTCGGTCAGCGGCGGCGCGCCGGCTGGCACCGCCTGGACGCCGGTCTCCGGGGCGGCCGGGATCCGCTCGGCGAGGGCCTCGACCGTCGGGTGGTCGAACAGGTCGCGGACGGTCAGGCCGGGCAGCCGCGCCGCGACCTTGACGCCCAGCAGCGAGTGGCCGCCGAGCGCGAAGAAGTCGTCGTGGGCGCCCACCTCGGCGGTGCCGAACACCTCGGCGAACGCGGCGGCGACGCGGGCCTCGGCGGCGGTCCTCGGCGGCACGTGCACGGCGGCGGTGAGCGGTCGCGGGTCGGGCAGGGCGGCCCGGTCGACCTTGCCGTTCGGGGTGAGCGGCAGCGCGTCGAGCACCGTGACGGTGGCCGGCACGGCGTAGGCGGGCAGCGTGGCGCGGACCGCGTCGCGGATCGCGTCGCGGATCGCGGCGGGGTCGATGCCCGCGCCGGGGCGGGCGGTGACGTAGGCGGCGAGCGCGTCGTCGCGGACCGCGGCGACGGCGGCGGCGACCCCCGGGCAGCCGGCCAGCGCCGTCTCGACCTCGCCGAGCTCGATGCGGTGGCCACGGACCTTGACCTGGGTGTCGAGCCGGCCGAGGAACTCCAGCGTGCCGTCGGCCCGGCGGCGGACGCGGTCGCCGGTGCGGTACATGCGGGCGCCCGCCGGACCCCACGGGTCGGGCACGAACCGGTCGGCGGTCAGCCTGGGGCGGCGCAGGTAGCCCAGGGCGACGCCGGCACCGGCGATGACGAGCTCGCCGGGGACGCCGGTGGGGACGGGGCGCATCCGGTGGTCGACGACGTAGACGCGGGTGCCGGGGATCGGGCCGCCGATCGAGATCGCCGACGGGTGCTCGGGCACCGGCCAGTACGTCGACCAGATCGTCGTCTCGGTCGGGCCGTACACGTTGGTCAGCCGGTCGACCTTGCCGCGCAGCTCGGCGGCGAGCGCCGCGGGCAGCGCCTCGCCGCCGACCAGCGCGGCGGGCACGTCGCGGTCGAAGCCGGCCGCGAGGAGCATCCGCCAGCCGGACGGGGTGGCCTGCACGTCGGTGACGCCGTGCGCGGCGATGAGGCGCCGCAGCGCCGCGCCGTCGCCGGTCTGCGCGTCGCCGGCGACGACGACCCGGCCGCCGCGGCTGAGCGGCAGGAACAGCTCGAGCCCGGAGATGTCGAACGACAGCGAGGTGAGCGCGAGCCACGCGCGGCCGTCCTGCGGGCCGGTGACGCCGGCCATCGCGGCGACGAACGCGGCGAGCGCGCCGTGCGGCACGACCACGCCCTTGGGCCGTCCGGTGGATCCGGAGGTGTACAGCACGTAGGCCGGGTCGTCCGGGCCGGTGGCGACGGCCGGCGCCGGCTCGCCGACGGGGTCGTCGGCGTCGATCAGCAGCGCGGCCGCACCGAACCGGCCGGCGAACGCGGACTCGGTGAGGACCGTGCCGACGCCCGCGTCGGCGACGACGAACGCGAGCCGGTCGGCCGGGTACGCCGGGTCGAGCGGCAGGTACGCGGCGCCGGCCCGCCACACCGCGAGCAGCGCGACCACCATGGCGGGGGACCGGGACAGCCCGACGCCGATCAGCGGCCCACGCCCGTGCAGGCGGGCGGCCAGCCGGTCGACGGCGGCGTCGAGGTCGCGGTAGGTGAGCTCGACGCCGTCGCCGGTGACCGCGACCGCGTCCGGCGTGGCCCGGGCCTGCGCCCGGAACAGCTCGGCGACCAGCGGCGTGCGCTGCCCGGCGCCGGTGTCGTTCCACCGGGTCAGCGCCTCGCGCCGTTCCTCGTCGTCGAGCCGGCGCAGGTCGCCGATCGCGGTGTCGGGCCGCTCGGCCGCGTCGTCGAGCAGGACGAGCAGGCGGCGGACCAGCCGCTGCGCGGTGCCGGGGTCGAACAGGTCGCGGTCGGCGGTGAGGACGCCGACCGCCGTCGCGGGGCCCTGGATGACGTCGAGGGACACGTCCGTGCGGGCGACGTCGAAGGGGTGGTCCAGCAGTTCGACGTCGAGGTCGCCGAGGCGCGGCCGGTCCTGCTCCTGCCGCAGGTACATGATCATGGCCTGGAACAGTGGGGTGCGGCTGCGGTCGCGGGGCGCGCCGGTCGCCGACACCACGCGTTCGAACGGGGCGGGGTGGCTCAGCGCGCCGAGCACGGTCCGGCGGGCGGTCCGCAGCAGCGCGCGGAACGTCGGGTCGCCGGACAGGTCCGTGCGCAGGACGAGGGTCTCGGCGTAGCAGCCGACGCGGTCGTTGAGGTCCGGGTCGTCGCGGCCGAGGACCGGCGTGCCGAGGCAGACGTCGTTCTGGCCGCTCATCCCGCCGAGCAGCAGCGAGAACGCCGCGACCAGCGCGGTGTAGACGGTGGTGCGCTCGGACCGGGCGACGGTCTCCAGACGGCGCAGCAGGTCGACGGGGATGTCGAAGACGACCGAGCTGCCGTGGCCGCGGCGCACCGGCGGCCGGGGCCGGTCGGTCGCCAGGTCCAGCACCGGGGCGCCGGCCAGCCGTTCGGTCCAGTACCCGAGGTCGGTCCCGTCGGCGGCCGGCGCCGGCGGCGGCTCCGGCAGGTCCGGCAGGTCGGCCGGGACGCCGGTGGTGTACGCCCGGTACAGGGCGTCGAGGTCGCGGCGCAGCACCTGCAGCGACCAGCCGTCGGCGGCGACGTGGTGGGCGGCGATCGCGAGCACGTGCTCGCCGGGCCCGGCGTCGATGAGCAGCCAGCGGACCATCGGGCCGGCGACGAGGTCGAACGGGCGCGTGACGAACGCGGCGACCTGCTCGCGGGCGTCCTCGAGGCCGTCCGCGACGGCGGTCTCCAGCCGGACGCCACCGGCCGCCGGCACCAGCACGGGCCGGCCGTCGACCACGTCGATCCGGGTGCGCAGCGTCTCGTGCCGGTCGGTCAGCGCCGCCAGCGCGTGCTCCACCGCCGTCCGGTCCAGGTGACCGCGCACGTGCATGACCAGCGGCAGATGGTACGACGCGTCGGCCGGGTCCAGCTGGTGCAGGAACCACAGCCGTTCCTGGGCGGCCAGCAGCGCGGTCATCGCGGGTCCTCCTGCGGTGGGTCCTGCAAGGTCCGGGTGAGGTTCTCGTTGAGCGCGCGGTGCAGCGCGGTCAGGAACAGCGCCGCCTCGCGGCCGTTGACGACGCGGTGGTCGTAGGCCAGGCCGACCTGTGACACGGTCCGGGTCGCCGGCCGGCCGTCGTCGTCGAGGTACAGCTCAGGGCGCGGGGCGGTGACGGCCACGGCGCACGTCTGGCCCGGGTACACGATCGGGACGGCGAGGCTGATGCGGGCGTCCAGGTGCAGCGTCAGCGTGATGTTCGCGCCGTCGAGCTCGGCCGGGCGGAACGTGCCGCCGGCCGCTGCCACCCGGAACCTGGTCAGCGCGCGGGCGATGTCGGCGAGCGGAGCGGTGCCCGCGTCGCGGACGACCGGGACGAAGAGGCCCTCGCCGAGGTCGACGGTGACGCCGACGTGCGCGGCGTCCGCCGGGTGCAGGGTGGTGCCGTCGTCGTCCAGCCGGGCGAAGCACACCGGCAGGTCGGCGTGCGCCGACCCGATCGCGGCGACGAACAGTTCGGCGAGGCCGACCGGCCGGCGTACCGCGCGGGTCAGCCGCGGCGCCTCGCCGAGCGCGGCGCCGACGTCGATCGTCATCACGGTGTAGGCGGCCGGGATGGTGGCGCTGGACCGCGCGACCGTCCGGGCGACCGCCCGCTGGTTGCGCGACAGGCTGCCGGACCGGTCGGTGGTGCCGTTCCGCGGCGCGCCGGGCCGGTCAGTAGTGCCGGACAGCGGCGCGCCGGGCCGGTCGGTGGTGCCGGGCCGGTCGGTCGTGCAGGACGGCGGGGCGCCGGCCAGGGCGTCGATGTCGGCGCGGCGGATGATCGGGCGGCCGAGCGCCGCGACGCGGGCCTCCGCGATGCCGAGCTCGGCCATGCGGGCGCGGGCCGGCGCGGTGATCGTCGGGCCGCCGGCGCGGGCGGGCTGCGGGACCGGCGCCTGGTCGGCGGCGGGGTCGTCGAGGAGCGCGATGACCTGCCCGGGCGCGATGTCGGCGCCGGGCGCGGCGCGGTGGCGCAGCACGCCGCTCGCCGCGGCGGTCAGCTCCTCGACCGCCTTCGACGTCTCGACCTCGGCGACGGGGGCGCCGGCCGTCACCGCCTCGCCGTCGGGGGCGAGCCAGGCGAGCAGCAGGTAGCTGTCGTCGTTGGTGTTGAGCTTCGGTACCGCGATCTCAGTCACGGACGGTCCTCACCAGCGCGTCGTAGATGGTCTCGGCGCTCACGAGCACGCGCCGCTCCAGGTGCGGCGCGCTGGGGATGACGGTGTCGGCCGCGTGGACGAGCGTGACGGGCGCGGCCAGGTCCGCGAAGTGCCGGGCGTGCACGTGGTGTGCGACCTCGGCGCCCCACGTGCCGCCGGCGGTGCCGTCCTCGGCGACCACCACGTGCGCGACGGGCGGCAGGTCGAGGTCGACCGGGTACAGGCGGGACGGCACCACCAGCAGGCCGGCGATCTCGTCCTCGATCAGCAGCGTGCGCAGCGCGGCCATGGCCCGCTCGGCCATCCCGCCGGGAGCGACGAGGACCAGCTCAGGCCGTTCCCCGGTCCCGGCGTAGGCGACGCCGTCACGCACCTCGACGGTGAACGGGTCGGTCACGGGATGCATGCGGCGGGTGTAGAGGATCTTGTCCTCGACGAACACGCACGGCTGCGCGAGGGCCAGCATCTCGGCGAACACGTCGGCCGCGTCGCGGAACGGCGACATCTCGAACACCGCGAGGCCGGGCACGCCGATGAGGTGCTTGGCCAGGTTCTGGCTGTGCGTCGGCCCGTAGCCGCGGCCGCCGCCGCTGGGGCAGCGCACGATCATCCGCATCGGCAGCCGGTCGCCGTACATGGTGACGGACTTGGCGGCGAAGTTCACCAGCGGGTCGAAGCCGAGGGCGAGGAAGTCGGCGAACATGTACTCGACGATCGCGGTGTCGCCGGCCAGCGCGAGGCCGGCCGCGATGCCGGTGATGGCCGACTCGCTGATCGGGGTGGACAGCACCTGTTCCGGGAAGCGGGTGGAGAGCCCGCGGGCGACCTTGAACGCGCCGCCGTACGGGTCGAGGAGATCCTCGCCGACGAGGTACGCCCGGTCGTCGTTCGCCAGGACGGTGTGCAGCGCGGCGTTGATGTTCTCCGCGACTCTCACCGCTCGGTCCACTCGGCCGGTGGGCGGGCGGACACGTCGGCGACGACGCGGGCGACGCGGTCCCGTTGCGCGCGGTCGAGGTCCGGTGCGGTGGCGGCCGCTGCCGGGTACCAGTCGGCCAGTGCCGCGACCTGCTCGGCGGGCCGGGTGTCGTCGCCCTTGCTGTGCGGGCCGAGCCTCGGCGCGCGGAACTCGGCGATCAGCGGCGCGCCGTCGCGGACCGCGGCGACGAGCGGCGCGAGCCCGGCCCGGATCGTGCCCGGGCCGGTCGCGGTGATGAGGGTGTGTGCCAGGCCGAACGCGGCGGCGCGGCCGGCGATGGTGCCGGCCATGGCGTGTTCGGTGGGCGTGGACTGGGCGATGCCGTTGTGCTCGACCACGACCAGCAGCGGCAGGCGCCACAGCGCGGCGATGTTGAGCGCCTCGTAGACCGCGCCCTCGCCCCAGGTGCCGTCGCCGATGTACGCGCAGGCGAGCGCGCCCGGCCGGTGCCGGCGCAGGTGCAGCGCGAGACCGGCCGCGACCGGCAGGCTCTCGCCCTGCACGCCGGTGGACAGGTAGCCGTGCCGGTGGATGTGCTGGCTGCCGCCGACGCCGTGGCACACGGCGCCCTCCCGGCCCATGATCTCGGCGAGGAGCCCTTCGGGGTCGTCGAACCGGGCGAGGTAGTGGCCGTGACCGCGGTGGTTGCTCAGCACGTGGTCGTCGGGTCCGAGCAGGCCGCTGACGGCGACGGGCACGTATTCCTGGCCGAGGCAGGTGTGTGTGGTCCCGGACAGCTCGCCGCGCGCGAACAGGTCGAGCAGCGCCGTCTCGAAGTGCCGGATGAGCAGCATCGCCGCCAGGTCGGCGGTCGCTTCGGTGGGTGCTTCGGTGGGCGCTTCGGTCGCCGCTTCAGTTGGCGCTGACAGCATTCACGACTCCGTTGACCGTCGGGTGGTCGAAGAACGTGTCGATGTCGACGTCGATGCCGAGCGTCTTGCGCATCCGCGCGATGATCTGCGTCGCGGTCAGGGAGTCGCCGCCGAGGTCGAACAGGTCGTCGTCGGGGCCGATGCCCTGGTCGCCGAGCACGTCGCGCCAGATGGCCAGGACCGGTTCGACGAGCTCGCCGCCGTGCGCCGGGACCGTCGCGGCGGCCGGCGTCCCGGCGGTGACGGCCGGTGCGGCCGCGGCCGGGGCGGACAGGTCGCGGAGTCTCGTCTGCGGGGCGGCGGCGATCCGGGTGAGCACCCCGCACAGGTCCTCGGCGAACCGTGCGGCGACCGGTGCGGCGTCGGCCGAGGAGCGCAGGTTCGCGGTGACCGTCGTGCCGTCGTCGACCGCCTGCAGTTGCAGGTCGCCGCGGACGCTTCCGGCGAAGGCGAGCCAGTCGACGCCGGCCGGGGCGCCGTCGAACACGGGTGCGGGGCCGATGCGGCGGTAGCTGACGGAGACGGGCGCGAGAGCGGCGTGCGGCCGCAGCCGGCGTACGGCCCGCGCGAGGGGCACCGACCGGTGGGGGTACATGTCGCGGAGCGCGGCGCGCAGTCCGGCGGCGAACTCCGCGAAGGTGGCGTCCGGGTCGGGCCGGGAGTCGGCGGGCAGCTCGGTCGCGTAGGAGCCGATGGCGACGGGCGATCCGGGTTCCCGGGTGGACAGATCGACGCCGGTCGTGACGCGGGGGTTGCCGTACCCGCCGAGCGTCGCGTGGATCGCGGCCAGCAGCGTCTCGAAGCGGGTCAGCCCCGGCAGGTCGGGCACGGGCGGCGCGAACGGGTGGACCTGCCCCGGGCCGTGGTCGCGTCCGGTGAGGACGTGGTCGCCGACGACGACGACGGGTAACGGCTCGGCCCACCGGCTGGACCAGAACTCGGCCGCCGCGGCCCGGTCGACGGCCAGCCGCGCCGCCTCGGCGGCGAGCTCGTCCGCGGCGGTGCGGGGTAACGGCACGGGGATCTCACCGGCGTAGAAGGCGGCCAGGTCGCGCAGCAGCACCTCCTTGGACTGCCCGTCGAAGACCAGGTGGTGGGCCGTGATCAGCAGCGTCCGGCCGGACAGCGTGAACCGGACCAGCGGCCCCTCGCCGAGGTCGAACGGTCGCGTGGCCTCCTCGTCGAGCGGCTCGCCCGGCCCGGCGACGCGCAGGACGGGGACCGTGGCGGCCCGGGTGAGGTAGGCGATGCCGTCGCGGTCGGCGATCGCGCTGGACAGCAGCGCGTGCCGCTCGACCACCGCCGCGCACGCCTTGGCCAGCAGCCCCGCGTCCGGGTCGTGGGCGAACGTGACGACCAGCGGCATGTGGTAGGCGGTGGGGGCGGCGCCGGACCCGGCGACCCACATGCCGTGCTGGACCGCGGATGCCTGGATCATGACAGGCTCCTCTGCAGGGATCGTTTGTCGACCTTGCCGCCGCGGTTGCGCGGAAGCTTGTCCACGACGTGGACGAGGGAAGGGACCTCGTGCGGCGCGAGGCGGCCGGCGAGGAACGCCCGCAGCGCCTGCGCGGTCAGTGCCGTGTCGCCGACCACGATCACGGCGGCCAGCTCGACGCCGAGCACGTCGTGGGGGAGCGCGACGACGGCGGCGTCGGCGACCGCCGGATGCTCGTGGATGGCCGCCTCGATCGCGAGCGTCGACACCCGGTGCGCGCCGGTCTTGACCACGTCGCTGTCCCGCTCGACGAGGTACAGGAAGCCGTCGGCGTCCAGGCGACCGACGTCGCCCATCCGGACCCAGCCGTCCTGGAACGCGGCGGCGCTGGTCGCCACGTCACCGAAGTACGCGCGGGCCGGGGCGGGCGAACGCATCCAGACGGCGCCGGTCTCGCCGGGCGCGCAGGGCCGCCCGTCTTCGCGGGTGACCCGGACGCCACCGCCGGCGATCGGCCGGCCGACGCTGTCCGGGCGCTCCGGGTCGTACGTCATCGCCGTCTGCGCCGGGGCGGCCTCGGTCGAGGTGTAGTAGTTGACGATCGTCGCGTTCGGGAACGCGGCCACGAGGCGGGCGGCGACCGGCCCCGGCAGCGGCGCGGCGGCCGACCCGAGCAGCCGCACGCTGCTGAGATCGTGACCGTCGGCCACGGTGAGCAGCTCCATGGCCATGGCGGGCACGACAAACACCGTGCCGGCGGACCAGCGGGCGATGGCGCGCGCGAACCGCAGCGGCGTGAACCGCGGCAGCGTGACCACGGCGGGGTGGGCGAGCAGCGCGTTCATCAGCATGACCTGGCCCGCGTTCGTGCCGATCGCGAACGCGTGCAGCAGGTGGCGCGAGTGCCGGAACGGCCGGTGCCGGGCGCCCGATCCGTACGTGACGTTGGCGTGGCTCGCGGCGACGCCCTTGGGCCGTGCCGTCGTGCCGGACGTGTACAGGATCTGCGCGAGCCCGTGCGGGGTGGAGAGGTCGTCGCCGCCCTCATCGTCGTAGGCGTCGCCGGGGCCGATCGCATGGGTCCAGCCGGCGGACCAGCCGGGCGGGCCGCCCGCGTGCACCAGCCCGGCGGCGCCGCAGTCGGCGAGCATGTGCGCGACCTCGGCGGGCGCCGCGTCGCCGGCGATCGGCACGGCGGCCGCGCCCAGGCGTTGCACCGCCACATACGCGACGGCGTAGTCGAGCCAGTCCGCGGCACCGAACCGCAGGCCGACCCGGTCGCCCGGCGCGACGTCCTGCCGCAGCCGCTCGGCGAGGCCGGCCGCCCGCCGCTGCCAGGCGCCGAACGTCAGCGCGCCGACGCCGTCAACGACCAGCGCCTCGCGGTCCGGCTCCGATGTGGACCGGTCGGCGAGGAGGCGGGGAACCGTTGTCGGGGCCGCTTGCAAAACCACGGCAACAGGGTTGCATGACCCATGGATCTCCTGCAATATTTCACGAACTCGACTTTAGAAACTGGACAGGAACGGGAATGAACTCGACTCGACGTGGCCCGCTTACCTGCGCGCAACGTGAGTGGTTCATGGACGTCGGCGTCGACGCGGACTCGGAACGGTCCTCCGCCGCCAACTTCACGACCGTGGTCCAGGGCTCCGGCGCACCGGTGGGTGCCGTGCTGGCGGCGATCGGCGACCTGCTCGACCGGCACGAAGGCCTGCGGACACTCATGCCCGTGACCGCCCCCGGCCAGCGCGAGCAGCAGGTCCTCCCGGCACAGGAGCGGCTGGGTGAAGTCGTGCGGGTCGCGCCGGCCGGCGCCGAGGCGGACCGGGCGATCGCCGCGGCCGCGGCCACGGCGTTCCGGCTCGGGGAGCAGCAGCCGGCACTGTTCGTGCTCGCGGTCGACGCCGGAGCCGTGCGCCAGGTCGGCATCGTCGTCGACCACGCCGCGATCGACGGCTGGGGCGTGCGGGTGCTGCGCACCGACTTCTTGCACGCCGTGCGCAGCCGGATCAGCGGCCGCGGCGCGTTCGACGGACAGCCGGCGCCGGAGCAGCCCCTGGAGACGGCCGAGTGGGAGGCGTCCGGACCGGGCCGGGCCCACGCCGGGCGCGCCGAGGCGTACTGGCGGCGCCAGCTCGGCGCGCTGCGCGACGGCCTGGCCGGCTGGCACCCCGACAGCGGACCCGCGCCCGCCGAGCCGGTGCTGCAGTCCCGGTGGCTCGCCTCGGCGCACGCCGCCCGGGCCGCGCAGGCCGTCGCCGACCGCAACGGCGTGCCGGTCTCAGCGGTCTACCTGACCGCCTTCGGCACGGCGATCGCCCGGGTCGAGGACGCACCCTGCGTCGGCGTCCGGGTCCTGGCCGCGAACCGGCTGTCGGCGGGCACCCAGGCGTCGGTCCGCAAGGCCGTCATGCCCGTCCCCGTCCTCGTGCCCGGCACCGGCGCCCTCGAACCCCGCCTGGCGGTCACGGCCACGAACCAGCTGCACGGCCACCGCTTCGCCAACCTCGACCCGGCCACCGCCGCCGCGGTCAGCACCGAGCTCCTGGGCCCGCTGGCCGGCACCGGCGCGGCGGTCGCCCGCTTCAACTACATCGACGCGTCCATCGTCGGCAGCGCCGCGAACAGCCGCTCCCTCGGCGCCGAGGCGATCCCCTTCACCGACCCCGCCGTGCAGGACCGCGTCACCGGGCAACCGGACCGCCCGGGCGGCTCCCGCTACATCCTGTCCGTCCAGCACCGCCCCGCGGCGGCGCTGATGACGATCGCCTGCCACACCGACACCGCCTGGGCCCCCGCCGCCGGCGACATGCTCCGCCATGTCGAGGAACTCCTCGTCCACGCCTCCGCCTAGGCCGTGACTAGCGGATCTTGGGGTTGGGTCGTTGTACCGGTGTGGCGCGTTTCGATCTGACTGATCGTGAGTGGGTGATTCTAGAGGCCTTGCTGCCTGAGCAGGGCGGACGTGGCGGCAGGTGGCGTGATCACCGGTAGGTGATCAACGGGATCTGCTGGGTGAAACGGACGGGCTCGCCGTGGCGGGACATGCCGGAGCGGTACGGGCCGTGGCGCACGGCGCATCTGCGGTTCCGGCGGTGGGCCGAGGACGGCACCTGGGCCCGCCTCAAGCAGCAGGTCATCGCTCTGGGCGAAGCGGAGGGCGACATCGACTGGGACGCCCAGGCCGACTCGACCTTTGTCCGTGCTCATCAACACGCCGCTGGGGCTCGCAAAGGGGGCTCGATCCGGCTGATTCGCAGGCGCGGCAGGGCCTGGGTCGTTCCCGCGGGGACTGACCACGAAGGTCCACACTATGACCGACGGGCGCGGGCGGTCACTCGCCACGCGGATCACGCCCGGTCAGGCTGCCGACAACAAACAGTTGATTGCGTTGCTGGAGCAGATCTCGGTGGCGCGGCCTGGTGGAGTGGGCCGGCCGCGGAAGCGCCCGGACTCGGTGACCGCCGACAAGGCGTACTCGTCCAGGGCGAACCGGGCGGCGCTGCGGGCTCGTGGGCTTGTCGCGGTCATCCCGCAGCCGAAGGACCAGATCGCCAACCGGGCAAGGAAAGGATCACGCGGTGGAACCTGCCGGCGTCCCGGGTCACCATCGGCCTCCGTCATCGCTCGGCGCGGCATGCGCCGAAGCGAACTCGCGTGGTACCTGATCGTGCGACTGTGTTGCGGCGGAACGAAGATCGAACGGCACCTCGTTGCGGTACCACCACGACGTCGACCTGACCTGTCCATGCGTCCGCCGCGGTCCCAGATCAGGGCTGTTCGTTTCCCCGGCGGCTTCGGTGGGCGAGCTGATGTGCTGTTCCCGGGCGGCGCGCAAGCTGTTCGCGGCGATCGCACTGGCAATTACCGTCGGCTGCGGCCACCAGGCGACGATCAGCGCCATGGCGGCCACCCCGGCGATGGCGAAGTATCCCACCACGTCTGACAGCCGAAAATGGTCAGCAAGCCAGCCGACGAAGATGATGGAACCGCCCTGGACGAGATGTACGCCAGCTTGCATCGTCCCGAAAGCACGTGCCCGGTACTCGGCAGGCAACACCTGAACGAAGAGCCCGTTCGTGGCAGGCAGGATTCCCGACAGGGTGGCGCCGGAGATCAGCGTCATTGCTGCGACGCCGTAAATGTTGAGGTCGAACAGTGCGGGGACGAGCGCCAGCGGCGTAAGGAGGGCGAACGGCCGGATCAGGGCGACTCGGCGGCGGGGTTCGACCAGCCGGGTCATCGCCGCGCTGCCGCCGACAAACCCGATCGCGGCCGAGACCATGATCGCGCCGAGATAGACCGCGTCGAGCTTCCCGGCGAGATCGGCGGACCAGGCAGCAGCGAGACCTTCTGAGACGACGCCGAAGCAGACGCCAGGGAATACGACGAGTGCGATCGAGCGCATGACCGGCGAATGGAACACCACCGCGAAGCCTTCGACGGTCTCGCGTATCGGGTTGGAGCGCTGGAGTGCAGTCGGCGTCGGCGTGCGTTCCTTGACTCGCCAGGCGACAAGTATGGCCGAGACGGCGAAGCAGCCGGCGTTGAGCACCAATGCATACCTGGCGTCGACGATCGTCAGTGCGGCTCCCACGGCATAGCCGGCGATGAGGGCGAACTGGCCGGCGGTGCGCTGCAGTGTCAAGGCGGTCGTGTACCGCTCGCCCTGCGCGATGTGCGGTAGCAGGCCGGAGCGGGCGGCGTCGACGGGCGGACTGAGCAAGGCAATGACGAACAGCAGCAGCATCAGCGTGCTGACGGGCATGCTGACGAAGATGGCGAGGGCGGTCATGATGACCGTCCGGATCAGGTCCGACAGCACCATGGTCCTTTGATGGGGTTGCCGCGCTGCGACCGCCGTCAGGACCGTGCCGATGCCGAGCCATGGCAGGTAGCTGATCGCGAACGCCGCCGCTGACGCGATCGGAGACTCGGTGCGCAGGTATACCAGTGCGATCACCGCCGCCCTGGCCGCGCTGGCGCCGAACCACGACAACGAACTCGCTGTGAACACCGCCAGGTATTCAGGGTCGGTCAGCGTTGCCCTCGCGGTTGCCGAGCGCGCAGACTGCTCTGGATCGGCACGCGAGACCGGGTCACGGGTCACTCCAAATACGCCGGCCGGCGGCCTTTGGCGTCTGCCTGGCGCGTCATGTGCCGCCTCGCCGTCGTCTGCCTGTCGGCTGCTCGCGGGCGGTGGTTCAGCCGCCAGCGCGGCGATGAGTCCATAGGACGCGCCGTCCCGCCGTGCCGGCTCCGCAGGGGCTGCCGCCATCGCGCGTACGAACCGGCCGAGGCGCGAGTCAGCTCGCAGCATCATGCACCTCAGCAATCGACTCGACAGCGGGTGGCTCGGAACAGGACTGTCCGCTGGTGGACGGCGGCTGCACCGGCGGGGGAAGGGAATGCTCGACGGCCGGCACCGCACCTGCATCCGGAGCGGCCGCGGCGGCGACCGGAATGGTTGCGAAAAGTCTGGCCACCATCAGCGGAGCAGCGAATCCGGCGAGGAAGGCGACGATAGGAGTCGGCAGCTGGCTGGAAGCGCCGAGTGCAGCGGTCAATCCACTGCCCACAAAGAGCCGCAGTGTGACGGCAAAGATGACTATCGGCCGATCGGCGGATCGTCCCCATGGCCAACGCCAGCGTCTACGATGGTCGACCGGGCGCATTGAGGCCGACAGGTTGAGCGCTTCGGCGACTGCGCTGCCGAGCAGCCCCCAAAGGCATGCTTGCCAAGTCGACATGCAGCGCAGCGCATTCGACGAACTTCAACTCGTCATCCGACCAGTCGACGGTGCGTGAGTGCCGTGTTGGCCGGCTGTTGTCGACGATCATCGGCGTGGGTCGACTCCGCGCTGTCGGCGGCAAGTCGTGGTCCCGGTGGCCTTTACTGTGACGCAGTACATAGGCATGCTTGAATGGTGACGAATGTCATCGCGACGGGGTCGATGGGGGATGTGCCGGGGTCGGAAGCCGAGCGGCTGCGTGCGTTGCGCGGGCAGCTGACCGAGCGGCTGATGGAGGCGCACCGGGCGGCCGGGGAACCCTCGTACAGTGTGATCGCGGACCAGGTCGGGGTCTCCAAGGCCACCGTGGGCCGGCTGCTCAACGGGGTCGGGGAGCGGTCGCCGAAGTGGCATCACATCGACAACATGCTCGAGGTGTTCGGGCGCAGCGACCGGGACGTCGAGCGGCTGCGGGAGCTGTGGATCGAGATCCGCCGCCTGGAGAAACCGACCGGCGGCTGAGACGCAGAACCGCCGCAGCCCCGAAGGACTGCGGCGGTCCGGTCAGCCGATGATCAGCCGAGGCCGTTGCGCATGGCGGTGATGAGCTCGCCGTTGCTGGTGTCGCCGGAGAACTCCCAGAAGAAGGCTCCGCCGAGACCCTGGTTCTTGGCGTAGGTCATCTTGCCGGCGATGGTGGACGGGGTGTCGTAGCTCCACCAGTTGCTGCCGCACTTGGAGTACGACGTGCCGCCGACGGTGCCGGTGGGCGGGCAGCTGTTCTTGAGGACCTTGTAGTCCTCGATGCCCGCCTCGTACGTGCCGGGGGCCGCACCGGTGGCGGTGCCGCCGGGCGCGGTCTGCGTGACGCCGGTCCAGCCGCGGCCGTAGAAGCCGATGCCGAGCAGCATCTTGCTGGCGGGAACGCCCTTGCTCTTCAACTTCTGGATCGCCGCGTCGGACCAGAAGCCCTGCTGCGGGATGCCCGTGTAGGAGTTGAGCGGCGAGTGCGGGGCCGTCGGGCCCTGCGGGGAGAACGCGCCGAAGTAGTCGTAGGTCATCGGGAACACGAGGTTGAGCTTGGAGATGCCGGAGGCGTAGTCGGCGGCGTCGAGCTTGCCACCGTTGGAGCCGTCGGCCGAGATCGCGGACGTGATCAGGAAGCTCTGGCCGAACTTGTTGCGCAGCGCCGAGATGACGTTGTTGTAGCTGGCCGGGCCGCTGGAGTCGCAGCTGAGGCCACAGGCGTTCGGGTACTCCCAGTCGATGTCGATGCCGTCGAAGACGTCGGCCCAGCGGGAGTCCTTGACCAGGTTGTAGCAGGAGTTCGCGAAGCCCGTCGGGTTCGCCGCCGCCTGCGTGAAGCCGCCGGACCAGGTCCAGCCGCCGAACGACCAGATCACCTTGATGTTCGGGTAGAGCCGCTTGAGCTTGCGCAGCTGGTTGAAGTTGCCGCGCAGCGCGCCGGCGTCCCACGTGTCGGCGACGCCGTCGACCGAGTCGGCCGCGGTGTACGCCTTGTCGTAGTCGGCGTAGCTGTCACCGATGGAGCACTGGCCGCCGGTGGTGTTGCCGAACGCGTACAGGATGTGCGTCAGCTTCGACGCGGAGCCGCTGGTGACGATGTTCTTGACGTGGTAGTTGCGGCCGTAGATGCCCCACTCGGCGAAGTAGCCGACGAGGGCCTTGCCGCCCGGCTGGGTCGGCGGCTGCGAGGTCGGCGGCTGCGACGTGGGCGGGTTGCTCGTCACCGGCGGGGTGGTGGGGTTGGTGCCGCCACCGCAGACGCCGTTGTCGGCCCAGACGCCCCACTGGCCGCTGGCGGTCGGCACCTCGTTGGTGGTCCACCACTTGGCGGTGTAGTTGTGGCCCTGGTAGGAGGCGACATTGTCCTTGACGTAGACGGCCGAGGCGCTCCATGCCGGGGCACAGGCAGCGGCGGCGTTGGCCTGGACCAGTGGCACGACAGCGGTCGCTCCGGCCACGGCGGCGACGACGGCCCCGACCAGGAGGACCTGGCGAAGGGATCGTTTCACGTTCACCTCACCTAACAGTTAGGAAACTTTGTTAATTGGTTCCTGTGACGGTAGACACATCCATGACCTTCAGTCAAGCGGCGATCAAATATTCATGGGAGACGATGGTTGATGATCGCGGCGCCGGCCGGGGAGAGCGGGCAGGTGGGCAGGCATGGCGGACACCGGGCGACGCCACCCGGGGGCGGTGTAGCTTCGCGGTGAGCACTCTGTACAGCCGAACCGAAGGACGAACGTGAGCACCTCACTGCCCAGCGCCCGGACCATCGACCCCATGGCGGCACCGCCGATCAGGTGGGGCATCATCGCGCCCGGCTGGATCGCGGGCCAGTTCGCCGGCGCGCTGCACCGGCACTCGAAGTCCACGGTGACCGCGGTCGGCTCGAGCTCCGTCGAGCGGGCCGAGGCGTTCGCCGCGCAGCACGGCGCCGCCCGCGCGTACGGCTCCTACGAGGCGCTCGTCGCCGACGACGGCATCGACGCCGTCTACGTGGCGTCACCGCACAGCCACCACTTCGCGCAGACCCGCCTGGCGCTGGAGGCCGGCAAGCCGGTCCTCGTCGAGAAGGCCTTCACCCAGAACGCCGCACAGGCGGCCCAGCTCATCGAGCTCGCCCGCGGCTCGGGCCTGCTGCTGATGGAAGCCATGTGGAGCCGCTTCCTGCCGCACTACGACGTCGTGCGGCAGCTCATCGCCGACGGCACGCTCGGTGCCGTCCAGACGGTGATCAGCGACCACGGCCAGCACTTCGACATCGAGCCCACCCACCGGCTGCTCAACCCGGCACTGGCCGGCGGCGCCCTGCTGGACCTCGGCATCTACCCGATCTCGTTCACGTCGTTCGTCCTCGGCGCGCCGGACGCGATCCAGGCGACCGGCACCATGACGACGACCGGCGTCGACGCCCAGGTCTCCGCGGTGCTGCGCACCGGCAGCGCGCACGGCATCATCTCCACGACCCAGACGGCGGCGTCACCGACCACGGCCAGCATCTCCGGCACCGCCGGGCGGATCGAGCTCGGCGGCCCGTTCTACCAGCCGCAGGCCGTGCGCTTCACCGACCTCGCCGGCACCACCCGCGAGTCCGTGCCACCCACCACCATCACCGGCCACGAGGGCCTGGTGCACCAGGCGGCGCACTTCGCGGAGCTGCTGACGGCCGGCGCCACCGAGTCGCCGCTGCTGCCGCTGAGCGAAACGCTCTCGATCATGCGGACCATGGACGAGATCCGCCGCCAGATCGGCCTCGTCTACCCCAACGAATAACCCCCGGCGGGGGGGGGGGGGGGGGGGGGGGGGGGGGGGGGGGGGGGGAGGGGGGGGGGGGGGAGGGGGAGTGGGGGGGGGGCGGGGAGG
>NZ_JBVJIJ010000017.1:25644-77014 GCF_055586325.1 Dactylosporangium sp. NPDC051087 | reverse complement strand
CATCTCCCCCCCCCCCCCCCCCCCCCCCCCCCCCCCCTCCCTCCTCCCCCCCCCCCCCCCCCCCCCCCGCCGCGCTCAGCCGGCCGTGCAGGCCGAGCCGTTCACCGTGAAGGCTGTCGGGCGGGGGTTCGCGCCGGTGTACGAGCCGTTGAAGCCGATCGACACGGACCCGCCGGCCGGGACCGCGCCGTTGTAGGACTCGTTGCGGGCGGTGACCGCCGCGCCGCTCTGCGACCAGACGGCCGACCAGCCCTGGGTGACGCGCTGACTGCCGGGGAACGTGAAGCCCAGGGTCCAGCCGGACAGCGCGGTGCCGCCGGAGTTGCGGATCGTCACCGCGCCGCCGAACCCGCCGCCGCCCCAGTCGTTCACCGAGTACGTCACCGCGCACGCCGCGCCCGGGTCGGTGCCGCCGGGCGTGGTGACCGTCGCGGCGGCCGAGGCGGGCCCGGTCCGGCCGGCGGCATCGACGGCGACGACCGTGTAGCGGGTCGTCGTGCCCGGGGTGAGGCCGGTGAGCTGGTAGGACAGGCCGGTGACGGTGGCCAGCAGGGTGCTGTCGCGGTAGACGCGGTAGCCGGTCGGCGTGCTGCCGGTCGCCGGCGCCGTCCAGGTCAGGGTCGCCGACGTCGAGGTGACCGCCGACGCGACCGGCGTGCCGGGCGACCCGGCGGTGCCGGCGTAGGTCAAGCCGAACCCGAACGGGAACAGCGGGGTCTTGCCGTCGCCGTCGTTGACGGGCTGCTGGGACGCGGACTGCATCCAGGTCACCGGCAGCTTGCCGCTGGGGTTGTGGTCGCCGAAGAGCACGTCGGCGACGCCCGCGCCCTCGGTGCCGGGCAGCCACGCGGCGAGCAGCGCGCGCCAGTCCGGCAGCTGCGCGGCGATGTCGAGCGGGCGGCCGGAGACGAGGACGACCACGACCGGCACGCCCGAGGCCTTGAGCGTGCTGAGAGTCTGCAGGTCGGTCGCGTCCAGGCCGAGGGAGCCGGGCCGGTCGCCCTGGCCCTCCGCGTACGGGGTCTCGCCGACGACCGCGATCGCGGCCGTGTAGGAGCCGTCGATGCCGGCGCCGGTCGCGTTGTACTGCACGGTCGAGCCGGGCGCGGCGGCGCGGATGCCCTGCAGGATCGTGGTGCCGGCGGTGGTCTGGCCGCTCGCGCCCTGCCAGCTGATCGTCCAGCCGCCGCTCTGGTTGCCGATGTTGTCGGCGCTCTTGCCGGCCACGAAGTACCGCCCGCCGCTCTTCGCCAGCGGCAGCACGTCGCCGGTGTTCTTGAGCAGCACCTGTGACTCGCGCACCGCCTGGCGGGCCACGGCACGGTGCGCGGCGCTGCCGACCGTCGCCGTGTACGAGCGGTCGGCCAGCGGCTTCTCCAACAGTCCGTACTCGAACTTCCTGGTCAGGATCCGCCGGTTGGCGTCGTCGATGCGGGCCATCGTCACCCGGCCGGCCTGCACCTCGGCGCGCAGCGTGGCGACGAACGTCTTCCACTCGGTGGGCACCATGACCATGTCGATGCCGGCGTTGACCGCGCGGCGGACCTCCGAAGCGGTGAACCCCGCGCCGCCCTCGATCTGGTCGATGCCGTTCCAGTCGGACACGACGAAACCCTTGAAGCCCAGCTCGCCCTTGAGGACCGTGTTGAGCAGGTAGTCGTTGCCGTGCAGCTTCTGGCCGTTCCAGGAGGAGTACGACACCATCACCGACGCGACGTCGCGCCGCACGGCCTCGGCGAACGGCGGCAGGTGCACCGCCCGCAGCTCCGCCTCGGACAGCTGGGTGTCGCCCTGGTCGACACCGCCGGTCGTGCCGCCGTCACCGACGTAGTGCTTGGCCGTGGCCAGCACGCCCTTGCCCTGGTAGCCGTCGATGACGGTCGCCAGCTGTACCGGCAGCTCGGGCTTCTCCCCGAACGACTCGTAGGTGCGGCCCCACCGGTCGTTGCGGGCCACGCACAGGCAGGGCGAGAACGTCCAGTCCACGCCGCTGCCCTGCACCTCCTCGGCGGTGGCCGCGCCGACCTGCCGCACCAGCGCCGGGTCGCGGGTCGCGCCCAGGCCGATGTTGTGCGGGAAGATCGTCGCGCCGGCGAGGTTGTTGTGCCCGTGCACGGCGTCGGACCCGTAGACCAGCGGGATCCGCAGCGGCGTCGCGAGGGCCCCGGCCTGGAACCGGTCGACCATGTCCGCCCAGCCGGTGGCCGTGTTCGGCGACGGCGCCGAACCGCCCCCGGACAGGATCGAGCCGATCTTGTACTGGGTGACCTCGGCCGGCGTGATCGACGCCCGCTCGGCCTGCGTCATCTGCCCGATCTTCTCGTCGAGCGTCATCCTCGACAGCAGGTCCGCGAGCCGGGTGGCGACCGGCAGCGCCGGGTCCTCGTACGGCGCGGCGGCCGTCGCCGCCCTGGCAGCGGTCATGCCCGCGGCGACCAGCGCACAGGTCACGGCGACGGTGATGGCGGAGCGGCGCATCCGGGTGTGCCTCCTCGGCGGCAGGGGGCTCCGACGCTAGGCCGCGGCCGCCCCGCCCCGCCGGTCCCCGCCGCCGCGGCGGCATGAACGCGCTGCTCAGCACGCCTGCCCGGGATGAAAGCTTCACGAGCCTGTCCCCCGGGCGAGCCACACGCGGTGTCCACCGCACGGTGACGTCGGCGACCGTCGATTTCCCTAGCATTGCCCGTGTACGCAGCGACGTTCGTTCGCTGGGTCACGGAGGAGTCGAAGATGTCGGTCTGGGTCAGGTTGCCGGTCCTGCTCGTGGTGTTCCTGGGTGTTCTCGTGCTCGGACAGGTCGCGGTCGGCGCCGCGGACGGCTCGCCGGTCGGTGCGCTGCTGGTCGGCCTCGGCTGCGCGGCCCTCACGTTGGCGGCCTACGCCCTGGCGGTCCGCCTCCTCGAGCGGCGGCGGCCGGTCACCGAGCTGGCCCGGGCGCGGGCCGTGCCCGAGACCGGGGCCGGCGCCGCGGCCGGGGCGGTGCTGTTCACGGCCGTCATCGCGGTCATCGCCGCGCTCGGCGGCTACCGGGTCGGCGGTTGGGGATCGGCCGGCGGCGCGGTGACGCTGGCCGGCGTGATGGCGGTCGCCGCCGTCGCCGAGGAGGTGCTGTTCCGGGGTGTGCTGTTCCGCCTGCTGCTGGAGCGGTTCGGCGCGCCGGTCGCGCTCGCCGTGTCCGCGGCCGTCTTCGGCGGCCTGCACCTGGTCAACCCCGGTGCCACACTGTGGGGCGCGACCGCGATCGCCGTCGAGGCGGGCCTGATGCTCGGCAGCGCATACCTGGTCACGCGCTCGCTGTGGCTGCCGATCGGGCTGCACTTCGGGTGGAACTTCGCCGAGGCCGGCCTGTTCGGCGCGACGGTCTCCGGCACCGAGGGCGGTCCGGCCGGGCTGCTGCGCGGCGTCGCGCAAGGCGCCGACGTGGTGAGCGGCGGCGCGTTCGGGCCCGAGGCGAGCATCGTGTCGGTCGTGGCCGGCGCGGCCGCGACCGCCGTCCTGCTGCTGCTCGCGAAGCGCCGGGACGCCCGGCGCCGGGACGAGCCGGCCCAGCTCCGGCCGGCCGTCGATGGCTAGGCTGTCCGGCATGCCCTTGACGGCCGCCCGGATGGCACCCGGGCTTGCCCGGTGGCGGGCGCTGCCGGTCGTCGCCCGGGACGGGGTGCTGGCCGGTGCGCTGCTCCTGGTCGCGCTGCTGCCGCCGCTGACGAGGTACAGCACCGGGGTCGGCGAGCTGCCGGTCCGCCCGTCCGACGCGCTCGCCGTCGCCGCCGTGGTCGCGCAGTGCGTGCCGCTCGCGGTGCGGCGCCGGCTGCCCGCCCTGTGCCTGCTGGTCGTCGAGGCCGGCTTCGCGGTGCAGCAGCTGCGCGGATACTCCACGTTCGCCGGTCAGGCGCTGCTCATCGCCCTCTACAGCGCCGGAGCGTACGCGGGCGGACGGGTCGACGCGGCCCGGGCGCGGCGCCGGCTGGCGGTCGTGGCGACGGCCGGGTATGCCGCGCTGGCCGTCGGGCTGGACGCCGCCGGTTCGGCGGAGGGCTGGTTCGGCTTCACCACGTTCTACGTCACGCTGTGCGCGTGCTGGGCCGGCGGCGCGTGGATGCGCCGGCAGCGGCAGCTCGAGGCCGAGCGGCGGGGGCGGGCGGCGGCGGAGGCGCTCGCCGAGGAGCGCGCCCGGATCGCCCGCGAGCTGCACGACGTCGTGACCCACCACGTCACCGCGATGGTCGTGCAGGCGGACGCGGCGAAGTTCCTGCTCGACCCCGCCGCGCGGGACGTCGCCGCCGGCCTCGACGCGGTCAGCGACACCGGGCGGCACGCGCTCAGCGAGCTGCGGCATCTGCTCGGCGTCCTCGACCCGGCCGGCCGCCGGCCCGCCGCGACGCACCGGCCGGTGCCGGGCGAGATCCAGGACCTGGTGGAGCGGACCCGGGCCGCCGGGCAGCCGGTCGAGCTGTTCGAGTCGGGCACCCCGCGCCCGGTGCGCGGAGGGCCGGAGCTGGCCGCGTACCGGCTGGTCCAGGAGGCGCTCACGAACGCACTCAAACACGCCCCGGGCCGGCCCACCCTCGTCGACGTCCGGCACACCGGCGACACCATCGAGGTCCGCGTGACGACCGAGGGCGCCGTCCCCGCACCATCCACGGTGGACGGTGGGCGAGGGCTCGCCGGCCTCCACGAACGGCTCGCCGTGTTCGGCGGCGAGCTGACCGCCGGTGCCGACGCCGGCCGGTTCGTCGTGCATGGCACGATTCCACTGGGAGGCGGCGGTTGAACGGCACGATCCGGGTCGCGATCTGCGACGACCAGGCGCTGGTGCGCACCGGGTACGCCACCATCTTCGCGGCGCAACCCGGGCTGAGCGTGGTCGGGCAGGCCGCCGACGGCGCCGAAGCGGTCCGGCTCGCCCGCCGCGAGCGGCCCGACGTCGTGGTCATGGACGTGCGGATGCCGGTGCTCGACGGCATCGAGGCGACCCGGCAGCTCGCCGGTCCCGGTGTGCCGGACCCGGTCAAGGTGCTGGTCGTGACGACGTTCAACCTCGACGAGTACGTGTACGAGGCGCTCAAGGCCGGCGCGAGCGGCTTCCTGCTCAAGGACACGCACCCCGCCCAGCTCGTCGACGGCGTGCGGGCGGTCGCGGCCGGTGACACGCTGCTCGCGCCGCAGGTGACCCGGCAGCTCATCGGCCGCTACGCCGAACGGGTCCGTCCGGGTCCGCCGCGGGACGAGCGGGTCGGCACGCTCGCCCCGCGCGAGCTGGAGGTCCTGCGGCTCATCGCGCGGGGCCGCTCCAACGCCGAGATCGCCGCGGCGCTCGTGATCAGCACCGAGACCGTGAAGACCTACGTGTCGCGGATCTTCACCAAGCTCGACCTGCGTGACCGGGTGCAGGCGGTCATCCTCGCGTACCGCAGCGGCCTGGTGGCTCTGGACGACTGACCCCGAAGGTTCGCCTGCCGGGCACTTCACGGTCGTGCGCGCCGAGGAGACCCCGCCGGCGACTGAGCCGCCCCGGGGCAGCGACCTGAGGCCGCGTCTGGCAGGTTGGTCCCCACTGGAACGGGGAGGGCGGGACGCGATGGCTGACGGGTTCATGGCGCGGGTCGGCGGCTGGTGTTTCCGGCGCCGCTGGTGGGTGCTCGGCGTGTGGCTGGTCGCGGTCATCGGTGGCGTCCTGGCCGCCGGGCCCCTGCTCGACGCCATCTCCGAAGGCAACTCGGTCCGCAAGAAGGTCGAGTCGATCGAGGCGTACGACCTGATCAGCACCGCCGAGGACTCCGCCGGGCAGGTCGTCGGCCTGGTGGACGGCGTCGACCCGGCGGCCGCGGACGTCCGGGCCGCCGTCGACGCGGCCACCGCCCGGCTGCGCGGCGTCGAACACGTCCGGCGGGTCGAGGCGACCGCAGTGTCCGCCGACGGCCGCGCGCTGCTCGTCGTGGCGACCCTGGAGAAGGTCGACAAGCCGACCCGCAACGACGCGGTCGACCGGGTCGAGGCCGAGCTCGACCGCCTCGAGGGCGAGCTGCCGGCGGGTGCCGGCGTCCGCGTCGGTGGCTCCGCCACGGTCAGCCGCGACGCCGGGCGGACCCTGGCCGAGGACCGGAACCGGGCCGAGCTGCTGTCGCTGCCGCTGACCCTCGTCGTGCTCGTCATCGTGTTCGGCGGCCTCATCGCGGCCGGCGTGCCGGTCCTCGCCGCGGTCGTGTCCGTCGCGTCCGTCTTCCCGGTCCTGTACGCGTTCACCACGTTCACCGACGTCGACTCCAACGCGCTGACCGTCGCGTCGCTGCTCGGGCTGGGACTGTCCGTCGACTACGGGCTGCTGCTCGTCGCCCGCTACCGCGAGGAGCTCGCCGCCGGGTTCGCCCCCGAGGTCGCCATCGGCCGGGCGTGGGCGACCGCCGGGCGCACGATCCTGTTCAGCGCCCTCACCGTCGCCGCGGCGCTCGCCGGTCTGCTGGCGTTCTCGGTGCGGCAGCTGACCGCGCTCGGCGCCGCCGGGGTGTCGATCGCCCTCGTCGCGATGCTGGTGTCGCTGACGTTCACCGCCGCGCTCATCGGGCTGGCCCGCCGCCGGCTCAAACCGGCCCGCAGGTCCGCCGCCGAGGACGAGGCCGGAAAGGGCTTCTTCGCCGCCCTCGCCGCGCTGGTACAGCGCCGCGCCGCGCTCGTCGCCGTGGCCACCGCGGCGCTGCTGCTCGCCGCCGGGCTGCCGCTGCTGTCAGCGACGGTGAAGCTGCCCGGGCAGGACGGCATCCCGCGCGGCATCGAGTCGGTCCGGGTCGCCGACGAGCTGAAGACCCGCTTCGGCCGGTCGTTCGCGCCGGCGGTGACGCTCATCGCGCGGACCGACGCGGCGACCCTCGACGCGTACGCGGCCCGCTGGGCGGACGACCCGGCGGTCGGCAAGGTGCAGCCGGCGAAACCCGTCGGGTCCGGTCTCGCCGCCGTGGAGCTGAGCCTCCGCGGCGGGGCGCAGGACGACGCCGCCCAGGACCTCGTCGGCCGGATCCGGGCGGACCGGCCGGCCGGGGTGCAGTCCTGGGTGACCGGTGACGCCGCGGTACTGGTCGACCTCATCGACCTGATCATCGACGACCTGCCCCTCGCGCTCGGCATCACGCTGACCGCGATGCTCGTGCTGCTGTTCGCGATGACGGGTTCGCTGGTGGTGCCGGTGAAGGCGATCCTGGCCAACGTCGTCTCGCTCGGCGCCACGCTCGGCGTGATGGTCGCCGTGTTCGAGCACGGCTGGCTGTCCGGGGTGCTCGGCACGCTCACCGTCGGCGGGCTGGACCCGTTCGTCGTGGTCATCCTCTTCGGGTTCGCGTTCGCGCTGTCCATGGACTACGAGGTGTTCCTGCTCGGCCGGATCAAGGAGTACGTCGACGGCGGCGACGACACGGACACCGCCGTCCGGCGCGGGCTGCAGCACACCGGCCGGGTCATCACCTCGGCCGCGCTGCTCATGGTCATCGTCTTCGGCTGCTTCGCCGCCGCGCAGATGGGCAGCATCGAGCAGATCGGGCTCGGCCTGACCGTGGCCGTCCTCATCGACGCCACCGTCGTGCGGTGCCTGCTCGTCCCGGCCACGATGACGCTGCTCGGCCGGTGGAACTGGTGGGCGCCCGCCCCGCTGCGCCGCCTGCACCAGCGGATCGGCCTGAAGGAGCTGACCCTGCCCCCGGCCGCGCCCCCGGCGGACGAGCCGGCGATGAGCGGCGCCCCGCGAGCCTAGGACCGGCACCAAGCCCTGCACCGTCGCCTACTGGCACCACCCACTGTTCACCTCCAGTTCCGACCGCGCCCCGTCGACGTCCACCCGGCCGCTCTACCGGTCCCTGTACGACTACAACGCCGATTTGCGACAACTCTGAACGAATGGGCGATGCCTTGAAGCAACGTAAGCAGGCGCTGTGCGCGGTCGTCATCGCGGCGGCTGGGCTGGTGGTCGCGCCCGCCCTGCCGGCCGCGGCCGACACGGTCACCGACCCGGCCGCCTATGTCGACCCGTTCATCGGCACGGCGCACGACGGCAACACCTGGCCCGGGGCGGTGCGCCCGTACGGGATGCTGTCGTGGAGCCCGACCAGCACCCGCGGCGACCAGACCAGCACCGGCGCCGCCAACGGCTACCAGTACGACGTCACCCGCATCCGCGGGCTGAGTCTCACCCACCTCAACGGCGCCGGCTGCAACCCGGGCGCCGCCGGCGACGTGCCCATCATGCCGTTCGCGTCCACTGTGGACTCATCGCCGAGCGCCGACAGCGCCGACGCCAGGTACGCCACCAACTTCAGCCACGCCGACGAGAGCGCCAAGCCCGGCCGGTACACCGTGAGACTCGCCGACGGCGTCCGCGCCGACCTCGCCGTCACGGCCCGCGCGGGCGTCGGGCAGTTCACGTTCCCTGCCGGCCGCCCCGCGAACCTGCTGTTCCGCACCTCGAACTCGCTCAACGGCAGCGAGGACGCCGAGATCACCATCGACGCGGCGAACCGCAAGGTGACCGGTTCGGTGCTGACCGGCGCGTTCTGCGGGCGGCGGGCCAACGGCGGCACCAACAACCGCAAGACCTACTACCGGCTGTACTTCTCCGCGACCTTCGACGCCCCGGTCGCCTCGACCGGCACCTGGGTCAACGGCACCCTGACCCCGGGCGGCACCCGGGCCACCGGCGGCGAGGGGTACGCGACCGGGCGGGCCGCGGCTCCGGCGGCTGGGTCGGCTTCGCGTCCGGCGCGAACGTCCGGATGCGGATCGGCATCTCGTACGTCAGCCTCGCCGGGGCCGAACGCAACCGCGACACCGAGCTCGCCGCCGGCGTGGACGTGCCGGCGGTCGCCGCGCAGGGCTACGACGACTGGAAGCGGCAGCTCGGCTCGGTGCAGGTGACCGGCGGCAGCACCGCCCAGCGGACCGCGTTCTACACCGCGCTCTACCACAGCCTCCTGCAGCCCAACCTGGTGTCCGATGTGGACGGCCGCTACCTCGGCAGCGACCGGGCCGTGCACACCGTCACCGCCGGGCAGGGCGCGCAGTACGGCACGTTCTCCGGCTGGGACCAGTACCGGGCCCAGATCCAGCTCCTCGCGCTGCTCAAACCCTCCGTCGCCGGCGACTACGCGCAGTCCATGTACCAGTTCGCGCAGCAGAACCGCGGGATCTGGGACCGCTGGCTGCACAACAACGGCCCCACCCACGTGATGACCGGCGACCCGGCCGCGCCGACCCTGGCCACGTTCGTCGCGATGGGCGCCGACCACTTCGACACCGCCGGCGCCTACGCCTCCCTGTACCGGCAGGCCACCGTCCAGAACGCCGACGCGCTCAACGACGGCGGCTGCCCCGGCCAGTGCACCGGCCAGCGCCCGGCGCTCAACCAGTACCTCGCCTCCCGCTACGCACCGCAGAACGCCTGCCACTGCTGGGGCGGCGCCGCCGAGACGCTGGAGAACTCGCTCGCCGACTTCTCCCTCGGCATGTGGGCCCAGCGCCTGGGCCGCACCGCCGACCAGGCGACCATGGCCGCCCGCGCCAACTGGTGGCGCAACACGTTCAACCCGGCGGCGACCTCGACGGGCGGCTACCAGCAGGCCCGCAACGCCGACGGCAGCTGGGTCGGCGGGTTCTCGCCCTCCACCGACGTCGGGTTCGCCCAGGGTACCTCCGCGACCTACACCTGGATGGTCCCGCAGAACGCCACCGGGCTCGCCCAGGCGATGGGTGGCACCGCGCCGGCCGTGCAGCGCCTGGACGCGTTCTTCCACGACGCCGCCGGCAACTGGGCGGTCAAGGGCGGCAACGCGCAGCGCTACGATCCCGGCAACGAGCCGGGCCTGCACGCACCGTGGCTGTACAACGCGTTCGGGCAGCCGGCCAAGACCCAGGCGACCACCCGCGAGATCGTCGACACCGTCTACGGCACCGGCCCCAGCGGCCTGCCCGGCAACGACGACCTCGGCACCATGTCCGCCTGGTACGTCTTCGCCGCCATCGGCGTCTTCCCTCAGGTCGTCGGCCGCGCCGAGCTGCTCGTCGGCAGCCCGCTGTTCCCGAACGTGAAGGTGACCCGCGACAACGGCGTCGTGCTCACCGTCGACGCCCCGGCCACCACCGACGCCAACCAGTACGTGCAGTCCGCCGCCCTCGACGGGTCGGCGCTGACCCGCTCCTGGCTGCCGGAGTCGTTCATCCGTACCGGCGGCACCCTGTCGCTGACGATGGGCGCCACGGCGTCGTCGTGGGGCACGGCGACCGCCAACCGCCCGCCGGACCGCACCGGCACCGGCCCGGTCACGCTCGTGCAGCTCGACAAGTGCCTGGACGTCAGCAACTCCGGCACCGCCAACGGCACGAAGATCCAGATCTGGGGTTGCAACGGCACCAACGCGCAGCAGTGGACGGTCCCCGGCGACGGGACGCTCCGGGCCCTCGGCAAGTGCCTGGACGCGGCCGGCGGCGGCACCGGCAACGGCACCAAGCTGCAGCTGTACGACTGCAACGGCGCCGGCGGGCAGCAGTGGTCCTACGTGCCCGCCACCCAGGCACTGCGCAACCCACAGTCGGGGCGGTGCGTGGACGACCCGCAGAGCAGCACGACGAACGGCACGCAGCTGCAGCTGTGGGACTGCAACGCGACGAACGCCCAGCGGGTCACCTACCCCGTTTGACCGTGTGACGGCCCGGCCCTCGCGAGGGCCGGGCCGTCGGTCCGCGACCAGACCGCCGGCATGTGCGGGTGCTGGGCAGGCTCAGCCGCGGGCGAGGGTGAGCAGGCGGTCGAGGACCCGGCCGCCGTCCGTGCGCACGCCGTTGTGCAGGTACTCGTCGGTGAGCCACCGGCGCATGCCGGGCAGCAGGTCGGCCGTCTCCTCCGAGAACCGCCGGATCACGAACGGGTCGTCGGCGTAGATGACCGCCGCGCACGGCACGTCGACCCGCGCCAGCACGTCGGCGTCGTAGAGGCGCGGCCACTGGTGCTCCGCGAGGATGGCGGCGACGTCGCGGTACGGCCGCAGGCCCGGCGTGTCCTCGAAGTGCCAGGAGTAGAGGTGCTCGGCGGTGAACAGCAGGGAGTCGCCGGCGAAGTCGTCGGGCTGGACGCGGTCGGACGACCACCGGGTCGCGCCGCCGTCGGCGTAGCTCGACTCGTGCAGGACCGAATACATCGGGTTGCGGGCGTCGAACGGCAGCAGCGCGGCGACGTCGTGCCGGAAGGCGGGCGACGTGAAGTCCAGCTCCAGGACGTGGTGGACGTTCTCCGCCCCGCCGTCCGTGCCGAGCTGGTGACCGATGGTGCGCAGCAGCCGCCGGGAGATCGGTTCGCCGTCGGCGCCCCGGACGTCACCGGCGTCGCAGCGGTCGAGCAGTTCCCGCAGCCGGGCCGCGTCCTGCGGATACCTGCGGTGGTAGCGCCGGTTCAGCACGCGCATCACGTCGAAGGTGGCGGAGTAGACGTCGTCGACCGGCCGGCCCACCGGCGGAAGGCCGCCGGTGAACAGCGCCTCGCGGATGCTGTCCGGCGCGACGCACAGGTAGTGCAGGGCGCAGAACCCGCCGAACGACTGGCCGAGCAGGCTCCACTGCCGGGCGCCCAGATGCTCCCGCAGGCATTCGGCGTCCCGCACGATGGCGTCGGCGCGGAAATGCGTGAGCCGCTGCGCGTCCGCGGCGGCGTCCGGACCGGGATCGCCGTAGGGGGTGGAGCGTCCGGTGCCCCGCTGGTCGAGCATGATGACCCGGAAGTCCCGCAGGGCCCGCTCGAGCCAGGCCGGCGACGACGGCAAGGTCGACGGCCGGGGCGCCTCGAAACCGGGACCGCCCTGCAGATATACCAGATACGGCCGGTCCCGGCCGTCCGCGGCGGCGATCTCCCGCGCATACACCTCGATGGTCGGCCCGTCCGGGCGGTCGTGGTCGAGCGGGACCGTGATCACGTGGTCGGTCAGCAGCACCTGAGCATCGTACGGCTTCAGGTCGCCGGGCCGGGGCCGTCGCCCGGTGCCGCGGCACGCAAGGATCGCAGCAGCGCCGGCGAGACCGCGATCAGTCCCGCCGCGACCACCGTGATCACCGCCTGGGCGACCCGCGCCGCGACACCTCCGCCGGCATCGAGGACGTAGGTGGCGTAGGCGTTCGCGGCGGCGTCGCTGACCAGCACGGCGATCCCCAGGTGCAGCCCGGCGGGCCGGCGCAGCGCCAGCAGCACCGCGGCGAGCGGGTCCAGGGCGGTCAGGGCGATGAAATATCCGGCCAGCCAGTCCGGCGCCCACGGGTACCCGCCGGTCGCCAGCTGCACGAGGTGCACGACGGTCCCGTAGGCGAACACGGCGACCGCCGCCATCCGGACCATCCGCATGACACCATCGTCGCCGATCCCCGGCGCCCCGCTCACAGCGGGACGCTCAGCGGTGCTGGTCAGCCGGTCATCGGCTCGAGCTGGTCGAGCCGGCCGGTCTCCAGGTGCGCGACGTCGCCGCCGGAGTCGAGGGCGGCGTCGAGCAGCATGGCGAGGGAGGTGCCGAGCACCGGGACGTCGGCCGGGTCGTCGGCCAGGCGCAGCAGGGTCTGGGACCCTCTCGGAAGGTGGACCTCGACGTCCGCCACCCGGCACAGCACCCAGTACGTGGTCATGGTGGTGGAGAAGTCGGTGACCGAGACGATGGTCCGGCCGTCGGCCAGCTCGATGAGCGTCTCGGCCCACCCGCCCAGGAGGTCGATGTCGACGTAGCGGCGCTCGTTCGCCGGCACCAGCCGCCAGCTGCCGCCGAACATGGTCGCGGAGCCGATGCGGTGGTACAGCGCGATGACCTCGACAGGCGCGTCACCGGGCCGGTCCTGCGCCGGGGTGGTGTCGTGCTCACGCACGAGCCGGTCGATCACGTCGTCCAGCTCGATGACCGCCGGCGCCAGGTGCCACCCCGCGACCGGCCGCAGTGCGCCGTCAGGGTCCTGGGCGACGCCGACGAGACCGGCGTGCAGCGCCACCGCCCGGTTGTCGCCGCCGACCCGATCGTTGACGTTGACGACCACGCGTGACAGCGTGGCGCGGACCGAGGAACTCTGGACGCCTGGACCGGTGTAGAAGCTGCGGGGCGCCACGGTCACGTCGCGCGGCTCGCCGATCGGGAGCTCCAGCAGGGTGTTCGGCACGTCGACCGTGGCGCCCTGGAGGTACGGGTAGAAACGGGCCACCCAGCCGGTGATCACGTCGCCGCCGTACGCGTCGGCCGGGTTGCAGATCCGCCGCCAGAACTGCGGATCAGGGTCACCGGCAGCGGCCCGGACGAACTCGTCGGCGATCGGCGCGAGCGACCGGCACCAGGTCTCCAGGCCGAAGCCGGCGATCGCGTCGACCCGCGCGCGGATGCGACGCCAGTCCTCGACCGTGCCGGTCAACGTCACGGAAGGGATGCCGCACACGGTCACCAGCCACAGCGAGAAGTACGGCGAATACACGTCGAGCAGCACCACCCGCCCGGCCGTCCGCTCCACGTCCGTGCTCGTGGAGAAGTCACACTCGAACAGGTCCGCGTCGTCGATCTCGGCGGCGAGCAGCTTCGCGAACGCCTCGGTCAGGTGCGCCCACGACGCGGCGTCGTGCGGCACCGCCCCGTCCACGGTCACGGTGAGCCGCCGCTTGCCGGTGTGCCGGACCAGCCGCGTCCGCACCTGCTCGGAGTGGAGCCGGACATGCTGCGCGACGCCCTGCGCGATGGTCAGCCACACCGCGTCGGGCGACAGCACCAGCGGCCGGTGTTCGGCGAACGCCCGGACGACGGCACTGAACAGCGGATGCACCCCGTCCGGCTCGAGCACCGGCAGCCCCGGGTCACCCCCGAACGCCAGCGCGTCAGGAAACAGCCCGCCGAGCGGCCGCGTCGGCAGCGGAGAGCCGGCGGGCACCACGTCATCGACCGGGAAGGTGCCCATGCCCGTACAGTACAGATCTTGAAGGGTGGGTTCGACTGGCGTCGTCGGGTGGGTATGGCGATGGGATGCGGTATCCGGATGGTGGCGGTCTGACCGTTCAAGACCTGTAGTGCCCTGCGCCGTTGTGGACGGCGGAGCCGGCTGGCAGGATCGATCGGGTGAGCGTGGCGCGGGCCGTCGGACACCGGTTGACGCGCGCGGTCCTCTGGCTCGGCATCGGGGCCGTCGCGGTCGCATGGATGTGGGTCGGTGCGCTCGGCGTGCGGGCCGCGACCAGGGAGGCGCTGGCGCGGGGCGGACTGATCGGGGCGGACGGCACCGTCGTCATCGCCGACTGCCGCACCGAGACCATCGACGTCGAGACCAACACCAGGTTGGCCGACTGCACCGGCACCTTCACCGCGGCCGACGGCTCCACGCCGGCGCGGCAGGTCGTCGTGGAGGGCACCGACGGCGAGCTGCCGCCCGGAACTCCCGTCAGCGCACACGTGGTGGACGGGACGGCGTATCAGCCCTCGTGGGTGCAGTGCACGGTCGTCGCCGCCATCGCGCTGTTCGTGGCCCTGCTCGGGGGCCTGCCGCTCATCCCCATCACGCTGGTGCTGTTTCACCAGGTGGCCGGCGATGATGCCCAGCTGCCGGACGGGTCGGGCTTCGTCGCGCTGCTCACGATCGCCGTCGTCGGCGAGAGCACGCTCACCTACCTGCTGTACTTCGCCTGACGCCTTTGAACATTCCGTCGTGCACGACCTCGTCGAACCGGTTGCGGGCCGGCGGAAGGTCCGGCCTGGCTGGATCATCGCGGTGTGCGGCAGCCGGTGAGGGACCTGGATGACGCGTCGTAACACGTCCGCCGCACGGCGCGCCGGGGCGTGGGCCGTGGTGCCGGCTCGCCTCCGGCGCGTGGTCCGCCGCCGCGCTGTCACCCAGCGGCGACATCGTCGCGGCCGTCTACCAGGACCGCGGTGGATCATCGATCCGGACGCTCGAACCGCAATGCTGAGCGCCGGGGCCGGAAGTGGGCAACGTCGAAGACAGCGCCGGGATGATGGTGTGGTGAACGGTCAGGACGGAGGCCGGTCGACGATCGGTGACATCACGGTGTGCCCGCCGTTGATGGCCGTGCGCCGGCGTCCGCTGATGTACCTGGGGGTCGATCGGCACGACCCGGCGCCGCCCGGACGGGTCCTGCGTCGGGCGGTCCAGCTGGCCGCGGCCGATCCGCAGCGTCTGGTCTCCCGGGTCGAGGTCGTCATCGAATCAGATCTGGTGTTCTCTGTGCGGGACAACGGTGCGGGTCTTGCCGTGGATCGGATCCGGCCGCAGCGGGAGCCGTGGGTGGCCGAGGCGTTGACCGGCTTGTTCGCCGGTCACGGGCCGAGCCCGGCAGGCACGGGCCTGGCCGTTGTGACGGCCCTGTGCACCGCGGTCGTCGCGGATGTCTGGCGGGACGGCCGGCACTATCGGCAATGGGCGGACTGGCGATTTCCACCCCCGCAACTGCAGGTGCTCGGCGAAACTGAGGAACACGGCACCCGGGTCCTGGCCCACCTTGACGGCGCATACTTCGGTCCCCGCGCACGCCTGCCCCTCGATGTGGCTGAACTGCTGTCCAAACCCTCCGCGCAACGGCCCTTGCCGGGCGACGTCGACCTGAGCGTGATCGATCGACGTCGCGACACCGACACCGACTGAGGCTGGACGCCGCAGACGCAGGGCATCCGCTCAGAGGCGCGAGGTACGCGACTGCACCAGCCGCGGACCAGGGGCGCCGTAGCGGGCACCCGGACGGACCTGCCGCGACCACATCGGGTGGACCGCGTCTCGGTTGAGCGCCATCGCCGGGCCGGCGTCCGAGAGAGCGCCGGCCCGGCGACTGTGTGCCCGTGCGTGATCGGCCATCCGGTTCGTGCGGATTTCAGATCCGGACCAGGCACTTGGTTTTGACGTATCCCGTACGGCCACTGCCCGCGTTGACCGTCTTCCACTGGCTCGAGACGAGTCCACCGGGGCAGTCGGTGTAGAAGGCGCCGCCACCGTTGCCGCAGGTGGCGTAGAACGTGGCTCCGTTGGCAAAACTTGTCCAGGCGGCGCCGACCGCCGGCTGCTTGTAGACGCGGATGCCGCCGGCGTGGTTGACGCGGTAATGGCAGGTCGCCGCCGGCTCGGCGCTGGTGGCAGCGGCCGCGCCTTCGGAGGCCTGCGCCGCTGCCGCCGGGAGCGCGAGGGTCGCCGCGGCCAGCGTCATGGCCAGCGCAGCAGAGCGCAAGCCGAGCATCCGCGGGCGTCGCCGGTCGTTACCGGCCCGTGCGTGTCGAACATCTGCTCCGTTTCGTGCGTGGCGCTGCATGATGTTGCTCCTCCTTGCTGTCGGTGTACCGGACCGGCATCGTCGAATGTGGACGGTCGGTCCGAGGCCTCGTGCCGGGATGCTGCGTTCGCGTGTTGCTCAGCCCCGGCTGTCACGTGGACATCGCGGCCGGCGCCACCGATGACGAACGCTGCGAAAGCCGCCTCCGTCATCGAGTGACCTGCGCGCACCGCTCAGATCGACGGCCTGATCCGTCGTAGGCCATGTACGACCAACGTACGTATGCATCGACGCGCCGGTGAATCCCGTGGTCTGGGGTTCCACCGGGGTAATCGGCGGGGGGTGACCCCCACGAACGAGGGGGATGCCCGGACCGCCGACCCGTCGTAGGCTGTATCAAGTGGGTATCGACCAGGTCATCGCCGCGCGGGACCGCGTCCTCGCTGCCGACGCTGCCGAGCGCCCGCCGACCGAACTGCTCAGCGACGTGCTCGAGGCACTGCACGGCGTCGCCGCGTTCTCGGTCGCGGCGCTGCTGCTGACCGACACCGAATCGATGCTGCCTTTCGGTGGTCTCGTCGAGGGGCTCGCCCCTTCCCAGTGCACGCCGTTCTGGGACAACGAGCTGCTCGACCCGGACTTCGCCAAGTTCACGTCGCTGGCACGGAGCGCCGAACCCGTCGCCACGCTGTCGCAGCTGACCGACGGTGACCTTGCTCGCAGCCCGCGTTACCGCAAACTGTATGAGCCCGCGGGCGGTGGCGACGAGATCCGGGTGGCCTTCACCACCGGCACATCGTGCTGGGCCGTCGCCGCCCTGGTCCGCAGCGCCGAACTGGGACCGTTCCCCGCCGAGGAACCGCACGGGGTGCTCGAGCTCGTCCCTGTCGCCGCCCGGGCGATTCGCTCCGCCGTGATGCGCCGCGACCGGGCCACGGCCGATCAGGCGCCGACGATGCTCGTCATCGGCGGCGACGCGTCACTCGTCGCGGCAACACCGGCGCGGCGGACGTGCTGGCCGATCTCGCCACCCAGGGCGTCGACGTCGACGTGCCGACGGTCGCTCTGGCCGCAGCGCGACGAGCCAAGAACCTGAAGAACGCCACCGGGATCTCGATGCGCGCCCGCGGCAACTCCGGCCGCTGGTTCCGCCTCCACGCCGCCCCGCTCGACGACCGCCAGGTCGCCGTCATCGTCGAGCCAGCCGGTCCGGCCGACCTCGTCTCCATCGTCATCGAGTCCTACGGCCTCACCCAACGCGAGTCCGAAGTGGTGCCACTGCTTGCCCGGGGACTGTCGACCAAAGAGATCGCCGCCGAGATGTGCATCTCGCGTCACACCGTCAACGACCACATCAAAACGATCTTCGCCAAGTGCGCGGTGACCAGCCGTGGCGAACTCGTCGCCAGACTGTTCGCCGACCACATCCTCGAACATCACCACGCGGCGACCGTGCACTGCTGAACACCGCACGCAACGTCCCGGAAGGATGCCTTGGCCGTCGCGGAGGCGCATGCGTCCATCACCCGCCGGCGGTGCGGGAGAGCGCATTGTCGCGCCGCGGGCCGAAGGGCTGATCCGCATCGCCCGGCCCGCGGTCGCCGCGGTGCACCGCTTCCATATCGCGCCGCCCTGCCGCAGGTCGGTCTGTCGCGCCGGGTGCAGCCGGCCTCGCGGCTCCAGCAGGTGTCGCGTTGCCGCGTACGGGCCCGCGCTACGCCGGGCTGTCCGCGGACTGCCTGCGCCTGGTGCCCGGGGCTCCGGTGCGGCGGCGGATCATCGGAGCAGCACCACCGACCATGACAACGCCCCGACCGCCCGGGCCGGTTGTCGCAGCCTGACAAGGATCGCAGGGCGCGGGCCGGTCCGGCGGGTAGGCTCGACGCATGCGGCTCGGCAGCGGCGGTGACTCCGCAGGGGTGATCCGGACGCAGCCGGTCCCGGTGGCCAGGTTGACGGTCGTCACCGTGGTCGAGGCCGGCGACTGGGCCGTGGAGCTCGCGCGGCCCGTCTTCCTGCGTGTGGGCGAGCGTGTCTGGGTCGAGGGTGACGCGTTGTGCGTCAGCCGGCCTGACGGGCACGTCACCCGGCACGTCGGGGACGGCTACTGGATCTGCCGCCGGGGACCCGCACCGGACGCGTGAGCGCTCAGGCCGCCGCGGTGGTGAGCGGGGCGGGGGCGAGCATCCGCACGATGCCGGTCGCCGGCATCGGGCGGGCGAAGTGGTAGCCCTGCGCGGTGCGGTAGCCCAGTGCGGCGAGGCGCTGGGCCTGCTCGGGGAACTCCACGCCCTCCGCGACGACGTCCAGGCCGACGGCCTGCGCGAGGGCGATGACCGCGGAGGGCATCGCGCCGCGCCGGCCCTCGCCGGTGCGCTGCACGAACGAGCGGTCCAGCTTGATCTCGTCGACGGGCAGGTCCTGCAGCAGGGTCAGCGACGAGCGGTCGGTGCCGAAGTCGTCCAGGGCGACCCTGACCCCGGCGCGGCGCAGGGCCTGCAGGTGGTGGGTGGCCTCGCCGAGCGCCACCGCCGTGGTCTCGGTGATCTCCACGGTGAGGCGGTGCGGGGCGATGCGGGCGTCGGCGAGGACGGCGGCGACGCGGTCGGCGAACCCGGGGTCGGCCAGCTGCCGCGCGGAGACGTTGACGTTCATCGAGGCGGGTGCGGCCGGGCCGTGCACGGCGGTCCAGGCCGCCAGCTGCCGGCACGCCTCGCGCAGCACCCAGTCGCCGAGCGGGACGATCAGGCCGGTGCGCTCCGCGACGGGGATGAACTCCACCGGCGGCAGCGTCCCGCGGGTCGGGTGGGCCCACCGCACGAGGGCCTCGACCCCGGTGAGCCGCCCGTCGTGCAGGTCCACGATCGGCTGGTACTCCAGGAACAGCTCGCCGTCCTGGATGGCGTGCCGCAGTTGCGCGCCGAGCGCGGCGGAGCCGGCGACCGCGCCGCCGAGACCCGCGGTGTACCGAACGCAGCCGCTGCCGCCGTCGTGCTTCGCCGCGTACATGGCGATGTCGGCCATCCGCAGCAGCTCGCCGGCGTCGTCGCCGCTGCGGCCGTCGGCGATGCCGATGGAGGCCCGCACGAGCAGCTCGTGGTTGTCGGCGACGACCGGGTCGGCCAGCGCCGCGATCATCCGCTCGGCGATCTGCTGCGCGGCGGCCGGGGTGATGCCGTCGAAGAGGACCACGAACTCGTCGCCGCCGAGCCGGGCGACGACGTCGCCGGGGCGCACCGCGTCGGCCAGCCGCCGCGCGACGGCGACCAGCAGCGCGTCGCCGGCGCCGTGGCCGAGCGTGTCGTTGACGATTTTGAAGTCGTCGAGGTCGATGAGGGCGACGCTGACGTGCCGCTCCCGGTCCGGGTTGGCGAGCGCGGCGGCCAGCCGCTGGTTGAACAGTGCCCGGTTGGGCAGCCCGGTGAGGGCGTCGTGGGTCGCGTTGTGGTCCAGCCGGGCGAGCAGCTCGGTGTTCTCCCGGAACGCGGTGACCTGCCGCCACACCACCAGGACGGTCAGTGTGACCGCGACGATCGCCGCCACCTGCAGGTCTTCGTCGCCGGTGGCGATCAGGGCCAGCAGCAGCGCGTCGACGGCGCCGACCGCGGCGTACGGCAGGATGCTGAACGGCCGCCGGCTGGCGGTGCGCCGGGTGTCGGGGCTGGTCAGCGTCCGCCACTGGGCCTGCGCCGCCGCGGTGGCGCAGATCATGACGACGGGGATGCTGATCTGGGTCAGGTTCAGGTGCGGCTGGTCGAGGATGAGCAGCTGCAGGAAGCCGCTGAGCGCGCCCGCGATCATGCCGAAGGCGAAGAGCCGCAACGCGCCCCGGGCGACGAACACGTGCCCGGAGAGGGTCACCTTGGCGATGGCGAACACCACGACCAGTTCCAGGACGAGGGTGGAGCTCGCGGCGACCAGCGACGCCGTGTGGTAGCCGTTCGCCTCCAGCAGCGGGCGGGCCTGGTAGTGCCACATGAACACCGCGGCCGCGAGCAGCACCGTGCCGGCGTCGAGGCCGATGCGGATCCGGTCGCCGCGGCCGGAGGTGCCCAGCGGCAGCCGCCACAGGCCCCACAGCAGCACCAGCACCGCGGCGCTGAACGCGCCGGCCGTGACCCCCGACATGTCCTGGGTGACGGGGTCGGCGCTGAGCGCGTCGCGGGCGTTGAGGGCGGCGCCGACGCCGGCGAGGGCCGCGCAGATGGCCAGGTGCCGCCAGAAGCGCCGGGTGGGGACGCTGAAGCGGGCGGACCGGGCGATGCCGGCCGAGACCGCCGTCGGGATGACCACCGACAGCGGCGAGGCCAGCCACAGCAGCGGCAGCGGGCCCCGCAGCTCGCCCAGGTTCGCGGCGAACACGGCCAGCGCGAACAGCGCCAGCGCGATCGAGCCCAGCATCGGCGTGCTGGGCCGGGCCGCCCGTAGGGGCCAGAGCCGTCCGTACGCCATGTGTGTCCCTCCACCGTGCCCGCTGTACAGCTGCCATGATCGGCGGCCGTCACCGGCGCATGAGCGGGCGGCGGTGGCAGGGTGGCTGTGCTCAGGTGCCGAACAGTTGCTCGTCCAGGCCGGCCGGGCGGGCGGTCTCCGGGCAGGACGGCGAGTAGTAGTTCATCGTCAGCACCGCCCGCATGGCGTCGTCGCGGCGCAACGGCTCGACGTAGTGGGCGTTGCGGCGCGCGTCGAAGAAGTACAGCTGCCCGGCCGCCGGGTAGATCCGCATGGCGTCCGCGTCGACGCCGTCGACGTCGCGGGCGGCGCGGTCCCGGGCGACGACGAGGGCGCCGCCGGTCTCCTCGGTGCACGTCGTCAGGTACAGCAGCCCCTGCATCGGGTTGCTGTCGACGTGGCACGGGTAGCGCATCGTGATCCCGTCCTGGATGTTCAGGCTCAGGGCGCGGTTGTCGGTGGCGGTCTCCTGCAGCTTCTCGTCGACGGTGCGTTCGGCGAGCTCCTTGAACCAGCCGCTGTACAGCTCGAACGTCCACGGCAGCGTGCGCCGCAGCACCTCGCCGTCGACGCTGTGCATCGGGATCCGCGCGTCGGCGACCTCCCGGGCGGTGGTCATGGTGGGCCGGAAGACGCGGTGGACGGCGTGCTCGCGGGCCACGTCGAGCAGTGCGGTGGCCCAGCCGCCGGGCAGCAGGTGCCCGACGTCGTAGACGTGCCAGTGGAACGGCAGCTCCTGCGGCGGCTGCCAGGCGGTGCTGGTCATCGGTCCTCCTATGCCTTGTGCCCGGCCATGGATTCCTGGTACTGCTGCACCGCCTGCCACAGCAGCGGGAACCGCATGTGCGCGACGAACCGGTCGAGCACGTCGACGGACCGTCCGGTCAGGCTGACCGGCCCGCCGGAAGCGCCGTCCACCGGCAGCGAGCGCAGCGTCGGGTGGCCGCCGAGGCGGGCCCACACCATGCGCTGGTGCTCCTGCTGCCAGCCGAGTATCGCGTCGTCGAGCTCCAGCATCTCCAGCGCGATCTCCCGCAGGTCCGGGTGCGTCGAGCCGGCCTCCAGCAGTGCCGTCTCCGACGCCAGCCCGGCGTCGGACAGGGCCGTGGAGAAGCAGCGCCACAGGTGCCGGCACGCCTTCTGCAGGTTGCGCATGCCGGGGGAGTCCAGGCCGCTGCCGCCGTCCGGCAGGCTCGCCCGGATCTGCAGGAACTCCGCCTGCGGAATGCCGGTCCGGACCTGGTTGAGATGCGTCACGGTGAGCCGTTGCAGGTCGGTGGCGCGGCGCAGCAGACGGTGCGCGGACCGGTGTTCGCCGCAGCCCAGGTCGTCGGCCGCGCGAATGATGTCGAAATGCATGTTGTACCAGAGCAGTTCAGCGGTCAGATGCAGTGTCTGGAACAGCAGAAAATCCGGGTGCGGCATTTCCGGCAACGGGTGCAACGCCCTGACCGCGGCGGTGAATCGCACCACATCGTCATAGGCGGTCGGTCCGCCGACGGCGAACACCGGCCCCGACATTCCGTGTTCGTGCTGCCCAATGCCTACGGACCTGTGGCATTCGTCGTTCATGTGAACGGTTCGCTCCGTTTCCACGCATGACACAAAACGCGTCGCAAACGTTTCTGGACGAGAAATCACATGGGAATTACGTCGCGGACACGCTACCGAGTGGCACTGACGGGTGTCAATGATGCCGGAACCCGGCACGGAATTGTCGGACAACGCTCGTACTGCAGCCGCAGGAGTGCTCGCCCGGCCGGCAGGTTCGGATTACGTAGCCGGGAGCCAGCACCCGCACGACGACACGGGACGGTCCCGCGCGGGACCGTGAGGCCTTCCGGCAGCGGCAGAATGGAGACGGTCCCGTGGCGGCGATGTTGGCTCGGCTCGGCCGGTGGTGCACCAGACGCCGGGGGACGGTGGTCCTCGCATGGCTGGCCGTCCTCGCGGGGGTGACGGTGGCGGCGCTGAACGCGCCCGCGGTCCCCGACGACGACTTCTCGGTGCCCGGCGTGGAGTCGCAGCTCGCGTTCGACGTGCTGCGCGAGCGGTTCCCCGGGATCACGGCCGACGCGGGCGGCGCGACGGTGGTGTTCGTGGCCCCGTCCGGCGCGAAGGTGACCGACGCGCCGTACCGGGCGGCGATCGAGGAGACCGTCCGGAAGCTCGGCGACGGCGGGCAGGTCGCGATGGTCGGCGACCCGTTCGCCGAGGACGGGGTCAGCGCCGACGGGTCCGCGGCCTACGTGAACGTCGCCTACACCGTCGGCGCCACGTCGGTCACCGACGCCAGCCGCGCCGCGATCACCGCCGCCACCGCCGCGGCCAGGACGTCCGGGCTGACGGTCGACGCCGGCGGCAGCGCCCTCGAGGGAGGCGGCGGCGGCCCGGCCGGCACCGCCGAGCTGATCGCCGTCGCGCTCGCCGCGGTCGTCCTGCTGATCACCCTCGGCTCGCTCGTCGCCGCGGGCCTGTCGCTACTGACCGCGCTGCTCGGCGTCGCGGTGAGCATGCTGTCGATCCTCGCGCTGAGCCACACGTTCGGCCTGTCGGCGACCACCGGCACCCTCGCGCTCATGCTGGGCCTGGCCGTCGGCATCGACTACGCGCTGTTCGTGGTCTCCCGCTACCGGGAGGAACGCGCCCGCGGGCTCGCGGCGCAGGACGCCGTGTCCCTCGCCGTGGGCACCGCCGGGTCGGCCGTCGCGTTCGCCGGCCTGACCGTGGTGATCGCCCTGGCGGGCCTGTCGGTGGTCGGCATCCCGATGCTGACCAAGATGGGCCTGACCGCCGTCGCCGCCGTGGTGGTGGCGGTACTGGTAGCGCTCACCCTCGTGCCGGCGGTCCTCGGGTACGCGCCCGAGCGGGTCCTGTCCCGGGCGGCCCGGAAGTCCCCGGCGGACCAGGCCACCGGCGAGGGCGGCACCCGGTGGGCGCGGTTCGTGCTGCGCCGCCCCGTCGCCGTCCTGATCCTCGGCGTGGTGCTGCTCGGGGCCCTCGCGGCCCCCGCCGCCGGGCTGCGGCTGGGCATGCCCGGCGACGAGTCCAGGCCGGCGTCGAGCACGCAGCGCCGCGCGTACGACGCCCTCGCGACGGCGTTCGGGCCGGGCTTCAACGGCCCGCTGATGTTCGTCGTCGACGTCAAGGGCGCCGCCGACCCGCAGGCGGCGGTCGCCACCGTCGCCGGACGGGTCGCCGGGACGGCCGGGGTGGTGTCGGTGTCGCCGCCGCACTTCAACGACGCCGGGGACACCGCGATCTTCGACGCCGTCCCGGCCACCGCGCCCACCGCCGCCGCGACCATGGACCTCGTCCGCGACCTGCGCGCGGCCAGGTCCCGGCTGACCGCCGGCACCGGCGCGACGTTCCAGGTCAGCGGGACCACCGCGGTCAACATCGACCTCGCCGCCAAGATCCAGGGCGCGCTGGTGCCGTACCTCGCCACCATCGTCGGGCTCGCCGTGCTGGTCCTGCTGGTCGTGTTCCGGTCGGTCCTGGTCCCGGTCAAGGCGGCGCTGGGGTTCCTGCTCTCGGTGCTCGCGGCCCTCGGCGTCCTCGTCCTGGTGTTCCAGGAAGGCCTCGCCGCGGGACCGCTCGGCGTCGCGCAGACCGGCCCGGTCATGAGCGCCGTGCCGATCTTCCTCATCGGGATCGTGTTCGGGCTGGCCATGGACTACGAGGTGTTCCTCGTGTCGCGGATGCGGGAGGCGTACGTCCACGGCGAGGACCCGCGGCAGGCGATCGGGTCCGGGTTCCGGCACAGCGCCCGCGTCGTCGTCGCCGCCGCGCTGATCATGATGGCGGTCTTCGGCGGGTTCATCACGGAGCAGGACCAGTTCATCAAGATGATCGGCCTCAGCCTGGCCACCGCCGTGCTGTTCGACGCGTTCGTCGTCCGCATGGCGATCGTGCCGGCGGTCCTGGCGCTCCTCGGTCACCGCGCCTGGTGGCTGCCCCGCGGGCTGGACAGGGTCCTGCCCCGGGTCGACGTCGAGGGTGAGCGCCTCGACCGGCACCCGGTGCCGCCCGAACTGGTGGGAAGCCGCGAAGGCTGAGGGCCGCACCGGGAGATACTCGACCTTGGCAAGCAGGTACACGACGGGAGCGCGCGCGATGGTCAGCCTCGAGTATGCCGAGCGGCATCCGCGGCTGACCGACGCCGCCGTCGCGGTCGCGCTCCTCGTCGGCGCGGTCCTCGGGGTGCACCTCGTCGGGCCCGGCGAGGGCCGCCCGCAGGACATGTGGATCGCCGACGTCCTCGCGGCACTCGCCTGCCTGGCGCTGCTCAGGGCGCGCGAGCACCCGCGGGCCACCGTGGTCGTGACGGCGGCCGGCGCCGTCGTCATGGGCGGTCTCGGCTATCTGCTGACGCCGCTGCTGCTCGCGCCGGTGATGGCGGCGCTGTACTGGCTGGCGGCGTCGAGCCCGGCGCGGACGGCGTGGGCGTACGGCGGCGTCACCACCGTCCTGGTCGTGTGCGCCGCCGTCGGCGTCGACGACCTCGACGAGACCGTGGTGCTGCGGGTCATCGGACCCGCACTCTGGCTGCTGCTGCCGCTGGCGACCGGGCGGCTGTCCCGGCTCCGGCGCGCCTACCTCGACGCCGTCCACGCCCGCGCCGAGCACGCCGAGCGGACCCGCGAGGAGGAGGCCCGGCTGCGGGTCACGGAGGAACGCATGCGCATCGCCCGCGACCTGCACGACGCCGTCGCCCACCACATGGCCGTCGCCAACGCCCAGGCCGGCACCGCCGCCCACCTCCTCGACGCGGACCCGGCCCTGACCAGGAAGCTGCTCGCCGACCTGAAGGTCACCACCTCCGCCGTCATGCTGGAGCTGCGCGACACCGTCGGCGTCCTGCGCCACAGCGGCGACGCCGACCCCCTCGAACCCACGCCCGGCCTGGCCCAGCTGCCGCAGCTGCTGGACGGGTGCCGGTCCGCCGGGCTCGCCGTCGACCTCGCGACCGAAGGGGAGCCGCGGGACCTGCCGCCCGGGGTCGACCTGACCGCCTACCGGATCATCCAGGAGGCCCTGACCAACGCGACGAAGTACGCCGCGCCCGCGACGGCCTCGCTGCGGCTGCGGTACGGCGGCGGCACCCTCACGATCACGGTCGCCAACGCCACCGGAGCCGGCGCGGCACCGCCGAACGGGTCCGGCTTCGGCATCATCGGGATGCGGGAACGCGCCCACGCCGTCGGCGGCGAGCTGCGCGTCAACGACGGCGACGGCTTCGAGGTCGTGACGGCGCTGCCGCTGCCGCCGCGGGTGGCGCCGTGACGATCCGCGTGCTCCTCGCCGACGACCAGGCGCTGCTGCGCGGCACGTTCCGGCTGCTCATCGACTCGTGCGAGGACCTGGAGGTCGTCGCCGAGGCCGCGGACGGCGCGCAGGCCGTCGACCTCGCCCGCGCGCACCACCCCGACGTCGTGGTGATGGACGTGCGGATGCCCGGCACCGACGGCCTCACCGCCACCGAGACCATCTGCGCCGACCCCGGCATGGCCGGCACCCGGGTGCTGATCCTCACCACGTTCGAGAACGACGAGCACGTCGCCCGCGCCCTGCGCGCCGGCGCGAGCGGCTTCCTCGGCAAGTACGTCACCACCGACACCCTCCTCGAGGCGATCCGCACCGTCGCCGCCGGCGACAGCCTGCTGTCCCCGGGCGCGACGAAGGCACTCATCGCGCAGTTCCTCGCCGCGCCGCGACCCGCGCCGCCGCTGCCGGCCGCGCCCGGGATCGGCGACCTGACCAACCGTGAGCTGGAGGTCGTGAAGCTGGCCGCCGACGGCCGGTCCAACGACGAGATCGCCGGCGAGCTGCACCTCAGCGTCCTCACCGTGCGGACCCACGTGCAGCGGGCGATGACCAAGCTCGGCGCCCGCGACCGGGCCCAGCTCGTGGTCATCGCCTACCGGAGCGGCCTGGCGTCACCCTGAAGCGTCACCTGAGCTGTCACCTGAGCCGTCACCCGGGACGTCGTGCTGGAGCGCGTCCGCGACGGTCGTCAGGAGCCGGGCGCACCACGCGTTGAACGGCGCCCGGTCACCGCGGGCCGGGTGCACGCGGTTGCTGAGGACGGCGACGCCGTAGCCGCGGCCGGGTTCGAGCCAGATCCGGTTGCCGACGAACCCCGACATGCCGTAGCCGTCCGCGCCGGCGCGCGGCCCGCCGAGCCCCCGGGTGGGGGTGAGCCACCAGCCGAGGCCGAAGCGCTCCCCGTCCTCGTTCGACGACCAGCGATCGCGCGCGGCCGCGTGCAGCGCCGGGGTGGTGACCCGCTCCGCGAGCCAGTCCTGGCCGGCCCGGGCCACCTGGCCGATCGTCGCGAACGCGCCCGCGTGCCCGGCGACGCCGCCCATCGCCGCGGCGTTCTCGTCGTGCACCTCGCCGGTGATCAGCCGCCCCCGCCAGCCGCACCGCTCGGTGGCGACGGCCGGGCCGGGCAGCGGCGCGAACCGCGGGCCGTGCCGCCCCTCGGCCAGGGACCGCCCGGTGAGCGCCTCGACCATCGCGCCGAGCACGACGAAGCCCACGTCGCTGTAGACGGCGCCGGCGCCCGCGGCGCGTTCCGGGCGGGTGCCCAGCGCCGCGTCCACGATCCGGTCCCGTCCGGTCAGACGCTCGAAGAACCGGACGGTGGCGGGCAGGCCGGCGTCGTGGCTGAGCAGCTGCGCGACGGTCGCGTCCGCGAACGGCGCGGCCCGGGCGTCCGGCCACGCGGCGCGCAGCGGGTCGTCGAGCCCGATCCGCCGCGCGGCCACCAGGTCGAGGACCTCGGGGACCGTGACGAGGACCTTGGTGAGGCTCGCCAGGTCCCACCAGTCCCGCGGGGTTACGGGCCGGCCGGTGCCGAGGTCGGCGACGCCGTGCACGACCTCGGCGAGCTGCCGCTCGCGGGTGAAGACCGCCACCGCGACCGCGGGCATCGGCGCCCGCCCCACGAGCGCGGCGACCTGCCCGGCGAGCGACGGCACCGGGTCAGCGGCCGAGGACGTCGTCGAGGAAGTCGGCGCCGGCCTCGGTGAGGCTGCCGACCTCGACGGCGGCGCCGGCGAACACGTGCCGGGCGCCCTCGACGGGGATCACGTCGCACCGGACACCCTCCGACCGGAGCGCGCCGGCGAACCGGACGGCCTCCGCGAACGGCACGATCTCGTCCTCGGTGCCGTGCACGAGCAGGAACGGCGGCGCGTCCCGGTGGACGTTGTGCAGCGGGCTGGCCAGCCGCGCGACCGCCCGGCGCTCCGCGATCGGGCCGCCGAGCAGGATCGCCGGGAACTCGAACGGGTCCTCCTGCCGCGCCAGACCGGCGAGGTCGGCCGGGCCGTACCAGATGATCGCCGCCTGGACCGCGGTGTCGCCGGTGCCGGTCAGCGCGGCGACCGCGGCGATCTGCCCGCCGGCGGACTCACCCAGCACGGCGAGGCGGGCCGGGTCGAGCCGCAGCGCCGTGGCGTGGTGGCGCAGCCAGCGGATCGCGGCGTCGACGTCGGCCTGCTGCGCCGGCCAGGTGGCCTCCATCGCCAGCCGGTAGTCGACGTCGGCGACGGCATAGCCCCGGGCCACCATGCGCTCGTGGAAGCGCTGGTCGACGGTCCACACCCGGCTGCCGGACGTCCAGGCGCCGCCGTGGATCCACAGCACGACGGGGAACGGGCCGTCGCCCGGCGGCACGTGCAGGTCGAGGTGCAGCGGCCGATACCCGAACGGTGCCGACACCACACAGTTGGCGTGGGTCAGGGTCTTGCGCGGCTCGGGAACGGGATGGAACTCGGTCATGGGCCCGGCTTTCGGCTCGGCGCGGCGGGGATGACGGCACCGCGTCGACGGCCCCCCGGACATCGGCCGCAGCATATCGGGTCACGAGAAGACACCGAACGCCGCCGCGATGCCGACCGCCACGACCGCGCCGCCGGCGAGCTCGCGCCGCCAGCTCTGCGAACGCTCCTCGCCCTCGCGGCCGAACAGCTCGATGAGGGAGAACACCAGACCGGGCAGGGACAGCAGGACGAAGCCGTTGACGATCCGCGACGCCGGGTCCTCGATCAGCCAGGCGAGCGCCAGGCCGGACACGGTGCCGACGAGCATCATGAAGACCGTCTTGACGATCCGCTTCGGCAGGACCCCGAACAGCTTCGGCAGGTTCGGGAACGCGTCCTCGTAGACGCTGAGGACCTGCGGCACGAGGAACAGCGCCGCGCCGACCCACAGCTGCCACGGGGTGCCGAGGAACGGGACCGCCACGAAGATGAACATGCCGGTGCGCAGGCCGATCGCGCAGAGCCGCTGGACCTTCCCGGCCTTCTGCAGCTTCTCCGGGCGCACGGCACCGAGCCGCGCCGGGTAGGCCCAGCCGGCCAGGGTCTCCAGCACGATGCGGGCGGCGATGGCGGCGAGCGCGAAGAGCGCGAACCGGTCGGCGTGCGCGGCGATCGGCAGCTGGTGCCCGGCGAGGCCGCTCAGCGCGCCGAGGCTCTTCTGGACGGCCCAGCCACCCATGAGCGAGGCGATGAACACGTCCGCGCCGCGGGTCCACCAGTCCAGCCCCGTCTGCGGCGTCGGGCGGCGGAACGGCCGGACGACACCGGCGAGCAACGCGATCGCGAACCACATCGCGCACACGCCCAGCAGCAGGCGCAGCGTGTCGGTGGAGGAGACCCCGCCGGAGGCCACGACGACCGTGGCGAACCCGAGGGCCGCGGCGAGACCGGCGAAGGCGTCGAAGATGCCGAGCACGACGAGCGCGAGCATGATCCCGGCGCCGGGCAGGGGCGAGCCGTGGCTCTGGACGGCCGCGGCGACACCGAGGGCCGCGCCGCCGGCGGGCATCGCCCACCAGCCGCCGCCGAGCATCGCGCGCAGGTACGAGCCGTCGGTCAGGATCCGCGCGAGCAGCGGGGACCTCGGTGCGACGCGCTGCGGCAGGTCGAGGCTGCGCCGGTCGAGCCAGCCGGTCGGCAGCATCCGCCAGCTGAACGAGGTGTCGCCCCAGCCGCCACCGGCCCACTTCTCCTTGAAGTGCTTCGCCGACCCGGACGCGATCTTGCCGGCCTTGCGCTGCCCGCCGCCCTGGCGGGAGCCGGCCCTGGTGGTCCCGCCGCCGGCGAGGGCGGCGCCGCCCGCGCTGGCGGTGATCGCCAGGAGGGTGAAGCCGGCGACCGCGGTGGTGACGACGGCGTCGGCGTGCGCGGCCGGGATGTATGCGGGGAACTGGGCGAGCGCGTCGACCGCGTCCGGCAGGGCCGGTGCGGCGACCGCCGGCCGGTCGGTGCCGCCGGACTTGGTGCCGCCGGGCGTGGTGCCGGTGGCGCCCTTCGTGGGCGCGGTCGTGGGCGCCGCCGCCGCGGGGTCGTCGACGAGCAGGAGACCGACGCTCAGGGACCGCTGCGCACCGTCGGCGGTGACGCCGTTGACCTGCAGCGCGTGCTGACCGGTCGGCAGGGTCGCCGGGACGGGCAGCTTCGCCTCCACGGCGCCCTTCGCGTCCGTGGTGACCTGGCCGATGAGCACGGGGTCGGAGAACAGCCACACGTCGGTGCGGGTGTTCGGGGCGAACCCGGTCATCGACACCGCCACCTGGTGCTTGCGGTCGACGACGAGCTTGCCGTCGGCGTCGAGCGGCTGCCGGCTGCTGTCGGCGCCGACCGCGGCGACCGCCGCGGTGAAGCCGCCGCCGGTGAGCGTGACACCGCCGCCGGTGGCGGGCGCGATCGTGACCGGGGCGGACCTGCCGTCCACGGTGGACATGGCGGTGTTCGGGGCGAGCGCCGGGCGGGCGCCGGTCGCCGGGTCCTTCACCGGCACGGCCGCGGCCTGGGCGACGGTCAGCTTCGCGACGACGGGCGCGGCGGTCCAGTCGGGGTTGTCGAGGGTGGCGACGACCCGGTACGTGCCGGCCGCCTTCGGCGCCTGGCCGCGCGTGTCGTAGGTGACGGCGGTGCCGGCCAGCCCGGCCGGGGTGGTGCTCACCTCGGCGGCGCGGGGGCCGCCGTCGGCGACCTGGGACAGGGCCCGCACGTGCAGGGTCGCGGCGCCCCGGTCGACGGGCGTGGTGGCCGTCGCGGCGGCCGCCGGCAGGTAGGACTCGTCACCGGCCTGGGCGGCGGTGACGGTGCAGGTGCCCGCGTGGGTGGGCGCCAGCGCGGTGCCGGCGTCGACGGTGCGCACCTCGCAGGTACCGGCGGCGGTGACCTGGACCGGCAGCCCGGCGCTCGACTCGGCGGTGACGGTGCCGGCGTCGCCGCCGACGGTGAGGCGGCGCGGGGCGGTGAGGGTCACGGTCTGCACGGCGCGGGCGACCTCGACGGAGCGGACCACGTCGGTGGCGGCGAGCCGGTTCGCGTCGCCGTCCTGGTGTGCGGTGACGACGCACTCGCCGCCGCGGGTGTAGGCGAGCGCACCGGAGCGCACCTCGCAGCTGCCCGTGGCGGTGAACCGGACCGGCAGCTTGGCGGAGCTGGTGCCGCGCAGCGCGCGGGGCGTGTCGCCGTAGGTCGCCGCGTCCGGCTGGGCGAAGTCGACGTCCTGGGCGGCCTTCGCGACGGTCAGCGTCGCGGTGAGCGTGCCCTCGTAGTTGGCGCCGCTGACGGTGGCGACGACCTGGTAGGTGCCGGCCGCGGTCGGCGCTGTGGCGGAGCCGTTGTAGGTGACGCGGACCGTGCCGGCGGCCGAGGGCACGGCGGACGCGGTGACGGCGCGGGACGTGCCGTTGTACACCTGCGACAGCCCGCCGAGGGTGATGGTGACGGCGCCCTTGGCGACGGCGAACGACCGGGCGACCGGCGGGGCGGCGAGCCGGTCGGCGTCGCCGGCCTGGGTCGCGGTGACCGTGCACTGGCCGACGCCGGTGACCGTCAGGGTGCCGCCGTCCGCAGCGCAGGGGCCGGTGACGGTGTACTGGACGGGCAGGCCGGAGTCGCTGGTCGCGGCGAGGTGGATCGGGTCGCCGCCGTACCTGCGGTCGACGATCTCCGGGAACGTGATGGTCTGCGGCGCCTTGGCGACGACGAGGGTGCCCGACGCGGTGCCGGTGTGCGTCGGCGACGTGTACGCGGCCTGCACGGCGTAGCTGCCGGCGCTGGTCGGCGCGGTCGCGGAGCCGTCGTAGGTGACGGCGACGGTGCCGTTGCCCGGGTCGGGGTCGGCGGTGACGGTGACCTTCCGCTCGGTGCCGTCGTACGTCTGGCCGAGCCCCGACAGGGACACGGACACGGGTGCCTTGGCGATCTGGAACGTCCTGGAGACCGGCGCCGCCGCGGTGTAGGTGCCGTCGCCGGGCTGGGCGGCGGTCAGCGTGCAGGAACCGACACCGGTGACGGTCACCGTCGAACCGGACACGGTGCACGCGCCGGCCGCGGTCAGGGCGACGGTCAGGCCGGACGAGGCGGTGGGGCTGACGGTGAACGGGGCGACCCCGTACGTGACCTCGCCGACCGCCGGGAACGTGATGCTCTGCGCGCCGGGCGCGCTCGGCTGCCCGCCGCGGACCTGGTGCACGTAACGGCCGAGCTGGGCGCTGGCGCCGGAGTTGCGGACGAGGCCGGTGGAGGTGTTCGCGTCGGCGAGCGCGCCCGCGACCCCGGAACCCGGGTACACGTAGGTGAACGTGCCGTTGGAGTAGCCGACGGTCAGGCCGCCGGCCGGCTCGTAGGCGAGACGGTCGTAGTTCATGACGATGTCGAAGTTGCCGGCGCCGGTGTCGGACCGGTCGACGATGACCAGCTGCGAGCTGTTGAGCCGGTCCGAGCCGTTGCTGTAGTAGCCGACGTTGACCCAGTTCACGCAGAACGCGGGACGCCCGGCGTACGTGATCGGGCCGTACGACACCGGCGTCGTCCCGCCCGGGCGGGTGTCGACGTCGAAGAACGCGACCGCGATGATCGGGCTGCCGAACGCGGCGAGGTTCAACCCGGAGAACCCGGTGTAGGGGCTGCCGAACGTGACGTCGCCGTTGTTGTTGACGTAGAAGTCGTTGTACGTGGTGCCGAAGAAGTTGACCGGGAACCCGAGCGGCACCGGCCCCGACGACCCGTCGTCGGTGCGGGGGGCGTACGTGCCGACACACCCGGCGTCGGTGACGACCGCGTTCGGTCCCGCCGCACCGGCCGGCTTCACACCGACCGCGAGGAACGCCCCCTGCACCAGGAGCAGCAGGAGCGATAGGACACGGTAGGTGCGTCGGAGACGGCCGGAGTCGGTCATGGACGCCCTATCGGCGCCGCCGTCAGAGGTTTGACGGGCGGCCGGGTGCACGAGCGGTGCGACCGGGTTGCCGCCCGGCTACGCGCGCGCCTGCCGCAGCCAGGTCACGGCGGCGGTGAGAGGGTCGGGGACGCCGGGGTCGTCGGGCTGCAGCGGGCCGCGGTGGACGGTGCGGTGGTGGTCGGCGAAGTAGGAGGCCGTCAGGTGCATCCGGGTGCCGTCGCGCAGCTGGTGGGTCTCGTTGGCGCTGGTCATGCCGAGCGTCGGGGTGCCGAACGTGCGCACGTGGGGGCGGCCGCGGAAGGCGACCGCGACGGCCTCGCCGGAGCTTGCCGTGGAGCCGTCGGTGAGGACCGCGACCGGCGCGTCGACGGGCGGGTTGCCGGTGCGGGCGAGGGTCCGGCCGGCGAGCACGATCCGGCCCCGGCGCAGCGCCCATACCTGGTCGGGCCCGTGCGGGGGCACGAAGTGGCCGAGGACGCCGTCAGGGAGCAGCGGCACGGCCACGGCGAGCATCGGCCACATGTTGCCGCCCTGGTTGCCGCGCAGGTCCACGACCCACCCGGCGGGCCCGGCGGCGGTCAGCTCACGCACCACCTGGTTGCCGGTGTCGCGGTAGCCGCGGGAGTCGCCGCCGCACGCGGGCAGGCGCAGGTGGGCGACGCCGTCGACGAGCCCGCCGGTCGGCGGGGGCGGCGCCGTGCCGGTGGTGTGCGCGCCGGGCGGGCGCAGGCCGCTGTGCGGGCCGCCCGCCTGCCGCAGCACCCGCCGCAGGGTCTCGTGGGTGGCGGCGTACTCGACCGCCCCGGCGCAACCGGCGAGGGCGTCGGCGCGGGCCGACGGCCAGTCGACGTCGTCGCGGTGCAACGCGTTGCGTTCCATGAGCCCGAGGGCGTGCAGCAGATACCGGCGGACCCGTCGGCGCGCGAGGCGCTCCAGGACATCGGTGACTGTCACGATGCGCCTCAGCGTACCGGCCGCGGGCCTACGGTGTGGCCCGGTCGAGTCTCGCTCGGCCGAGCGCCGCGTCCGCGTGGCCGATCGCGTCGAGGATGTGCACCGCCCGGCGCCATTCCTCGCGGGCGGCGTCCCGCTGACCGGAGGCGTCCAGCGCGTCGCCGAGGTGCAGGCGGATCTCGGCCTCGTTGACCCGGTCGCCGGTCGCTTCGATCAGCACCAGCGCCTCCCGGAAGCAGGCCATGGCCGCCGGCAGGTCGCCGAGGTGGTGGTGGGCGTGACCCATGCTGTCGAGGGTGTTGAGCTCGCGGGTCGGGGCGCCGATCCGGCGGAGCAGGGCGAGGGCCTCCCGGCCGTGCTCGAGGTTGCGCCGGTGGTCGCCGAGCAGGCCGTGCTGGTATCCGACCGAGTTCAGCGCCTCCGCCTGACCGAGCAGGTCACCGGCGGCGCGGTACAGGACCAGGGCCTGCTCGTTGTGGTGCAGCGCCGCCCGGTTCAGGCCGCGCCGGCCCAGGACGGTCGCCATGTTGAGGTGCGTGTGCGCCTGCCCGGTCGGGTCGCCGGCCGCCGCGAACAGGGCCAGGGCCAGCTCGGCGTGCCGGTCGGCGTCGGCGTCCACGCCGAGGCGGCCGTACGCCCGCAGCAGCGCCCGGTGCGCCTCGGCCTGCCGGGCGACGTCGCCGGCCTCGACCGCGACCCGCAGGGCGGCGTGCTGCATCGCCGCCCACTCGTGGCAGTGGCCCTGCCGCGAGAAGTACACGGTCGACGCCCACGCCAGCCGCCACGTCTGCTGGGTGAGCCGGGCGGCGGCGGCCAGCTCGACCGCGGCGACGAGCCCGGCGCGTTCCGCGGCGAACCAGGCCAGCGCCTCCTCGGCCGAGGCGAGCCGCGGGACGTGCGTGCCCGGCAGCGGCGGGTCCAGCGTGAACTTCCCGCGGTGCGGGGTGATGAGCACCGCCGCCGCGTAGGCCGCGTGCACGTAGTGGTCGAGCAGCCGCTGTACCGGCGCGCCGTCCGCGTCCTCGGCGGCCAGTTCGACGGCGTAGGCGTGCAGCAGGTCGTGGGCCGCGTAGCGCCCGGCCGTGTGCTCGGTGAGCAGGTTGGCGCGGCACAGCTCGCCCAGCTGCGGCCGGACGTCCTCGGGCGGGGCGCCGGCGAGGCTGGCCGCGGCGTGCACGGTCACGTCCGGCCCGGGATGGCGGCCGAGCAGCCGGAACAGCCTTGCCGCGGCCGGGCTCAGCCGCTGGAACGAGCAGGCGAACGCGGCGCGCACGTCGGCGTCGTCCTCGCGCAGCGCGTCGAGCCGGTCGCGGGCGGCCCGCAGCTGCCCGGCGAGCCCGGCCAGGGTGAGCCCGGGTTCACCGGCCGCGCGGGCCGCCACGATGGACAGCGCGAGCGGCAGCCCGGCGCAGCCGTCGACGATCGCGTCCATGGCCTCAATGGCCTCAATGGCCCCGACGGCCCCGACGGCCCCGATGGCGCAGCTGTCCACCCGGTCGCCGCCGAGGCGGTCGGTCAGCAGCCGGTGCGCGGCCTCGCGGTCCAGCACGCCGAGCGGCAGCGGCAGCGCGCCGTGCGACGCGACCAGCCCGGTCAGCCGGTTGCGGCTGGTCACCAGGGCGACGCAGCCGGGGGAGCCGGGCAGCAGCATCCGCACGTGCTCGGCGTCGCGGGCGTTGTCCAGCACGACCAGCATCCGGCGGCCGGCCATCATGCTGCGGAACAGCGCCGCCTGCCCGTCGAGGTCGGCCGGCAACGTCCCGGCGGCCGCGCCGAGCGCGTCGAGGAAGCCGCGGACCGCCTCCGCCGGGTCGGTCGCCGGCCGGTCCGGGTCGAAGCCGCGCAGGTTCACGTACAGCTGGCCGTCGGGGAACCGGGCGGCCCGCAGGTGCGCCCAGTGCAGCACGAGCGCGGTCTTGCCGACGCCGGCCATGCCCCAGACCGCGCCGACCCGCACCGCCGTCGGCTGCGAGCCCGGCGGCGGGAGCAGCGTGTCCAGCCGGGCGACGGCGGCGTCCCGGCCGGTGAACCCGTGCACGTCCATCGGCAGCTGCGCGGGGGCGGCAGCCGGTCGCGCACCGCCGCCGCGGTGGACCTCCATCGGGCCGGGCACCCGCCTCTCAAGCTGCACGGCACCTGTGTAGCAAACGTGCCGGCCCGCATCGACTGTGATCCCACCGTGGGGCCGCCGCCGCCCAGCTCTGACCGCCTGTGACGGGGCAGCGCCGCGGCGGCGCACCGTACTAGGATCGGCCCGGCTGCGATCGGACCACGGGGGCTTGCTTGGTCGGGGATCTGGCGGGGGCGGCATTCGGTGAGCTGGTGCGCGCCGCCCGGGTGGCGGCGGCGCTGTCGCAGCGGGAGCTGGCCGCGAAGGCCGGGATCAGCATCGCCGCCCTGCGCGACCTCGAGCAGGGCAGGACCCGGCACCCGCAGCCCGCCTCGGTGCGGTCGCTGCTCGCCGCGCTCGGCCTCACCGGACCCGACGCCGACCGGCTCCGCCACGCCGCGGCGCGTCCGGAGCCGCCGGGCGGACCGGCCCGCGGCGGCGACGCGCCCGTGCTCGGGGTGCTCGGCCCGATGGAGCTCGGCACCCGGCCGCTGGGCGGTGACCGGCAGCGGACCGTCCTCGCCCGGCTCGCGGTCACGCCCAACGAGGTGGTGTCCCGCGCGGAGCTCAGCGAGCTGCTGTGGGGCGGCAGCGAGCCCGCGTCGGCCGGGAACCTCATGCACACCTACGTGGCCCGGCTCCGGCCGGCGCTGCGCCCGCTGGAGGTCGCCCGCGGCGCGTACGGCGGCTACGTCCTGCGGGCCGGCGGCGACGAGCTGGACCTGCTGCGCTTCCGCGGGCTCGTCGCCGACGCGGGAGACGCCGCTGGGGACGCCGCTGGGGACGCCGCTGGAGAGCGGGCGATCGACCTGCTCGAACGGGCGCTGCGGCTGTGGCGCGGCGATCCGGTCGCCGACGTGCCCGCCATGGCCGGGCACCCCCTCGCGCTCGCGCTGACCGACGAGCGGATCGCCGCCGTGCTGCGGCACGCGGCGCTCGCCGACGCCGCCGGGCGGCACGACCGGTCGCTGCCGATACTGCGCGCCTTCACCACGCGGCACCCGTTGCACGAGCCGTTGTGGGGCCACTACGTGGTGGCGCTCGCCGCCACCGGACTGCAGGCCGAGGCGCTGCGCGCGTACGACGTGGTCCGCGGGCGCCTCGACGAGGACCTGGGCATCGACCCGGGCCCCGAGCTGGCCGAGAGCCGGCAGCGGGTGCTCCGCCAGCACTGGGTCCGCGACCCGGCGCTGTCCACGCGGCCGGGGAGGCCGGACGCGCCGGCCGTGCCCCGGCCGAGGGCCGCCGGTCCGATGGCGGGCGCCGCCGCGCGTGCCGTGGCCGCCGAGCGGCGGCCGCGGGAGTCGCCCGGCGCCGACCCGGCCGCCGGCTACGCGACGCTCTCCCCGCCCGCGGCGCGCGCGTTGCGGCTGCTGGCCCTGGCACCGGAGGCGGACCTGGCACTTCCGGCCGTCTGCGCGCTGCTCGGCCGCGCCGAGGACCAGACCGGCGAGATCCTCGACGAGCTGACCGGCGCCGGCCTGCTCCGCACGTCGCCGACCGGCCGGCACCGGCTCTTCGCCCCGGCCCGGGAGCTCGGCCGGCACCGCGCGCGGACCGCCGACCCCGCGGAGGTGCGCACCGCGGCGCTGCACCGGCTGCGGCAGTTCTTCGCGATCCGGATCGCGGACGCGGTACGGCTGCACCGCCCGGACCTCGCCGCCCCGGCCGCGCCCGGGGTGCAGTACGCGTGTTTCGGCGGCGACGTCCAGGTCGCGCTCGCGTGGCTGGACGCCGAGCTGCCGCAGATCGTCGCGGTCATCGAGCACGCGGCCGCCGACGGTTGTGAGCCGCTCGCCTGGGAGCTGGCCGGGCAGCTGCACGGATACCTGTACACCCGGCGGGTCGCCTGACGTTTCGTTCAGGTCGTGCGTGTCACGCAGGAAACATGTTCGAAACGATGCTGAACAACGGGTGAAACGCGGGGCCGCGACGCTGCATGCCACGCGATCAACGGCGATCACGGACCACATGCGGAAGGGGAGGGGTCCGGGATGCCGGAGGGGTTCAGCGCGGGTGACACCGCCTGGCTGCTGGTGAGCGCGGCACTGGTGCTGCTGATGGTGCCGGGCCTGGCACTGTTCTACGGCGGCATGGTGCGGATCAAGAGCGCGCTCAACATGCTCATGATGTCGTTCGCCTGCCTCGCCGTCGTCACCGTCGTGTGGCTGCTCGCCGGCTACTCCCTCGCGTTCGGCGAGGACCACGGCGGCCTGATCGGCTCCCTCGAACACGCCGGGATGGCCGGGATCGGGCCGAAGGACCTCACCGGCTCGGTGCCGACGATGGCGTTCGCCGGGTTCCAGCTGATGTTCGCCATCATCACCGCGGCACTGCTGAGCGGGGCGATCGCCGACCGCGCGAAGTTCGGCTCATGGATCGCGTTCGTCGCGATCTGGGTCCTGGTGGTGTACGTGCCGATCGCGCACTGGGTGTTCGGCGGCGGCTGGATCGCCACCCACCTGCGCATCCTCGACCTCGCCGGCGGCACCGTCGTCGAGGTCAACTCCGGCGCGTCCGCCCTGGCCCTCGCGATCGTCCTCGGGCCACGGCTCGGGTTCCGCACCGAGGCGATGCGGCCGCACAGCCTGCCGCTGGTCATCCTCGGCGCCGGGCTGCTGTGGTTCGGCTGGTTCGGCTTCAACGCCGGCTCCGCGCTCACCACCGGCGGCGTCGCCTCCACCGCCTTCTTCAACACGCAGGTCGCCGGCGCCGCCGCGGTCGGCGGCTGGCTGATCGTCGAACGCTGGCGCGACGGGCACCCGACCACCCTGGGCGCCGCCTCCGGCGCGGTCGCCGGCCTCGTCGCGATCACCCCGTCGTGCGGTGCCGTCAACCCGCTCGGCGCCCTCGCCATCGGCACCATCGCCGGCGTCGCCTGCTGCTACGCCGTCGGCCTCAAGTACAAGATGGGCTACGACGACTCGCTCGACGTCGTCGGCGTCCACGGCATCGGCGGCCTCATCGGCACCGTCCTCATCGGCGTCCTCGCCACCGCGACGGTCACCGGCGGCGACGAGGGGCTCATCTTCGGCGGCGGGCTGGACCTGCTGGGCCGGCAGTCCCTCGCGGTGCTGGTCGTCGCCGTGTACGCGTTCGCCGTCACCTGGGTGGTCGCGAAGGCCATCGACCGGACCGTCGGCTTCCGCGTCGCCCCGGAGCACGAGCGCGGCGGCCTCGACCTCGTCATCCACGCCGAGAGCGCCTACGAGCAGCACGCCACCTCGGGCCGGGTCAGTCACCTGGCCTGACGGGCCATCGCGCGCACGGCCTGCTCGTCGACGGTGATGCCCAGACCGGCGCCGCCGGTGACGGTGCGGTGACCGGCGCTGGGCAGGTCCAGGTCGGGCGCGACCGGCACGCCGAGCGGGTTGGTGCCGATCCAGTGCTCGCAGACCTCGAAGTTGGGGATGGCGGCGGCGCACTGCAGGCTGGCGGCGAAGTGCACCGCGGAGCCGATGCTGACGTGCGGGGTGGCGACCGCGCCGAACGCGTCGGCGAGGGCGGCGATGCGCATCACGCCGGTGATGCCGCCGGCCCGGCAGACGTCGGGCTGCAGGACGTGCAGCGCGCCGACCCGCAGGAAGTCCAGCGCCCGGTGCCGGGTCGCCAGCGAGTCCAGGGCGAGCGGCGTGTCGAGGCGAAGCGCCAGGTCACGGTAGCCGTCGATGTGCTCGGGCGGGACCGGCATCTCGAAGAAGCCGGCGCCGAGCTCGTCGAGCGCCCGGCCGACCCGCAGCGCCTGCCGCTGGTCGTACTGGCCGGCGGCGTCGGCGTACACGCGGCCACCGGTGCCGAGCGCCTCGGCGACGGCGGCGACGCAGGCGACGTCCGCGGCCGGGTCGGTGCCGATCGCCACCTTGATCGCGGTGTACCCGCCGGCGGTGAGCCGGTCCGCCTCGGCGCGCACCCGCCCGGTGTCGGGTCCCGCCGGGATCCCTGACGCGTACACCGGCACGCTCGTGCGGAACGCGCCGCCGAGCAGCGCGTGCACCGGCTGCCGCAGGGTCCGCCCCCACGCGTCCCACAGCGCGATGTCCAGCCCGGACAGCGCCTCGAGCCAGAAGCCGCTGTCGTGGCCGCGGACCCGCATCGCCGCGTACATGCGCTCCCAGGTGACTGCGATCTCGTCGACGCGGCTGCCGGCCACGATCGGCGTGAGGAGCTCGGTGACGAGCGCGGCGGTCGCCGGGGCGGCCACCGGCGCCTTGCACTCGCCCCAGCCGGCGACGCCGTCGGACGTGACGACCCGGACCAGCACGGTGTCGATGGTGCTGGAGTACGCATACCGCCGGCGGGCCGTGACGGGATAGGTGCCGAGCTCCGCTCCCCGGTCGGCGCTCCACGTCCGGGCGCCCCAGTAGGTCTCGGCGGGCGGGACCCGCAGGACGAACGCCTCCACCGTCTCGATCTTCATCGCGCCTCCTGATCGGCGGACAGCAGGGCGAGCAGCAGCGGTCCCTGACCCCACGGGAAGACGCCGGTGTCGCGGTCCAGGTAGACGGCCGGCGGGCCGACCGGCGTGGCGGCCGAGACGGGCAGCCCGCCGCCGGCGTCGAGCCCGGCGACGGCGGCGTTCAGCGCCCGCGCACCCAGCGCCGCCCACGCCGGGTCGTGCAGCGTGCCGGCGGCGACCAGGGCACTGACGCTGAGCTCGACCGGCGCGTCCGGGTCGTCGACGATGGTGCGCCACGTGCCGTCGCGCTCATGGCCGGACAGTGCGGTCAGGAGCCGGTCGAGCCGGCCCCGCAGCGGTGCCCCGGCGGCGAGCAGCCCGTGCAGTGCCCAGCCCTGCCCGCGGCCCCAGTGCACCCCGTTGGCCGTGCCGTCGCCGGCGTCGTAGCCGTGGCTGAACAGGCCGGTCCCGTCCTGCAGCACCGCCGCGACGTCCTCGACCTGCTCCGCCGCGACTCGGTGGCCGGCGGTCGCGGCGAGCCCGGGACCGTCGGTGTGCAGGCAGTCGACCCAGATCGTCGTGCTCAGGCCGGGCAGGTCGGGCCGGTGCACGGCAGGCCTGCCGGCCACGGGCCGCGCGGCGCCGAGCACCGCGGTCCGGAACCGGTGCAGGGCCGCGTCCACGGTGACCGCCGGCCGCAGCCGGGCCAGCTCGACGAGCACGTCGACCGGGATCAGGTGATCGGTGGGCCCGGCCGGCCGGGAGAGCGAAGGACCGACCAGGTCCGCCACCGCGTCGATCCACGCCGGTCGCCGCAGCCGCTCCCCGGCCCCGAGGACGCCGAGCAGCGCCATGCCTTCGCCGAAGCCCCAGATCTTGTACGGATGGTCCAACGCGCGGGTTGCCACTGCCTCGATCGCGGCGGTCGTGGCTGGACCGTTCACCGCTGCCGTCCCCACCTTCTGCAATGTTGTTGCAGTATGTGCACGAACCCGTTTTGCCAGCTGAATCCGGCATCCCGGAAGCGAATCTAGCCTCAACGGTCACCGGGGCGCAACCGCCGATGCGCTAGTTTCCAGATCTTCGCGGCGATCCTGCAAGGAGCTTCCATATTGTGAATGCAGCCCTGCGTCGCTCTGGCGCCGCACTCTCCGGTCACCGCTGCCGACATCGTGCCGACGGCGCTCGCGCACGACAACACGTCCCGGCCGGCAACAACTGGGGCTCGTTCCCGGCGGTGACGGCGTGGTCTACCGCGTACCGCGCCTGACGCCGGCGCGTCAGGGTCTTTCGGGCCGGTCGGCCGGCGGCAGCCGCACCGTGACGCGGAGGCCGCCGCCGGCGCGGGCGGTGAGGGTGAGGGTGCCGTCGTGGGCGGTGGCGATGCTCCTGACGATCGCCAGGCCCAGGCCGGCGCCCTCGTGCGTGGTGTGCGCGCGTTCGGTGCCGCGCTGGAACGGCTCGACGAACGTGGCCACCGACTCCGGGGTGAGCGTCCCGCCGGTGTTCTCGACGGCGAGCACGACCGCGCCGGGCAGGACGCCGGTCGTCACCCGCACGGTGCCCCGCTCCGGCAGGTTGTGCACGATCGCGTTGTGGACGAGGTTCGTCGTCAGCTGCAGCAGCAGCGCGGGTGACCCGAGGGCGGGTGCCACGTCGCCGGTGGTCTCGACGGTGACGCCGTGCCGCTCCGCGAGGGGCAGGAGCGTCTCGGTCGCCTCCTCCGCCAGGAGGGACAGGTCGACGGGTTCCCGGGGGAACGACCGCCGGTCGGCGCGGCCGAGCAGCAGCAGCGCCTCGGTGAGGTTGATCGCCCGGGTGTTGACGGCCCGGAGCCGCTCGACGAGCTCGGCCGGGTCCCGCGTCGGGTCCCTGTGGGCCACGTCGAGCAGCGCCTGCGAGATGGCCAGGGGAGTGCGCAGCTCGTGGGAGGCGTTGGCGGCGAACCGCCGCTGCTCGGCGACGTGCGCCTCGAGCCGGGCGAGCATGGTGTCGAAGGCGTCCGCCAGCTCGCGGAACTCGTCGTTGCGGCCGGGCATCCGGATCCGGTGGGACAGCGAGCCGTTCGTGGCCTTGCGGGTGGCGTCGGCGATGCGGGTGAGCGGGGTGAGCATGCGACCGGCGAGGAACCACCCTCCGGCGAGCCCGAACACCAGCAGGAACACCAGCACCTGCGCGGCCCGCGGGGCGAAGGCCGCCAGGAGGTCGTCGCGGCTGGGGCCGCGCAGCAACGGCACGCGCGGACCGGGTGCGGCACCTGACGGGTTGGGCACGTAGCGCAGCAGGAACACCCACACGGTGGCCAGCAGCAGCACGCCCGCGAGCAAAAGGAATCCCGCGTAGCTGAGGGTCAGTCTGAGGCGGACGCTCACGCCCGGTGCCCTGTTCACGGTCGTGCGGTGTCGATGCGGTACCCGACCCCGGCGACCGTGGCGATGATCCCGGGCTCGCCGAGCCGTTTGCGCAGTGCCGAGACGGTGATGCGCACGGCGTTGGTGAACGGGTCCGCGTGCTCGTCCCAGGCGCGCTCCAGCAGCTCCTCGGCGCTGACGACGCCCCCTTCGGCGGTGACGAGCACCTCGAGGACGGCGAACTGCTTGCGGGTGAGCGCGATGTACCGGTCGTCGCGGTACACCTCGCGGCGGAACGGATCCACCCGCAGGCCGGCGATCTCCCGCACCGGTGGCCTGCTGTGCCCGCGCCTGCGGTCCAGCGCCCTGATGCGGAGCACGAGCTCCTGCAGGGCGAAGGGTTTCGTGAGGTAGTCGTCGGCGCCGAGCTCGAACCCGGACGCCTTGTCGTCGAGGCGGTCGGCGGCGGTGAGCATCAGGATCGGGATGCCGCTGCCGGAGGCGACGATCCGCCGGGCGACCTCGTCGCCGGACGGGCCGGGGATGTCCCGGTCCAGGACCGCGATGTCGTAGGAGTTGACGCTGAGCAGCTCCAGGGCGGTGTCGCCGTCCCCGGCGACGTCCGCGGCGATCGCCTCCAGCCGCAGACCGTCACGGACGGCCTCGGCCAGGTACGGCTCGTCCTCCACGATGAGTACGCGCATGCCGGCAGCCTATAAGCCGCGCGATGCGCGCGAATCAGATCGCCACCAGGGCCGCGACACCAGTGCGGCCAGCGCGGCGCCGGTCGCGTTGACCAGGACGTCGTCCACCGAGGACACCCGGTCAAGCCGAAGCACGAACTGGGCGGTCTCGACGATGACCGAGCAGGCCGCCCCGAGCGCCAGGACCCTCGGCACGGAGGCGAGGGCCGCGAACCGCATCGGCGCGAAGCACCCCAGCGCCGCGAAGACCAGCAGGTTCCCGCCGATGCCGATCGGTCCCATCGTGACGAGGTCGCGCAGCGGGACCAGGCTCACCCGGCCGGGGACGACACCCGCCCCGGGGCCCGGCATCATGGTCATCCACACGAACGGCACCGTCCCGTAGACCATGCCCACCTCGGCCAGCGACATCCGCCACGGCGACGTCCCGGCGGGCGCCCGCCGCCGGTACGCCAGCAGCCACGCCACCAGGACGGCGGGCGGCAACCCGGCCAGCGTCATGAGCACGACACCGTTCTCCGTGTCGTAGCACCCGTGCCACTGCCCGGCCAGGCACCGCGGGGCGGCCATCGTGAGCGGCATCCGCGCCGCGTAGACGGCGCACACCAGGCCGGCGACCGCCAGGATCAGCAGCACGATCCTGCCCGTACGGCGGGACGGCGCTGTCAGAGGTTCAGTCATACCGCCATCGAAGCCGGGCACCCGTTGCACGGGCGTATGCGGTTTCGCATACGCCGGCGATAGCCGCGATGCCCTATTGCGACGCCTTCGGCGTCACGGCGAACCAGCACTCCGGCATGACGGGGGACGGGTGCTCCTCGAGGGGGATGTCGTCCGTGGCCACGAACCCCCAGCCGTCCCACTCGTCGGCGCCCGGCTCGGCCCGGTCGCCGCGGGTGTAATACCAGGCCTCCGCCGGCGGGATCGCCTACCGCGGCCACAGCGAGTCCGGCGGTTACCAGGTCAGCATCATGCACGACAACGGCTGGCGCACCCTGTACCTGCACCTGCAGGTCAACTCGTACCAGTTCGCCGACGGTCAACGCGTCGAGCAGGGCCAGTACGTGGCGAGGACGGGCAACACCGGCAAGTCGAGCAGCGGCCCGCACCTGCACTACGAGCAGCAGAACCAGAACAGCGAAGGGAACTGGCGGGCGGTCCACGCCTGGATCAACGGGTCCCCGACCGACATCACCGACGACGCCCGGGAAAACTCGTACATGGAGCGGAGCCGGAACTGCGGCGACAACGTCGCCCCGGACGCGATCGGCCCGTCGACGCTGGTCGACGGCAACGGTTCGGTCCACGCGTTCGCCCGCGGCACCGACTCGTCGCTGAAGCACTGGTTCTGGAGCAACGGCTGGGTGTTCGACGTGCCCGGCACCGGCATCGCCGGCTCCCCGGCGGCGATGGTGGACGGCAGCGGCTCCGTGCAGGTGTTCGCGACCGGCACGGACGGGTCGCTGAAGCACTGGTACTGGTCCGGCGGCTGGCAGTACGACGTGCTCGGCACCGGCATCACCGGCAGGCCCGCGGTGATCGCGGACCCGGCCGGCAAGCTGCACATCTTCGCCCGCGGCACCGACGCCTCGCTCAAGCACTGGTACTGGAACAACGGCTGGCAGTTCGACGTGCCCGGCACCGGCATCGGCGGCTCCCCGGCGACGCTGGTCGACGGCAACGGCGCGCTGCAGGTGTTCGCCACCGGAACGGACGGGTCGCTGAAGCACTGGTACTGGAGCAACGGCTGGCAGTACGACGTGCCCGGCACCGGGATCACCGGCAGGCCTGCCGCGACGATGGACCCGGCCGGCAAGCTGCACATCTTCGCCCGCGGCACCGACTCGTCGCTGAAGCACTGGTTCTGGAACAACGGCTGGGTGCACGACGTGCCCGGCACCGGCATCGGCGCGTCCCCGGCGACGCTCGTGGACGGCAACGGCGCGCTGCAGGTGTTCGCGGCCGGGACGGACGGTTCGCTGAAGCACTGGTACTGGTCCAACGGCTGGCAGTTCGACGTGCCCGGCACCGGGATCACCGGCACACCCGCGGTGAGCATGGACGGCGCCGGGAAGCTGCAGGTCTTCGCCACCGGCACCGACGCCTCGCTCAAGCACTGGTTCTGGAACAACGGCTGGGTGCACGACGTCCCCGGCACCGGCATCGCCTGACCCACCAAGCGGTCCGAGGTGCAGCTCGAGCACCTCGGACCGCGCCGTTCCCTGCCCCGACACATCGAAGGAACCCCTCATGACACTCGTCAGACGCACCGTGCGAACGGTCGCGGCCGCCGCCGTCGTCGCCGGCCTGCTCCTCGCCGGCGCCGGCACCGCACACGCCGACCCGGTGCCACCGGGCGCGCTGCCCGGCCCGGCCGGCGGGCCCGTCTCCGGCCGGCTCGCGGCGCCCTCGTACACCGGCTGCACCCCGGAAGGAACGACCGCGGCCGACACGAGCCTCGCCCAGCAGCTCGCCCCGCAGATGAACGGCAGCCGGCTCGGCGGGGCCGTCAACGGCTACAACATCTCGTGCGCCCGGGCGATCGTCAGCGTCGTGCGCGGCCGTGGCCTTCCCGCTCGCGCGGCGGTCATCGCGGTCGCCACCGCCATCACCGAGACGACCCTGCACAACTACACGCAGGCCGTCGACCACGACAGCCTCGGGCTGTTCCAGCAGCGCCCGTCGCAGGGCTGGGGCACGCCGGCGCAGCTCATCGACCCGGTCTACGCCACGAACGCGTTCCTCGACGCCATGCTGCGCATCTACCCGAACAACGGCTGGACGAGCGGCGACATCGGCGACATCTGCCAGGGCGTGCAGCGTTCGGCGTTCCCGGCCGCGTACCGCGCCGAGGTCCACGACGCGCAGCTCATCGTCGACCGGCTCTACGGGACGGACGCGGGCCCGTCGACCCTCGTCGACGGCAACGGCTCGGTGCACATCTTCGCCCGCGGCACCGATTCGTCGCTGAAGCACTGGTTCTGGAGCAACGGCTGGGTGTTCGACGTGCCCGGCACCGGCATCGCCGGCTCCCCGGCGGCGATGGTGGACGGCAACGGCGCGCTGCAGGTGTTCGCGGCCGGCACGGACGGTTCGCTGAAGCACTGGTACTGGAGCAACGGCTGGCAGTACGACGTGCCGGGCTCGGGGTCACTGGTACGCCGGCGGTGACGATGGACGGTGCCGGGAAGCTGCAGGTGTTCGCCCGTGGCACGGACTCGTCGCTGAAGCACTGGTTCTGGAACAACGGCTGGGTGCACGACGTCCCCGGCACCGGTGTCGGCGGGTCCCCGGCGACGATGGTGGACGGCAACGGCGCCGTCCAGGTGTTCGCGGCCGGCACGGACGGTTCGCTGAAGCACTGGTACTGGTCCGGCGGCTGGGTGTTCGACGCGCCGGGCTCGGGGGTCACCGGCACACCCGCGGTGACGATGGACGGTGCCGGGAAGCTGCAGGTGTTCGCCCGCGGTACCGACGCCTCGCTGAAGCACTGGTTCTGGAACAACGGCTGGGTGTTCGACGTGCCGGGCACCGGCATCGCCTGACCCGTCGGCGGTCCGAGGTGTCTCCCCCGGGCACCTCGGGCCGCCGGCGCTTTAGCGTTCCTCAAGCGCGGCTCCCTGTACTGGGGCTCCCTCCCCAGGAGCGCCTGATGTCATCGATCCGCTCGTCGCTCGCCGCGATCTGGAGGTCTCCCGCCGTGCGGTGGATCCGGCGTGGCGGGACGTGGGCGGTGACCGCGCTGAGCCTGTTCGGCGCGTCCATCTGGATGCCGGCGGAGTGGCACCGCCAGGAGGCCGAATCGAACACTGGGACCGGCCCTGAGACGCGGCACGGCGCGCGGGACGCGGCGGTGTTTCCGGCGTCGCCGGAGCACGACCGGCCGGAGCGGTGCCTGACGGCCGCCGAGCGGGCCGCCTGGCTCAGCCTCACCGCCTCCCTGAAGGCCGACCAGGAACAGTGAGCAGGGGCACGGTTCACGGGACGGTGACGGCGGTCAGCAGCAGCCCCCGCGCGGCCAGGAACCGTCCCTCGAAGTCGATCAGCGGCGGTCCGCCGTCGGTGCGGCGGCCGTCGACCAGCACCCTCGCCCGGAACGTGCGGGACACCGGATCGATGGTGAGCGCCGCCTCGACGAAGTCGAGCATCCGGCCGGTCAGCGGATACCACGCCTTGAACACCGACTCCTTGGCACTGAACAGCAACCGTCCCCAGTGGACGGTCGGGTCGGCCGCGGTGAGCGCGGCGAGCATGCTGCGCTCACCGGCCGTGGTCACCGCCTCGTCGACGCCGTCCGGCAGCGGCGCGTCCGGCTCGGCGTCGATGCCGACGCCGGCGAGGTCCCCGATCCGGGTGACCGCGGCGCCCCGGTAGCCGGTGCAGTGCGTGATGGCGCCGGCCACCCCGGCCGGCCACAGCGGCTCCCGTCGCGGACCCGCCCCGATCGGCGCCGGCGGGAGGCCGAGCCCGCGCAGCGCCTCGCGGGCGCAGCGGCGGGCGGTGACGAACTCGCGGCGGCGGCCCTCGACGGCCCGCTCGACCAGCCACTCCTCGCCCGGGAACGGGTCCTCGCCGGGGACGTCGCCGAACGCCTCGGCCGCGCTCACCGGGGCGGGCAACAGCTGCTCGATCACGTGTCGGCTCCGGCGGGGCTCGCCCGGGCGGCGTCTCGTCCGCCCGCGCTCGGGGTTTCGGGTCGCCAGGATGCGAGCGTCGGCTAAAGCGGCGCTCCACTCGGGACCGGCGGGGTTAGGGACGCTTTAGCCGGCGGGGTTAGGGCCGCTTTAGCCGGCCGCACCATGCTGACGGCGCGGGGGGCATCGACCTGGCTCGGTTCGGCGATGCGGGCCGCGCAGACGTCCGGCCCTGCCGGCGTTGTACTGGTTGCCGATCTGAGGGGTCATGCATGACGAAACCGTTGGAGTTCCCGATCGCGCGCCGCTGCCCGTTCGACCCGCCGGAGGAGTACGCCCAGCTGCGCGCGGAGGAGCCGATCGTCCGGGTAATGCTGCACCGCATCGAGCAGGAGGTGTGGCTGGTCACCCGGCACGAGCACGTCCGTGCGCTGCTCACCGACCCCAGGCTCAGCTCCGACCGCTTCGACCCGAAGTTCCCGCAGCACAGGATGCTGCAGCAGCAGCTGCGCGAAGGGTTCGCCGGGGCCAGCAAGGCACTGATCGGTCTCGACCCGCCGGAGCACAACGCGCCCCGGCGGATGGTGGTCAACGAGTTCACCATGCGGCGGGTCACCGGGCTGCGCCCGCGCATCCAGGAGATCGTGGACGAGCGGATCGACGCCATGCTCGCCGCCGGCAACAAGGCCGACCTGTACCACGAGCTGGCCGCGCCGGTGCCGGCCATGGTGATCAGTGAGCTGCTCGGCGTGCCCGACGAGGACCGCAAGTACTTCCAGGCGCAGACCGCGGTGCTGCTGCTGGTGACCAGTACCCCGGAGGAGCAGTTCGCGGCGGGCGTCGCGTTGAACCAGTTCATGGAGGACCTGGTCACCAGCAAGGAACGCGACCCCGGCGACGACCTGCTCGGCCGCCTGGTCGTGCGCAACCGGGAGACCGAGGTGTTCACCCACCCGGAGCTGGTCGGCATGGCCATGCTCCTGCTCGTCGCCGGGCACGAGACCGTGTCGAACATGATCGCGCTGGGCACCATCGCCCTGCTGCGCAACCCGGACGCGTTCGCCGAGCTCCGCGACGACCCGGACCTGGTGGTCAAGACGGTCGAGGAGATGCTGCGCTTCCAACCGACCACCGACGGCCTGCCGCGCGTCGCCACGGAGGACATCGAGATCGGCGGGGTCACCATCAAGGCCGGTGAAGGGGTGATGTTCTCGCTCACCTCGGCCAACCGCGACGAGGACGCCTTCCCGAACGCGGACGAGTTCGACGTGCGCCGCGGCGACCGGCACCACGTGTCCTTCGGCTACGGCATCCACCAGTGCCTGGGGCAGAACCTGGCCAGGGCGCAGCTGGAGATCACCTTCCGCACGCTGGTGCGCCGGATTCCCACGCTGCGGCTCGCCGTCGACGTCGACGACCTGCCCTACAAGGAGACGGTCGCGATCAACGGCGTGTGCGCGATCGACGGCGTGTCCTCGCTGCCGGTCACCTGGTGACGCGCGCGGGCCGGTGACCCGGCGAGCGGGCCGGACAGCATCGAAGGCCGGCACGGAGAGGAATCCCCTTCCGTGCCGGCCTTTTCCGTTGCCGGGCCGCGTGCTGCGGGCTACTCCGCGACCTTCGTGCACATGGTCCAGCGGAAGATCGGAACTCCGTTCTCGGTGAACTCGGCGACCCGTTCGAAGTGCTCCCAGCCGTTGGAGAAGCTGAGCTTGACCTTGAGGTCTCCGACCGGGACGAGCGCCGTGCGAAGGCGGTCCGGTAGGTGGACCGGGCCGCCTTCGAGACGGCACTCCTCCATGAGTGTTTCGGTCATGGTGCGGCACCTCCTCTGATGGGCCGGGCGCGCGGAAGCCCGCCACCGGGCCCGGAAGACCAGGGTGAGCGCTGATGGACGCTGAGCCGGTCCGGCCGGTCGGGCGCACCGACCGGACATGACGGCGGAGGCTCAGCCGAACAGGAAGACGGCGGCGTCCATCACCTTGTGCGGCTCCTTGATGCGGAGCATGCGGACGCCCGTCCAGCCCTTGTACGGGCCGCTGGCGCCGGTGGCGCCCAGGGTGACCCACTGGCCCGCCTGGATGTCGTTGGCGTCGATCCAGCCTTCGATGGAAACGGTGCCGTCCGCCAGGACGAGCTCCTCCGTGTAGTGGATCATCACGTGGTTGTCGCCGGGCCGCTGGTACGCGACCTTGCCACGGCCGGAGAGCGTGCCGACCTTGTTGCCTTCACCGTCGAGCAGCACGGTGTCGTAGGAGTCGGCGTCCCCGACCTCGGGCGTGTCCGGGGAGTTGCCCTCGTAGCGGAGATTGACCAGTTCGGTGAGACCGGTGAAGACGATGCTGTCGGCCATGGACGTCCCTTCTGCCGCGATCCGGTGCGTGCAGCCAGCATGGGGTCGCTGACTAAAGCGGCTCTAGTCGTCCCAGGTCAGTCCAGGTTCAGCACGGGGTCAGTACAGGTCGGCCCAGCCCCAGGGCTCCGCCGGCCGGCCGTCGGGCTCGCGCCCGAACAGGTACTGCGCGCCGTCGCCGCGCTGGAGGTCGAACCGTCCCTCGGCCGGCAGCCGATCGGCCAGCAGGGTGACCTGGTCGTGCGCGCCGGCCTCGCGCAGCCTGTCCGCCAGTCCGGCCACCGCGGCCGGGTCGTCGATCGACACGTGGGCCGCGGGCCGGCGCTGCAGCAGCGTCGCGGCCGGTCCGGGCGTGCCGCCGAACCCGCGCAACCCACCGAGGAGCCGGGCCACGCCGGCGGGGTCGTCGAGGGGGGCGTCGGCGGCGGCGCGGCCGGCGAGCACGGCGGCCTGGCCGGCCGCGCCGGCGTCGCCGAGTGCCTGCAGCAGCCGGGCCACGAGCGCCGGGTGGTCGAGCGGGACGCCGGCGGCGGCGTGCTCGGCGAGCGCGGTGACCTGGTCGTGCGCGTCCGCCCTGCCCAGGCTGTCCAGCAGCCAGGCCACCGCGGCGGGACGGTCGAGGGCGGCGTGGCGGGCGGGGTCGCGGCGCAGGAGCGTGGCGGCCTGGTCGTGTGCGCCGGTCTCGGCCAGCCGGTCCAGGAGCTGGGCGACGGCGGCCGGGTTGTCGAGTGGGGTGTGCGCGGCGGCGCGGTCGGCGAGCGCGGCGGCCTGCTGGTCGGCGCCGGCCGCGTGCAGCCCGTCGAGGAGCCCCGCGACGGACGCCGGGTCGTCGAGCGCGGCGTGACCGGCGGGGTCACGGCGCAGGAGCGTGGCGGCCTGGTCGTGTGCGCCGGTCTCGGCCAGCCGGTCCAGGAGCTGGGCGACGGCGGCCGGGTTGTCGAGTGGGGTGTGCGC
>NZ_JBVJIJ010000017.1:0-25550 GCF_055586325.1 Dactylosporangium sp. NPDC051087 | reverse complement strand
GTACGCGGCGGCGCGGTCGGCGAGCGCGGCGGCCTGCTGGTCGGCGCCGACCGCGTGCAGCCCGTCGAGGAGCCCCGCGACGCGCGCCGGGTCGTCGACCGGGACGTGCGCCGCGGCGCGGTCGGCGAGCGTGGCGACCTGCCGGTCCGTGCCGGTCTCGGCCAGCCGGTCCAGCAGCTGGGTCACGGCGAAGGCGTCGTCGAGCGGGGCGTCGGCGGCGGCCCGGTCGGCGAGCGCGGTGACCTGGTGGTCCGCGCCGACGCCGCGGAGTCCGTCGAGGAGTGTGGTGATCGCGGCGGGGTCGTCGAGGCGGGTGTGGTGTGCGGCGCGGTTGGCGAGCGCGGTGACCTGGTCGTGCGCGCCGACGCCGCGGAGTCCGTCGAGGAGTGTGGTGATCGCGGCGGGGTCGTCGAGGCGGGTGTGGTGTGCGGCGCGGTTGGCGAGCGCGGTGACCTGGTCGTGCGCGCCGACGCCGCGCAGCCCGTCGAGGAGCGTGGCGACGGCGGCGGGGTCGTCGAGGGCGGTCTGCTCGGCGGCGCGGCCGGCGAGCGCGGTCACCTGCCCTTCCGCGTCCATCCCGCGCAGCCGCACCAGCAGCCCGGCGACGGCGGCCGGGTCGTCGAGGCGGACCCGGCCGGCGGGATCACGTCGCAGCAGTGCGGTGGTCTCGTCCCGCGCGGCCGCCCCGCGCAGCCCGTCCAGCAGCCACGCGACCGCGGCCGGGTCGTCGAGGGTGGTGTGCTCGGCGGTCCAGCGGATCGTGCGGACGTCCGTGCGGAGATGGGTCGCGGCGCTCAGGAGGTACAGCACACCGCGGCGGTCGCCGTGCGCGGCGGCGTTCTTGTGCAACTGCCCGGCGTCGCGGAACATGCCGCGCGCGTGGGCGGCCTCACCGAGCGTCGCCTGGTCGGCGGGGAACGTGTGCGCCGCCGCCGCGGCCCAGAACCCGGCCGGCGGCACCTGGCTCCTGCGCTGCTGCCGGCCGTGCTCGTCGAGGACGTCCGCGAGCCGGTAGGCCACGCCGGTGCCGAGGTCGGCCGGGTCGTGCCGGCGGACCCGGCCGAGGAGCGCGCCGGCGCCCCGGCACGGCGCCGCCGTGTAGGCCAGCGCCTGCTCCAGCCAGTCCTGGACCAGGGCGTCCCGCTCGGCGTGGGTCAGGTAGGCCGGCGCGGCGGCCGCCAGGAACCCGAGCGCCAGCGGTGCGCGGTGACCCAGCCGGCGGGCGTCCATCGCGGCGTCGACCAGCGCGCGGGCGGCGGGCGGGGCGGCACGGTAGCGGTCCAGCAGTGCCGGCGCCCCGGCGAGCCGCTGCGCGACCCGGCCGTCGCGGGCCTCCTCCAGTGCCATGCGGAGCCGGCCGTCGGCGGTGGCCGCCGCCCGCAGGTCCTCGAGCGCGGCGCCGGTGAACGCGCCGGGCACGGTGATGCCTGCGCCGCCCAGGACCGCGCGGGCCAGCACGTGCGGGGTGCCGCCGCGGGTGAGCCGTCCCCAGTGCGACGGCCAGAGCGTGCCCAGCACGAGGACCGGTGCCTGGCCGGCGTCGGCGAGCAGGCCGCGCAGCGCGGCGGCGAACCGCTCACCGGCGCCGCCGGGGGCGTCCAGGTAGCGTTCGATCCCGTCCAGCCACACCACGGTCCGCGGGGCCGGCCGGGACAGCCGCGCCAGGACGGCCTCGGGGTCGGGCTCGTCGAGCGGACGCCACAGCCGCCAGCCCGCCGGCAGCCGGTGGACCGCCTCCCAGCAGGCGCGGGACCTGCCCGTGGCGGGCCATCCCACGAGGACCGCCAAGGCGCTGCGCCCTTCGACCGCCCGGTCGATCACCCGGTCGAGCCGCTCGTCGTGCTCGCGCCGGACGTAGGGCGGCAGGGCCGGCCCGGCCGTTTCCGCGGCGACCGGGCGGTGCACCCCTACCGCGAACGGGTCGGTCAGCCCGGCGATCGGCTCGTCGAGGGCAACCGGCGTCGCGTCCCGCCGATCAGCGGGACGGGATGGCATGCTCACCACTTGGGCCGGCTCCTTCGAGATTGATCGATACCGGTAAATGCTGGCCGGACCTGGCGCCGGGCCGCGTTCCGATTCTACAAACTCGCGGAAACCATAAGCCGGTAGCGGGTGTCCCCTCCGCCACCCCTATTCGCGGCGGACAAACCCCTATGAAGAAATCGACATCCGCATTCTCTCGGCACGTGGCTTCCCTTGTGTGGCGTCTCCGATAGCGTCTATCGGCAAGTGGATCCGAAACGTCGTTTTGGCTACAGCGCGCGAATAGCAAAGGAGCCAGCATGACCACGTCGCCGACCGGCGCTCCCGACCGGGTGCAGGACGCCCTACCCGCATTCCCCATGCCCCGCGCGGCGGGCTGCCCGCTGGACCCCCCGCCGGCGCTGCGCGAGCTGCAGGCCGAGGGGCCGCTCGTGCGCGTCCGGCTCTGGGACGGCAGCACCCCCTGGCTGGTGACCAGGCACGCCGTGCAGCGCGCGCTGCTGGCCGACCCGCGCGTCGGCTCGGACACGCTGCTGCCGGGATACCCGCACGTCAGTGAGAGCTTCCGGGACCGTGCGGCGGACCTCCGCACGTTCATCACCATGGACGATCCCGAGCACGCCCGGCAGCGCCAGATGCTCAGCCCCTCATTCACCGTGCGGCGCATCGAGGAGCTGCGCCCGACGGTGCAGCGCATCGTCGACGACCTCATCGACGATCTGCTCGCCGGCCCGAAGCCGGTCGACCTGATGTCGGCATTCGCATTGCCGGTGCCGTCACTGGTCATCTGTCACGTGCTCGGCGTCCCGTATGAGGACCACGAATTCTTCCAGCGCACGAGCCGGCTGCTCATCCACCGGGACACCGCGGCGGAGACCGCGCTGGCGGCGCAGTTCGAGCTGGTCGGCTATCTCGACGACCTGATCGGCCGCAAGCTCGCCGACCCCGCCGACGACCTGCTGTCGCAGCTGGCCACCGAGCAGCTCAAGACCGGGCAGATGACCCGCCCGGACCTCGCCATGATGGCCCTGCTGCTGCTGGTCGGGGGCCACGAGACCAGCGCCGACATGATCGCCCTGGGCACCTTCGCCCTGCTCACGAACCCGGAGCAGCTCGCCGCGCTGCGCGACACCGACGACCCCAAGCTGATCGCCGGGGCCGCCGAGGAGCTGCTGCGGTACCTGTCCGTGACGCACGGCGGCCGCCGCCGGGTCGCCCTGGAGGACATCGAGATCGAGGGCCGGCTGATCCGGGCGGGCGAGGGACTGATCATGCCGGCCGAGATCGGCGACCGCGACGAGCTGGCCTACGCCGACCCGGACAGGCTGGACGTGCACCGCGACGCGCGCCAGCACCTGGCCTTCGGCTTCGGCATGCACCAGTGCCTGGGTCACCCGCTGGTCAGGGTCGAGCTGCAGGCCGTCTACGGCACGCTGTACCGCAGAATTCCCACCCTCGCCCTCGCGGTGCGCCCCGACGAGCTCGAGTTCAAGAACGAGGGATTCGTGTATGGCGTCCATGAATTGCCCGTGACCTGGTGACGTCACCCGGACCCGAGAAGGGAAGTCACATGCGTGTTTCCGTGGACGAGGACAGGTGCATCAGCTCCGGTCACTGCGTCATGGCTTCGCCCGAGGTTTTCGACCAGCACGAGGACAGTGGCATCGTGTGGCTCCGGACCAGCGATCCGGGTGCGGAGCACGAGGCCGGCGTCCATGACGCGGCCGCGATCTGCCCGGTGATGGCGATCACGGTCGCCGAGTCGTGACCTTCCGCTTCCGGCCCGCGGCGGTTGCCGCGGGCCGTCGGCGCACCCCGCGCCAACGAAACACGCACGCCGTGCTGTGCTTTCAGCCGGTCGGTGCGCCTCCGGCGGGGCGCCGCGCTTCGGTCAGGCTCTCCGCCTTTCAGTGAGAGCGCCGTTCCGTGGCAGCGCCGCGCTTGCCGGCCGGGCGTCGCGCGGTCAGTCGGCCATCGCGCGGACGCCGGAGATCCGCGTGATCGCCAGCGTGCGCTGGAACCGGGCCGCCAGCTCGGCGCGCCGCTTCACCTTCAGCTTGCGGTACACGCGGCTGAGGTGCTGCTCGACGGTGCTGACCGAGACGAACAGCTTCTGCCCGACCTCCCGGTTGGTGTATCCCTGCGCGGCCAGCACCGCCACGCGGCGCTCCGCCTCGGTGAGCGACACCGTCTCGTCGGCCGCGGCGGCGGCTTCGGGGGCGGTGCCGACCCGTGACGGGTCCTCGCCGACCACGGACCGTCCGCCGAGGTGCAGCCGTGACGTCTCGGCGATCCGCCGGGCCCGGCGGGCCAGCACGCGGGCGCGGGACGCCTTGCCCATCGAGAAATGGGTCTCGCTCAGCTCGTGCAGCGTGCGGGCCAGCTCCACGGTGTCGCCGCAGTCCTCCAGCGCCTCGACCGCCTGGGTGAGCAACGCGAGCCGCCGCCCCGGCGTGGAGGTCGCGGCCGCGAGCACCCGGAGCGCGACCCCGCGGGCCGGGCCGCCGCCGGCGTCGGCGAGCTCGAGCTGGGCCTCGGCCAGGACCCTGGCGCGGTCGACCTTGCCGGCGCGCAGCAGCGCCTGCGCCAGGTCGGTGCGCCACGGCACCAGGTTGGGCCGGTCCATCCCCCAGCGCCGCATCGTGTCGCCGCAGACCTGGAAGTCCTCGATCGCGGCGTACACCTGCCCGGTGGCGAGGTAGAACTGGCCGCGGGCGTGCCAGTACAGCAGCCCGAAGCGGGTCTCGGCGATGCCCCGGGGCGGCACGTGCTGGACCAGGCGGGCGGCCTCGTCCAGCTCGCCCATCGCGGTGTGCGCGGCGATCAGGCAGTGCAGCGGGGCGCCGAGCCGCACCCCCCAGCCGGCCGGGGTCAGGGCGCTCATCGCGAAGCCGGCGTGGCGGACCGCCGCCGGCAGGTCGCCGTGGCGCAGGGCCGCCTCGGCGCGTAACGACGACACCAGTGCCGTGCCGATGGAGCTGCGCACCCGGGCCGCGTTGTCCATCAGCACGGCGCACCAGCGTTCGGCGGCGTCGAGGTGCCCGGCGTAGATGAGCACCTCCAGGGCCGAGATCATCGGGTAGTGGGCCGCGTCCACCGGCGACGAGCCGCGCAGCAGATAGTCGGCCTCGAGGGCGGAGTCGCGCGCCCGTCTGCCCAGCAGCAGGTCGCCGAGCAGGTCGGCGGCGCGTAGTTCGGAGGTCGGTGCCTCGGTGATCCGGACGGACGGCAGGCCCGGCAGCAGGCCCGGATAGGTGCAGGCGAGCCACGAGAAGAAGGCGGCCCGTTCGGTGCTGCCCGGGCTCCGGTCGGCGAGCGCCCGGATGGCCTCGGTGGCGGCGTCGTACCGGCCGTACCAGAGCATGTTGCGCACGACCGCGACGGCCTCGCGGTCGGGCAGATGCCCCTTGCGGACCGCGGCGGGCAGGCCGGGAAAGCGGTGCGTCACCTCGGAGGGATGTAACCGCCATTCCGCGGTCGCGCGTAACGCGTCGATCTCGGTCCGCTCCTGCGGCGAGACGGCCTGTTCGCCGATGAGCTCGAGGTAGGACAGGGCGATCTCGTAGTCCTCGGTGGCCAGCGCCTTGCGGGCCTCGCGGCGCAGCAGGTCGGTGGCCCACGGTGCGGCCGGGCAGCCCGCCGCGAGCAGCTGGGCGAGCACCGCGCCGGTGGGGGCGCCGTAGCGGTGCAGGACGAGCGCCACGTGCTCGCGCATGCCGGTCAGCTCGTCGGCCTGGCAGTCGCGCAGCACCGCCGCGCGCGCCGTCGGGTGCCGGAACCGCAGCCCGGTGAGCACGCCGGCGGCGTCGAGCCGATCGACGAGCTGGCCGGTCACCTCGACCGAGTAGGCCAGCAGCCGGGCCAGCAGGGGCAGCGGGGGAGGCTCCTCGAGCACGGCCAGGATCCGCGCGGCCCGCACGGCCTCCGCGCCGAAGCGGCGCAGCGATCGGATGACGGCGTCGCTGAACGCGTCGGCCACGACGACTCCGGGCACCTCGCCGTCGACGGCTGAGCGCGCGCAGTCGTCGATGAGCGCGCGCAGCAGCAGGGGATTGCCGCCGCTGATCTCGTGCAGCGGGCCGGCGAGCTGGGCGGTCGCCGGCGCGCTGAGCGACTCGCCGACCATGGTGGTGACGCCCTCGCGGGTCAGCGGGAGTAACCGGATGTGGCGGGCATACGGCTGCCGCAGAATCTCCGACCTCATGGCCTGGAAGCGCGGGCGGGCGCTGGTGGACTCGTTGAGCACGACCACGACGCGTGCGGTGCTGATCCGCACCAGCAGGTACATCATGACGTGCAGCGAGAACGAGTCCACGTGCTCGAAGTCGTTGACCGCGATGACCACGCACCGGCGGTCCACCAGGCCGAGCAGGAGGTCGAGCAGGCCCTGCGCGACCTCGGCCTGCCACGCGTTGATGCCGTCGCCGGTGCAGGGATCGTCCTCGAGGAGGTGCGCGGCTACGGCCTGGTTGCTCAGGAGCGCGGCCGCCGCGGCGCGGTGCTCGGCCGGCAGCTGTGGGCTGCCGAACAGCTGTTTGATCACGGTCAGTGGCAGTGCCCGCTCGGCGAACGAGCACGACGCGGTGAGCACGAGCGGTCCGGCGCCGGCCCCGTCCGGTGCGTCCGGGTCTTCGTGGTGCTCCAGGTCGTGGGTGACGTAATTGAGGAACGTGTTGACGAGCGCGGTTTTGCCCATCCCGACTGACCCGCTCAGCAGGATGACGGTCCCGCAGCCGCTTTGGCCGAGCTTGAATGCATCCTTCAGTTCCCGCAGTTCAGCGTCTCGCGCGGTCACGATGCGTGGCCCTTCCCCCGTGCTTCCTGGGTGCTCTTTCCGGCGATCATCGCCTTGTGCGGTGCCATAGCACGACGATCGGCATCGATGCCACGACCGTCCCTGACTGGTCAACAACGCCACGGTAGGCGATCGTCGCAGAATATAGTCGGCAACATGCAAGGTGCAAGGTCGCCTTGAGATAGTTAACAAGCTCGATTTGTTCGGTGTGCTCCCTGACGGCTTCCCGTTAGGTTCGGGAGCGAGCGTTTGCGCAGGTGGAGGCCGATGCGGCGGACGCCAAGAATCCGCAGACGCGGCCGCGTCTGCGGATTCTGGTGCACGTCATCAACCATATGGCCGCACCCTGAGTGAAGCTCGGGCGCGGGCCGCGAGATCTCCGTGGTCGCTGTGAAGGGGGCGGCCCGGAAATTGGTTTCTGGAGGCGCAGTATGGATCAGATGTCGTGCCGATGGCCAGTGTTCAGCGTTGTTTTTCTGATTGCTGCAAGATCACGTGGACAAAGCAACCATACGAAGTCGACACATTGACGGTCATCACTAGCATACTAGCTTGCCGCGGCGGGCTTGCGAGGGAGCAGCAGTGCGGTGAACACCGACAGCAGCAGCAGGCCGGCCGAGGCGAGGAAGCCGAGCTGGAAGCCGTCGGTCGCCGCGTTGATCTGGTCCACACCGGCCTGCAGCTGATGGCTGGTGTAGCCGGCGGCGATCGCGGCGATGACGGAGAGGCCGAGGGCGCCGCCTGTGACGCGCGACACGTTGATCAGGCCCGATGCGACGCCCTGCTGATCGTCGGGCACGCCCATGCCGGCGGCCAGGGACAACGGAAGGAAGGTCAGGGCCATGCCCACACCGATGATGAGCGACGGACCGAGGATGTTGACCAGGTAGGTGCCGTCCGGGCCGGACAGTGCGAGCAGGGCCATGCCGACCGTGGCGATCACCGAGCCGATGACGACGGTGGCCCGGATGCCGAGGGCCTGAAGGATCCTGGGCGTCTGCTGGGCGGAGACCAGAATGATCAGCGTCTGCGGGATGTAACCCAGGCCGGTCTGCAGCGGGTTGTAGTGCAGCACCTCCTGCTGATACAGCGTGGCGACGTAGAGCATCGCGAACATGCCGCTGCCGACCAGCGCCTGGGTGATGTTGGCCCCGACGACGTTGGGAATCTTGACCAGCGAGAACGGCAGCAGCGGGTCCTTGGCCACGCGTCCCTCGTGCAGGACGAAGTAGGCGAGGAGCGCGAGACCCGCGGCGAACGGCACGAGGGCCTGCGGGGAGCTCCAGCCCTCCTGGCTGCTCTGGATGATGCCGACGGTGACCAGCAGCACGCCGGCCGTCGACGCGACGGCGCCGACGAGGTCGAAGCGCTGGGTGCGCCGGGCGGGCCGCTCGTCGCGATCGAGCCAGAGCAGCGCGCCGGCGATCACCGCCGCGCACACCGGCAGGTTGATGAGGAAGATCCAGCGCCAGCCCGGCCCGATGGTCAGCAGGCCGCCGACGGCGAGGCCGAAGATGCCGCTGAGGCCGGCCGCCATGCCCCACGCCGCGATCGCCTTCGCCCGCGGGCCCTCCGGGAAGATCCGTGCCAGCAGTGCCAGCGTCATGGGGCTGATGAGCGCGGCGCCGCACCCCTGCAGGACCCGCATCGCGACGAGGGTCCAGTCGTCGGAGGCCAGGCCGGCGACCAGTGATGCGACGGCGAAGACGCCGAGACCGGCCAGCAGGACCCGCCGGTGGCCGAGGATGTCGCCCGCGCGCCCGCACAGCAGCAGGAAGCCGCCGAACGTCACGAGATAACCGTTGACCACCCAGCTGAGGCTCGCCTCGCTGAAGCCCAGCTCGCCTTTGATCTGCGGCAGGGCGACATTCATGATCGAGATGTCGATCGTGTCCAGGATCTGCGCCGCGCAGATCACCACGACGATGAGCGTGTGGCGGCGGGTCCAGACGAACGGCGCCTTCTCCTGCACTGCCGCCTGTGGCGTGTCGTTACGCAGCTGCTGCGCGTCGGTCACTTCGATGCCCTCGCACTACTTGACGAACGGTCGGTCAGTGTCGCCAGCGTAGTCAGCTTACCGATCGGTCGTCAAGTTGACGGGAGTGGTGCGGCGGGGGACACGGGCGCGCACACGCAAGCGAGGCTTTAGCCCCGGTGCGCAGAGTCCGGGGTAAGGAAACGCCCAGTCTGAGCTGTGGAAGGGCCGGCCACATGACGCAGCACATCGGAGTGATACTCACCCCTGCCGCCGACGTCGGCTCGGAGGTGACGAACATCGTCGACACGCTGATCGAGAAGACCCGCGAGGCGGCTGACGCCGGGGTCACGTCGGCCTGGTTCTCCCAGCTGTTCGACCACGACGCCATCACGGCGGCCGCGATCGTGGGACGCGAGGTGCCGGGCATCGAGATCGGCAGCGGCGTGGTGCCGCTGTGGCCCCGTCATCCGCTCACCATCGCCTCGCAGGCGCAGACCGCGCAGGCCGCCACCGGCGGCCGCTTCACCCTCGGGATCGGGCTCGGCGCGCAGGCCATGATGGAGCCCGCCTTCGGCCCCGGGTGGGAGCGGCCCATCCGCCGCCTGCGCGAGTCCCTGATCGTGCTGCGCCAGGTGTTCGACGGGCAGCAGCCGGACTTCGCCGGTGAGGTGATCACGGCGAAGCCGATCATGCCCGCCGTGGTGCCGGGCGGCGGCGGTGTGCCCGTGGTCGTCGCGGCCGTGGGATCGCAGGCGCTGCACGTGGTCGGCGAGCTCGCCGACGCGGCCATGCCGTTCCTGGCCGGGCCGCGCGCGCTGGCCGAGCACATCATCCCGGACGTCGCGAAGGGCGCGGAGGCGGCGGGCCGGCCGATGCCCAGGATCATCGCGGCCGTTCCCGCGGTGGTGACCGACGAGGTCGAGAAGGTCCAGGCCATCGCGAACGAGGGCTTCTGGTACTACCCCGACCTGCCCTCCTACCGGCGCCTCTTCGCCGCGGAGGGCGTGACGCACCCGGCGGCGGTGGCCCTGATCGGCGACGAGGACGTGGTGGCCAAGGGCATCCAGCGCTACTTCGACGCCGGCGCCGACGCCGTCGTGCTGAGCCAGTCCGCGATCCATTCCGAGGCCGAGCGGCAGCGCACCTGGAAGCTCGCCGGCCAGCTCGCCAAGGGCTGACATGAACGACGTCGCGGAACTCAAACAGTTCGCCGTCCTGCACGCCCGGTCGCAGCAGATCCCGCCGGACCGGTGCCAGGCGGTGCTCGACCGGATCGACAACGACGACGACGGCGAGCCGGGATCCTGGGCGGTCGAGTGGTCGAACTCGGCCGCCGAACTGCGTGAGGCCGGTGACCTGCTGGCGGCGTCCCGCCACTGGACGATGGCCCGCTTCCCGTACGTCGACGGACCCACCCGGCAGAAGGCGCTGGACCAGGCGGTCGCCGCCTACGACGCCTGGCGGACCGGTGTCGTGCCGCTGCGGCTCGACACACCACGGGGCGAGCTGCGCTGCTGGGCGACGGAGCCGTCGCCCGGCCCGCCCCGGCCGCTGCTGCTGATCATGGGTGGCATCGTCAGCACCAAGGAGCAGTGGGCGCCGGCGCTGCCGCTGGTCCGGCAGCTGGGCATGACCGGTGTGGTGGCGGAGCTGCCGGGTGTCGGTCAGAACACCCGGTCCTACGACTGGGACAGCTGGCGGATGATCCCGGACATCCTCGACGCGCTCGGGGAGACCGCGGCCGGCGTGGACGTCTACCTGCTCGCGCTCAGCTTCAGCGGCCACCTCGCGCTGCGCGCCGCCGCGCACGACCGGCGGCTGCGCGGGATCGTGCTGGCGGGCGCGCCGGTGCACGACTTCTTCACCGACCAGGTCTGGCAGCGCGGCATCCCCCGGGTCACCCGGGACACCCTGGCCCACCTGACCGGCTCGCAGCCGGGTGAGGTGGCCGGGAAGATCAGTGCCTGGGGCCTGACCGACGAGGAGCTGGCGGCGGTCCGGATCCCGGTGCGCTGCGTCGTGAGCTCGCGCGACGAGGTGATCCCGCGGTCCGACGTGGCCCGGCTGGTCCGGACGCTGCCCGGCGTGCGGGTGCTCGAGCACGACGACGTCCACGGCTCACCGGACCACGTCGTCGAGTCGCAGCTGTGGAGCGTCCTGTCCGTGCTGCGGATGCGCCGTGCCCTTCCCCTGCGGCGGGCGGCCATCATGGGAGCGCTCGCCGTGACGCGGCTCCGCCGCCGCTTCGGCGCCGCATAAACGCTCCTCTCTGTAGCGACAACCGCACGCAGAACCGCTCGCCGGCCCCCGATCGGGGGCCGGCGAGCGGCGTTTCCGGTCCTGGCCCGCTCAGCCGAGGGCCGCGCCGACCTGGCGGCCGGTGCGGCTCGCTCAGCCGAGGGCCGCGCCGACCTGGCGGCCGGTGCGGCCCGCTCAGCCGAGGGGGCGGCCGATCTCGCGGTCGATGAGGGCGAAGATCTCCGACACGGAGGACTCCCGGATCTGCTCGCCCACGGTGGACCGCTCCCCGGTGCTCGTCCACCCGGCCAGCAACGCCCGCAGCCGGGCCACCACATCCTGCCACGCGGGCGACGCCTGATCGGCCTCCTTGGCGGTCCGCTCCAGGGCCTCCAGGTGGACGATCGCGGCGAGCGCCGGGTCCGGTGCGGCCCCGATCAGCTCGCCGCTCAGGTAATCGGTGAGCGCCGACGGGGTCGCGTAGTCGAAGGCGATCGTGGCCGGCAGATTCAGGTCCACCGCGACGCTGAGCCGGTTGCGCAGCTCCACCGACGTCAGCGAGTCGAACCCCAGGTCCTTGAACGGCGTCCCGGGATCGACCGCGCCCGGGTCGTCGAACGTCAGCACGGTCGCGACGTGGGTACGGACCAGGTCCAGGACGGCCCGCTGCTGATCGGCGCCGGTCAGGCCGGCCAGCCGCGCGGCGAAGGACTCCGCCGTCTCCGCGGTGGCGGACGCCGCTCGGCGCACCTGGGCGCGCATGAGCCCGCGCAGCATCGGCGGCACGGCGTCGCGGGCGGCGGAGGTGTCGACACCGATCGGGGCGATCAGCGACTCCGGCCGGTCGAACGACGCGTCGAACAGGTCCAGGCCCTGCTCTACGGAGAGCGGCACCAGCCCGGTGCGCCGCATCCGGGCCAGGTCCACGTCGCTCATGTGCGACGTGAAGGAACTGGTCACGGACCACAGCCCCCACGGCAGCGACGTGCCGCTGAGACCGTTCGCCTGGCGGTGCGCGGCCAGCGCGTCGAGCGCCGCGTTGGCCGCCGCGTAGCTGCCCTGCCCGGGGCCGCCGAGCAGGCCGGCGGCGGAGGAGAACGCCACGAACGCCGCGAGGTCCCGGCCCCGGGTCAGCTCGTGCAGGTGCCGCGCGCCGTCGACCTTCGAGCGGAGCACCACGCCGAGGTCGTCGGCGGTGATCGAGTCGACGGTCGCGTCACGGGACACCCCGGCGGCGTGGACGACCGCCGTGAGGGGACGCTCCGCCGGGATCCGGTCGAGGACGCCCGCCAGCTCGTCGCGGCTGCCCACGTCGGCCGCGAACGTCGTCACCTCGGCGCCCAGGTCCGTCAGCTCGGCGGTGAGCGTGGCGGCGTCCGGCGCGTCCGGGCCGCGGCGGCTGACCAGGGCGAGGTGCCGCACGCCGTGCCGCTCGACCAGCCGCCGGGCGATCTGCCGGCCGAGCACGCCGGTGCCACCGGTGATCAGCACGGTACCGGCCGGGTCGGGCGCCCGGGGTACGGTCACGACCACCTTGCCCACGTGACGCGCCTGCTGGACGTACTGGAAGGCGGCCGGTGCCTGCCGGAGGTCCCAGGTGGTCGTCGGCAGCGGCCGGAGGTCACCGGACTCGAACAGCGCCGACAGGTCCGCGAGCATCTCGGCGATCCGGTCCGGGCCGGCCTCGACCATGTCGAAGGCCCGGTACTGCGTGCCGGGATGCCGCTGCGCGACAGTTTCGGCGTCCCGGATGTCGGTCTTGCCCATCTCCAGGAAGCGGCCGCCGGTGCGCAGCAGCCGCAGTGACGCGTCGACGTACTCGTACGCCAGGGAGTTGAGCACGACGTCGATGCCGGCGTCGCGGAACCGCTCCTCGAACCCGAGGTCGCGGGACGAGGCCAGGTGCGCGTCGTCGAAGCCGAGCTCCCGCAGCGCGCCCCACTTGCCGGGGCTGGCCGTGCCGTACGTCCGCACCCCCCACAGCCGGGCGAGCTGCTGCGCCGCCATCCCGACGCCACCGGCGGCCGAGTGGATGAGCAGGCGTTCCCCCGCCTTGATGCGCGCCAGGTCCGCGAGGCCGTAGTACGCGGTCAGGAACGTCACGGGTACCGTGGCGGCCTGCGCATGCGTCCAGGCGTCCGGGATCCGCATGAGGTTGCGATGGTCGGTGACCGAGACCGGCCCCAGGCAGCCGGGGAAGAGCCCCGCCACGCGGTCGCCGGGCGCGAAGCCCGGCACGGCGTCCCCAACGGCGGTCACCACCCCTGACCCGTCCGTGCAGAGCGCCGGCACGGCGCCGGGGTACATGCCGAGCACGACCAGGATGTCGCGGAAGTTCAGGCCGACGGCGCGGATGCCGACCCGCACCTCGAGGGGCGCGAGGGGCCGGTCGGCGGCCGTGTCGGCCACGATCGTGAGGCTGTCGACGGTCCCGCCGCCGTCCATCCCGACCCGCCACGCGTCGGAGCCGTGCGGGGGCGTCAGGATCCGCACCGCCGCTGCCCGTTCCAGCCGCGGCGTGTACGGGACGCCGCGCCGCACCGCCAGCTCCGGCGGGCCGAGCAGGACCGCCGCGGGGACGGCCGCGGCGGACGCGGGGTCGTCGTCGATGTCGACGAGGGTGAAGCGTCCGGGCCGTTCGTTCTGCGCGCTGCGGATCAGCCCCCATGCCGGTGCCGCGTCCAGGTCGACGTCCTCGCCGGGGCGGGTGGACACCGCACCCCGGGTGAGGACGGCCAGCCGCGTGTCGCGGAAGCGTTCGTCGCCCAACCACGCCTGGACCCGCTCCAGGGTGGCGGCGATCGGCCCGGTCGCGCAGAGCGCCGCGACGGCCGGCGGGTCACCCGCGTCGCCGTCCCGCACCGCGCCGCCCAGGGACGCGAGGCCGAGGGTGTCGGGACCGATCAGGGCGAGTGGTCCTGCCTCGTCCCCGGATGCTTCGCGGACCGCGGTCCACTGGAGCACGAGCAGCGACTCGCCGGCGGGCCGCGCGTCGCTGACCCGGAGGGCGGCGGGGTCCACCGGGCGCACCCGGACGGACCCGACGCCGGCCACCGGCTCGCCGGCCGGGTCGGCGAGCTGCAGGGACACCAGGTGCTCGCCGGTGCGGCGCAGCCGGACCCGCACCGCGGTCGCGCCGGTCGCGAACAGCTCGACGCCGCTCCAGGAGAACGGGATGAGCACGTCGTCGCCGGGGCTGCCGCCGAGCGCCAGCGAGTGCATGCAGGCGTCGAACAGCGCCGGATGGATCCGGAACCGTTCCGCCTCGGCGTGCCGTTCGGCGTCCAGCGCGACCTCGGCGTAGATGTCGTCGCCGTCCCGCCAGGCGGCCTCGAGGTTGCGGAAGTCCGGTCCGTAGTCGTATCCGAGCTCGGCGAGGTCCTCGTACATCCCGGTGATGTCCAGCGGGGTCGCGCCCGGCGGCGGCCAGGACGCCGCCCACGCGTACGTCTCCGGTCCCGGCGTCTCCGCGCTGATCGACCCGGTCGCGTGCGTCGTCCACGGGATGTCGCCGGCGGCGCCCTGCGGCCGTGAACGGACGGTGAAGCCCCGCCTGCCCGCGGGATCGGCGGCGCCGACGTCGACCTGCAGGTTCGTCGCGCCCGTGGCGGGCATCGGCAGCGGCTGTTCGATGGTGAGCTCGGCGATGTGTGGCGCGTCGAGGGCGGCGCCGGTGTGGAGGGTGAGGTCCAGCAGGGTGGTGGCGGGGGCGATGGGCGTGCCCAGGATGGTGTGCTGGCCGAGCCAGGGATGCGTCTTGGGGTTGATGCGTCCCGTGTAGACGGTCTGGTCGCCGGGGAGGGCGACGGAGCTGGTGAGGTGGGGGTGGCTGGTCGGGTCGAGTCCGAGGTCGGCGGGGTTGGTGTCGGTGCTCGGCGTGAGCCAGTAGTGCTGGTGTTGGAAGGGGTACGTGGGAAGCCCTGCGGCGGTGGTCGTGCCCGGCCAGGTGATGGTGTGGCCGGTGTGGGTGTGGACGGTGGCGAGCGCGGTGAGCAGCGTGTGCGTCTGGGGTTTGGTGCGGTGCTGGACGCCGAGGTTGAGTGCCCCGGTGAGGTGTGGGGTGAGCTGGGTGTCGGGCCCGATCTCCAGGAATGTCGTGGTGCCGTGGTCGGCGAGATGGCTCAGCGCCTGGTGCAGGTTGACGGTGCCCCTGGCGTGCGCGGCCCAGTCGATGGTGGTGAGGGGCCCGGCGTCGGTGCAGGAGATGACGGGGATCGCGGCGGGGTGGTGGGTGAGTCGCGCTGCCACGTCGGCGAGCGGGCCGAGGACGGGGTCCATCTGCGGGGAGTGGAAGGCGTGGCTGACGTGCAGCCAGCGGGTCCGGTGGCCGGCCGCGCGGAGCTTGGCGTCGACCGGCTCCAGGGCCTCCCTCGGTCCGGAGATGACGACCGAGGTGGAGGAGTTGACGGCCGCGATGGCGATGTCGTCGGTCAAAAACGGCTGGAGCGTGTCGGGGCTGGTGTTGGTGGCGAGCATGGCGCCGCCGGGTGGGAGGTGTTGCATGAGGGTGGCTCGGGTGGTGATGAGGGTTGCGGCGTCGGGGAGGGTGAGGATCCCGGCGGCGTGTGCGGCGGTGATCTCTCCGATGGAGTGCCCGGCGAGGTAGTGGGGCGTGATGCCGGTGCTGCGGATGAGTCGGTAGAGGGCGGTCTCGACGGCGAAGATGGCGGGTTGCGCGTTGCCGGTCTGGTTCAGTACTTCGGCCGGTCCGTCGAACATGAGGGTTTTGAGGTTCGGGTCGAGGTGGGCGAGTGCCTCGTCGAGCGCGTCGGCGAAGACCGGGAACGCGGCGTAGAGGTCTTTGCCCATGCCGGGGTACTGGCTGCCCTGCCCGGTGAACACGAACGCGGTCTTGCCGGTACTGCGACCGGCCCCGGAGCTGGTGATCAGGGCGGGAGCGCCGGTGCCTTCGGTGAGCGCGGTGAGCGACGCGTGCAGCTCGGCGGGATCGGTGGCCACGATCGCCGCCCGGTGCGGCATCCCCGCGCGGCTCGCGGCGAGCGTCCGGGCGACCGCGTTGAGATCATCCCCCGCGGCGGCGGGCAGCAGCCGCGTCGCGTAGTCGGCCAGTGCCCGCTCGGACCTGGCCGAGATCAGCCACGGCAGGAGCACGTCCGGCTCCGCGGCGGCATCCGCCGGCGCCGGGGACTGCTCGACGATGACGTGCGCGTTGGTGCCGGACAGGCCGAACGACGACACCGCGGCGCGCCGCGGGTGGCCGGTGGCGGTCCAGGGCAGCGCGGCGGTCAGCAGCTGGATGCTGTCGTCCCAGCTCACGTGCGGCGTGGGCGCGTCGACGTGCAGGGTCTGCGGCAGCGTGCCGTGCCGCATCGCCTGGATCATCTTGATGATGCCCGCGACGCCGGCCGCGGCCTGGGTGTGGCCGATGTTCGACTTGATCGAGCCGAGGTACAGGGGCCGGCCGACGGGACGGTGCCTGCCGTACGTGGCCAGCAACGCCTGCGCCTCGATGGGGTCGCCGAGCGCGGTGCCGGTGCCGTGGGCCTCGACCGCGTCGATGTCGGCGGGGGACAGGCGGGCGTTCGCGAGGGCCTGCCGGATGACCCGTTCCTGCGACGGCCCGTTCGGTGCGGTGAGACCGTTGCTGGCACCGTCCTGGTTCACCGCCGACCCGCGGATCACCGCGAGCACCGGGTGGCCGTTGCGTTCGGCGTCGCTGAGACGTTCGAGCAGGAGCAGTCCGACGCCTTCGGCCCAGCCGGTGCCGTCGGCCGCCGCCGCGAACGACTTGCACCGCCCGTCCGGCGCCAGTCCCCGCTGCCGCGAGAACTCGATGAACGCGCCCGGCGTGGCGATCACGGTGGCGCCGCCCGCCAGGGCCAGGGAGCATTCGCCGGAGCGCAGCGCCTGACCGGCGAGGTGGACCGCGACCAGCGACGAGGAGCAGGCGGTGTCGAGAGTGACGGCGGGGCCGTGCAGGCCGAGGGTGTACGCCACCCGGCCCGAGGCGACGGCGCCGGTCTTGCCGGTCACCATGTAGCCCTCGACCTCCTCCGGCGCCCTGCCCGCCTCGGGACCGTAGTCGTGGTACACGATCCCGGCGTAGACGCCGGTGTCGCTGCCGTGCAACGCGGCGGGGTCGATGCCCGCGGACTCGATCGTCTCCCACGCGACTTCGAGGAGCAGCCGCTGCTGCGGGTCGGCGGCGAGCGCCTCACGCCGGTTCATCTCGAAGAACGCCGCGTCGAACTGGTCCGCGTCGTAGAGGAAGCCGCCGTGGCGCGTGTACGACGTGCCGATCCGGTCCGGGTCCGGGTCGTAGACCCCGTCGGTGTCCCAGCCCCGGTTGTCGGGGAACGGGCCGATCGCGTCGGTGCCGGTGTCGACGAGCCGCCACAGGTCCTCCGCCGAGCGGACCCCGCCGGGGAACCGGCACGCCATCCCCACCACCGCGATCGGCTCGTGCCGGGCCGCCTCCACCTCGGCCAGGCGCTGACGGGTGTCCCGGAGGTCGGTGACGGCGCGCTTCAGGTAGCTGCGCAGCTTTTCGTCGTCGGACATCAGGTGACCCCAATCAGAGTTCGTTGTCGATGATGGCGAACATCTCTTCGTCGGACACCGAGTCCAGGTCGGCTGCGCCGGACCGGCCGGCCGGCAGCCCGGCGCCGACCCGCGCCGCGAGGTCGGTGAGCCGCCCGGCGAGCCAGCTGCGGGAGTCGGCGTCGGAGACCTCCGCGAGCGTGATCTCCAGCCGCGTGAGGTGCTCCTCCAGCAGCTGGGTGGCCGACGACGCGGTCGGGACCACCCGCTCGCAGATGTACCCGGCCAGCGTCGTGGGCGTCGGGTAGTCGTAGACGAGCGTGGCCGGCAGCGGCACCCCGGTGACGTCGGCGAGGCGGTCCCGCAGCTCTGTCGCGGTGAGGGAGCTGATGCCGAGCTCCTGGAACGGCTGGTCCGCGGCGACCGACTCGGGCCCGGCATGACCGAGCACGTCGGCCAGGGCCTGCCGGACGATGACCAGCACGACGTCCTGCCGCTCCTCGGCGGGCCGGTCCTCGAGCTCGCGCCGCAGGTTGAACGATGTCCGTGCCTGCCTGGGCGGCTTCACCGCGGGTGCGCCGCCGGCCAGGCGCGCGGCCACGAGACGGGGGCGGTCGCTGGTGAGCACCTGGTCGAAGAGGATCAGGGCGGCGGCCGCCGGCATCGGGACGCACCACTCTGTATCGCCGGCGGTCTCGCTCCACGGGCCCCACGCCACGGCGGTCGCCGGCAGTCCCTTGGCGTGCCGGACCGTGGCCAGGCCGTCGGCGAACGCGGCGCCGGCGGGGCCGACGTAGGAGGAGAACAGCACGAACGCCGCGAGCTCCCGGTCCTCGGTGCGCCGGTGGAGATGCCATGCGGTCCCCGGGGCGTCGGCGGTGTGGACGACGGCCGTGAGCGGGTGCTCCGGCGGGATTCCGGCCAGGGCCGCGTCGATGGCTTCCGGGTCGAGGTGCGGCGTGAGGAGCACGTGCCGCAGGCCGTGCCGGGCGGTGAGGTGCTCGGCGATCAGCGCGCCGGCGGCGGTGCCCGCACCGGTGACCAGGACCGTGCCCTCCGGATCCCAGCCGACGACCGGCGCGGCCCGCCGGGGCAGCTCGACGAGCTCCGGGACGCGCAGCTCACCGTCGTCGCAGGCGTACCGCGGACGGCCACCGGCGAGGCAGTCGGCGAGCAGCGCCGGGGTGAGCGCCGAGCCGGGGGCGACGTCGGCGAGGACCAGCCGGCCGGGGTGCTCGGCCTGGACGGTGCAGAGCCTGTCCCAGACCGCGGCGGCGGCGAGCGTGCCGGTGGTGGCGCCGCTGGTCAGCATCAGGAGGCGGACGTCGGCGAGCCGGTCGTCGGCGAGGAACCGCCCCACTAAGGTCGGGGCGGTGCGGGCGTCGTCATCGTCCGCCGGCGCCGAGCAGACGACCGCCCGCGGGAGCGTCTCCAGGGCGAGGAGCTCGTCGAGACCGGCCACCTCGTCGAGACCGTCCACAATGGAGGCGCCGAGCGCCACCGGGAGGCCCGCGCCCGTCTGAGTGGGCAGCGGTTGCCACTGCACCACGCGGAGCGGCTGCAGCGCGAGCGCCGCGATCCGGTCGGCTGCGAGGGTCTCGAACCTGACCGTGCCGAACGAGGCGACCGGCAGGCCGTCCAGGTCGCTGACGGTCACGGCGTACCCATCGCCGGTGGGACGGACCCGCACCCGGATGTCGGTGGCCCGGTGCCCGGTGAACGCCACCTCGCCCCAGGACGACGGGAACGAGATCGAGGCCGGCGGCGCGGTGTCGAGATCGGCGAACGCCGCGGCGTGCAGCGCGGCGTCGAGGAGCGCGGGGTGGATGACGTGGTCGCCGTCGGTGCCGGTGGGCGGGAGGCCGGCCTCGGCGTAGACGTCCTCGCCGTGCGTCCAGGCGGCGGTCACGCCACGGAACGCGGGCCCGTACTCGTAGCCGCGTTCGGCGAGTCGGGCGTAGACGTCGTCCAGGTCCAGCGGCACCGCATCCGCGGGCGGCACGCACGACGTCGCGTGATGGGCGGCGGGCACGGGCGAGACCACGGCGTGGGCGTTGCGGACCAGCGGCGCCGGCTGCGGGCCTTCGGCCGCCGAATGCACGCTGACCTGACGCAGCCCGGTCTCGTCCGGTGCCGTGACGGTCACCTGGACGCGGACCGCGCCGCCGTCCCTGAGCGGCAGCGGCTGCTCGATGGTGAGTCCGGTGATGTACGGCGTGTCGTGGCCGGTGGCGGTGTGGACGATCAGGTCGAGCAGGGTGCTGGCGGGGGCGACCGGCGTGCCGAGGATGGTGTGCTGCTCCAGCCACGGGTGGGTCCTGGTGCTGATCCGTCCCGTGTAGGTCGTGTCGCCGTTGGGCAGGGTGATGGAGCCGGTGAGGTGCGGGTGGCTGGTCGGGTCCAGGCCGAGGCCGGCGGGGTCGGCGTTGGTGGTCGGGGTGAGCCAGTAGTGCTGGTGCTGGAAGGGGTACGTGGGCAGGTCGGTGACCGCGGTGGTGGTGCCCGGCCAGGTGATGGCGTGGCCGGTGTGGGTGTGGACGGTGGCGAGCGCGGTGAGCAGGCTGTGCGTCTGCGGTCTGGTGCGGTGCTGGACGCCGACGTTGAGCGCCCCGGCGAGGTGCGGGGTGAGCTGGGTGTCGGGCCCGATCTCGAGGAACGTGGTGGTGCCGTGGTCGGTCAGGTAGGTGACCGCGTCGTGGAAGTTGACGGTGTTCCGGGCGTGCCCGGCCCAGTGGGAGGCCCAGTCGGTGCCGGCGGCGAGGGGCGCCGCGGTGGTGCAGGAGATGACCGGGACGGCGGCCGGGTGGTGGACGAGCCCGGCCGCGGCCGCGCCGAGCCGGCCGAGGGCGGGGTCCATCTGCGGGGAGTGGAAGGCGTGGCTGACGTGCAGCCAGCGGGTCCGGTGACCGTCGGCGCGGAGCCTGGCGTCGACGGCTTCGAGACTGTGCTTCGGCCCGGAGACGACCAGCGACGTCGGGGAGTTCACGGCCGCGATCGCGGTGTCGTCGGTCAGGAACGGCCGGACGGTGTCCGGGGTGGTGCTGGCCGCCAGCATGGCACCGCCGGGCGGGAGGTGCTGCATGAGGGTGGCTCGGGTGGTGATGAGGGCCGCCGCGTCGGGGAGGCTGAGGATGCCGGCGGCGTGTGCGGCGGCGATCTCTCCGATGGAGTGCCCTGCCAGGTAGTCGGGTGTGACGCCGGTGCTGCGGACAAGCCGGTAGAGGGCTGTTTCGACGGCGAAGATCGCCGGTTGTGCGTTGCCGGTCTGGTTGAGCTGGTCGGCTGGGCCGTCGAACATGAGGGTTTTGAGGTTCGGGTCGAGGTGGGTGCACACCTCGTCGAGGGCGTCGGCGAAGACGGGGAACGCGTGGTAGAGGTCTTTGCCCATGCCGGGGTACTGGCTGCCCTGGCCGGTGAACACGAACGCCGTCTTGCCGGTGCTGCGACTGACCCCGGCGTTCGTCATCGCCGTGTGGCCGGCCAGGGCGGTGCGGAGCTCGGCGGGGTCGGCGGCGATGATCGCGGCCCGGTAGGGCATCCTCGCGCGGCTCGCCGCGAGCGTGCGGGCGACACCGTTGAGGTCGCCGCCGCCGGCCGCCGGGAGCAGCCGGGTCGTGTAGTCGGCGAGCGCCTGTTCCGTCTTGGCTGAGATCAGCCACGGCAGGAGCACGTCCGGCTCGTCGGCGGCGTCCGCTCGCGCCGGCGGCTGCTCGACGATGACGTGGGCGTTGGTGCCGGAGATCCCGAACGACGACACCGCCGCGCGGCGCGGGCGCGACAGCTCGGGCCACGGCAGGGCCGAGGTGAGCAGTTGGACGCTGCCGTCCCATTCGACGTGCGGTGAGGCTTCGTCGGCGTGCAGGGTTCGGGGCAGGGTGCCGTGCCGCATCGCCTGGATCATTTTGATGATGCCGGCGACACCGGCGGCGGCCTGGGTGTGGCCGATGTTCGACTTGATCGAGCCGAGCCACAGCGGTGCGTCGGCCGGGCGGTTCCTGCCGTAGGTGGCGTGCAAAGCCTGGGCTTCGATGGGGTCGCCGAGGGTGGTGCCGGTGCCGTGGGCCTCGACCGCGTCGATGTCGGCGGCGCCGAGCCCGGCGTTCGCGAGAGCCTGCCGGATCACCCGCTCCTGTGAAGGCCCGTTGGGTGCGGTGAGGCCGTTGCTGGCACCGTCCTGGTTCACCGCCGACCCGCGGATCACCGCGAGCACGGGATGGCCGTTGCGTTCCGCGTCGCTGAGACGTTCCAGGAGGAGCATGCCGGCGCCTTCGGCCCAGCCGGTGCCGTCCGCGCCGGTGCCGAACGACTTGCACCGCCCGTCCGGGGCCAGGCCCCGCTGCCGCGAGAACTCGACGAACGCGGCCGGTGTCGCGAGGACCGTGGCACCGCCGGCCAGCGCGAGCGTGCATTCGCCGGTCCGCAGGGCCTGGCTCGCCATGTGCACGGCGACGAGCGAGGAGGAGCAGGCGGTGTCGACGGTGACGGCCGGTCCCTGCAGGCCCAGGGTGTAGGCGATGCGCCCGGTGGCGACACTGCCGGCGGTACCGGTCCCGAGCAGCCCCTCGAGGTGCGCGGGCTGGGCGAGGGTGGCGTAGTCGTGGTACATGAGCCCGGCGTAGGTGCCGGTGTCGGTGCCGTGCAGGGTGGTGGGGTCGATGCCCGCGGACTCGATGGCCTCCCACGCGGTCTCGAGGAGCAGCCGCTGCTGCGGGTCGGTGGCGAGGGCCTCGCGCGGGGACATCTCGAAGAAGGCGGCGTCGAAGTCGCCGGCGTCGTGCAGGAACCCGCCGTGCCGGGTGTACGAGGTGCCGGCGTGGTCGGGGTCCGGGTCGTAGAGGGCGTCGTTGTCCCAGCCGCGGTTGTCGGGGAACGGCCCGATGGCGTCGGTGCCGCTGTCGACGAGCTGCCACAGGTCCTGCGGTGAGCGGACGCCGCCCGGGTACCGGCACGCCATCCCCACCACCGCGATCGGGTCGTCGCCGCCGACGGCCGTGGACGCCGCGACGGTGACGGGCGCGTGTCCGCCGAGGAGCTCCCCGAGCAGGAACGCGGCGAGCGCGGCCGGCGACGGATGGTCGAACACCATGGTCGCGGGCAGCCGCAGGCCGACCGCCGCCGCCAGCCGGTTCCGCAGCTCGACCCCCATGAGCGAGTCGAAGCCTAGCTCCTTGAACGTCCGGTCCAGGTCGACCGACTCGACGCTGCCGTGGTCCAGCACCGCCGCGATCGCCGAGCGGATGAGTCCGAGCAGGTGGTCCGTGCGTTCCCGCGGTGACTGTGCCGCCAGCCGGCCGGCCAGTGCGGGGCCGGGTTCGCGGGACGCCGCGGTCGCCTTCCGCGGGCCCGCCGGGACCAGGTCGCGGAACACGGCCGGGAGCCGGCCCGCGTCGGCGAGCCGGCGCAGGCCGGGCCGGTCCAGATCGGTCGTGACGACACCGGGCGCGTCACCGGCCAGCGCCGCGTCGAACAGTGCCAGGCCGTGGCCGGTGGCGAGCGGCCGGATGCCGTTGCGGCTCATCCGCCGCCGGCTGACGTCGTCGAGGTTCGCGGTCATGCCGCTGGACTCGTCCCACAGGCCCCACGCCATGGACGTGGCGGGCAGCCCCCGCGCCCGGCGCCGGGCGGCGAGCGCGTCGAGGAACGCGTTGGCCGCGGCGTAGCCGGCCTGCCCGGCGCTGCCGACGGTGCCGGCCAGCGAGGAGAACAACACGAACGCGGCGGGCGGCCGGTCCTCGGTGAGCCGGTGCAGGTGCCAGGCCGCGTCCGCCTTGGGCGCCAGGACCCGGTCCAGGCTCTGCGGCGTGAGGACCGTGGCGGTGGCGTCGTCGACGACCCCGGCGGCGTGGACGACCGCGGTCAGCGGATGGGCGTCCGGCACCGCGGCGAGCTCGGCGGCGAGGGCATCGGCGTCGGCGATGTCGCAGGCGTGGACGACGACCTCGGCGCCGAGGCCGGTCAGCTCCGCGGTGAGCGGCTCGGCGCCGGGCGCGGCCGGTCCGCCGCGGGACAGCAGCAGCAGGTGGCGGACACCGTACCGGGTGACCAGATGCCGGGCGACGAGCCCGCCGAGCGTGCCGGTGCCACCGGTGATCAGCACTGTGCCCGCGGGGTCGAGGGCCGGTGCCGCGCCCGGCGGCGGCGCCGCGGACAGGCGCGGCACGTGCAGGACGCCGCCGCGGATCGCCACCTGCGGCTCGCCGGTGGCCACCGCGGCCGCCAGCCGGGCGAGCGAGACGGGGGCGCCGTCGACGTCGACGAGGACGAACTGCTCGGGATGCTCCAGCTGCACGCTGCGCATCAGGCCCCACACCGCCGCGGCGGCGGGGCCGGCGGCCGGCGCGTCCGGCCCTGCCGCGACCGCGCCGCGCGTCACGAAGGCCAGCCGCGACGACGCGAGCCGGTCGTCGGCGAGCCACTGCCGCACCGCGTCGAGGGCGTCCCGCAACGCGACCCGCACGGCGTCCGGCGGCTCGGCGTCAGCGGGTGGCACGGCCGGGACGAAGACGACGTCGGGGGGCGGCGCGCCGGTGTCGAGCGTCGCGCGCAACGCCGCGATGCCGGCGTGGACGTCGCCGGCCGCGCCGGGAAGCTCGCCGATGACCGCGGTGCTGCCCACTGTCTGCCCGGGGACCTCGGCCAGCGCGGGCCAGCCCAGTACCAGCGCCGCCGGTGCCGCAGACCGGTCCCGCAGCGCGTCCGCCGGCAACGGGCGCAGCGTCAGCGAGTCCACGGTGACCACCGGCGCACCGGACGGATCGGTCATCTCGATCGCGTAGCCGTCGCCGGTCCGGGACAGCAGCACCCGCAGCGTCGTGGCGCCGACCGCGTGGATGCGTACCCCGCGCCAGGAGAACGGCACCAGCCGGTCGTCGGGCGTGCCCAACGCGATGGGGTGGAGGGCGGCGTCGAGGAGCGCGGGATGGACGGTGTACGCGTCGGCGTCGCCGGTGGCGGCGAGCGTGACCTCGGCGGCGATGCCGTCGCCGTGCCGCCACGCGGCGGTCAGGCCCTGGAACGCCGGCCCGTACTCGTAGCCGTGTTCGGCGAGACGGGTGTAGGCGTGGTCCAGGTCGATCGGTGTGGCACCGGCGGGCGGCCACGCGGTGCCGCGGGCAGGCGGCGCGGGCGTGACGTCGCCGGACCGCAGCACCCCGGTGGCGTACCGCACCCAGTCCGGCTCGTCGGCGGCGTCGTTCGGGCGGGCGTAGACGTCGACGGTGCGCCGGCCGCCGTCGTCGGGGCCGACGAAGCAGTGGACGGCCAGCCCGCCGGAGGCGGGGACGACCAGCGGCGCCTCGATGAGGAACTCGTCGAGGCGGAGGCAGCCGACCTTCTGCCCCACGGTGAGCGCCAGTTCGACGAACGCCGTGCCGGGCAGCAGCGGGGTGCCGGCGAGGGCGTGGTCGGCGAGCCATGGCTGGTCGCCGAGGGACAGCCCGCCGGTGATCAGGACGCCGCGGCCGTCGCCGATCTCCGCCGTCGCGCGCAGCAGCGGATGGTGCATCGCCGTGAGCCCGAGTGTCCTGGCGTCCGTAGCGCGCGCCGACGGCGCCGGCCAGTACCGCTGGTGCTGGAAGGGGTACGTGGGCAGGTCGGTGACCGCGGTGGTGGTGCCGGGCCAGGTGATGGCGTGGTCGGTGTGGGTGTGGACGGTGGCGAGCGTGGTGAGCAGGGTGCGGGTCTGTGGTTTGGTGCGGTGCTGGACGCCGACGTTGAGCGCCCCGGTGAGGTGCGGGGTGAGCTGGGTGTCGGGCCCGATCTCGAGGAAGGTGGTGGTGCCGTGGTCGGTCAGGTAGGTGACCGTCCCGTGGAAGTTGACGGTGCCCCTGGCGTGTCCGGCCCAGTCGATGGAGGTGAGGCGCGCCGCGGTGGTGCACGAGATGACGGGGATCGCGGCGGGGTGGTGCGTGAGCCGCGCCGCGGCGTCGGTGAGCCGGGTGAGGACCGGGTCCATCTGGGCGGAGTGGAAGGCGTGGCTGACGTGCAGCCAGCGGGTCCGGTGACCGTCGGCGCGGAGCCTGGCGTCGACGGCTTCGAGACTGTGCTTCGGCCCGG
>NZ_JBVJIJ010000016.1:291622-303207 GCF_055586325.1 Dactylosporangium sp. NPDC051087 | reverse complement strand
GACGCCCTGCAGGCGCGGTTCGAGGGCGCGTTCGCCTCGGGCACCGAGCTGCACACCAACGGCGGTGGCGCCCTGGGTGTCGCCTCCAACTGAGCCTTCTGAAAAGGGCCGGCCCACCGTGGGCCGGCCCTTTTCTGTGGCTTCAGTGGCCCAGGACCGGATGCGGCACGTACGGCGCCTCCAGCCGCTCGATCTCCTTCTCGTCGAGGGTCAGCTCGGTCGCCGCGATCGCGTCCTCCAGGTGCGACAGTTTCGTCGCGCCCACGATCGGCGCCGTCACGACCGGCCGGGACAGCAGCCACGCGAGCGCCACCTGCGCCGACGCGACGCCCCGCTCGCCGGCGACCTCGGCGTTGACGTCGACCACCGCGAAGTCGTCGTCGGTGTACATCGAGGAGAACGCGTCATTGGCCGAGCGGGTGGTGCGCCGCTCGTCGCCGCGTCCCCGGTTGCCGGCCAGCATGCCCCGCGCCAGGGGGCTCCACGGGATCACGCCGATGCCCTGGTCGGCGCAGAGCGGCAGCATCTCCCGCTCCTCCTCGCGGTACACCAGGTTGTAGTGGTTCTGCATCGACACGAACTCGGTCCAGCCGTTGGCCCTCGCCGTGTACTGCATTTTCGCGAACTGCCACGCGTACATGCTGGACGCGCCGATGTAGCGCGCCTTGCCCGCACGCACGATGTCGTGCAGCGCTTCGAGGGTCTCCTCGACCGGTGTTTCGGGGTCGAAGCGGTGGATCTGGTACAGGTCGACGTGATCGACCCCGAGCCGCCGCAACGAGTTGTCGATCCCGGCGAGCACGTGCTTGCGGGACAACCCCGCGTCGTTGGGCCGGTCGCTCATCGCGCTGAACACCTTCGTGGCCAGCACATAGTCGTCGCGGCGGTCGAAGTATTTCGCGAGGAGCCGCCCGGTGACGGTCTCGCTCACCCCGAACGAATACACGTCCGCGGTGTCGAAGAACGTGATCCCGGCCTCGACGGCGCGCCGCACGAACGGGTCCGCGGCCTCCTCGTCGAGCACCCAGTCACGCCACGCGGGATTGCCGTAGCTCATCATGCCGAGACAGATCTCGGAGACCTTCAGCCCGGTCCGGCCAAGTCGCACCTGCTTCATGTCTGAAAAGCTATCGCGGTGCACACGCTCGGACGACTGCATCTCATCACCGACACCCGCCCCGGCCGCGACGTGCTCGGCGTCGTCGGGCACGCCCTCGCCGCCGGGTTCGGCGTCGTCCAGGTCCGCCCCGAGGACACCGTCACCGACCGCGAGGCGTACGACCTGACGCTGCGGATCGTCGCCCTCTGCCGCGCCGCCGGCGCCGTCTGCCTCGTCAACGACCGGCTGCACGTCGCGCTCGCCGCCGGCGCCGACGGCGCCCACGTCGGCGCCGACGACCTGCCCGTCGCCGCGGCCCGCCGGGTCCTGGGCCCGGACGCGATCCTCGGCGCGACCGCCCGCGACCCCGCTTCGGCCCGCCGGGCGGTCCTCGACGGCGCCACCTATCTCGGCATCGGCCCGGCGTACGCGACCACCACGAAGACCGGCCTGCCACCCGCGATCGGGGTGTCCGGCGTGCGCGCCGTCGTCGAGGCCGTCGCCGTGCCGGTCATCGCCATCGGCGGCGTCACCCCGGCCCGGGCGGCTGAGCTGTTCGCGGTGGGCGCGCACGCCGTCGCCGTGGTCGGCGCGATGAGCGGAGCCCCGGACCCGGCCGCCGCGGCCGCCGAGTTCGCCGCCGTCCTCGCCGCGCAGCACGCGTTCACCGGCGAAGCGCAACCCCTCGCGGGTTCTGGCAGATACGAAATGTCGGATAAATCAGGGCGCTTGCGCCCGGATTTATCCGGGGAGGGTGGAGCCGCGGCCGCCGGAGGGCCACGGTGAAGGTCGGGGTCGTCGGGGGCGGGATCGTCGGGCTCAGCGTCGCGTGGGAGCTGGCGCGGCGCGGTGAGCAGGTCACCGTGTACGACGCCGACCCGCGGCGCGGGGCGGGACGGGTCGCGGCGGGGATGCTGGCGCCGACCGCGGAGGCCGCCTTCGGCGAGGAGGCGCTGCAGGAGCTGATGCTCGAGTCGATGCGGCGCTGGCCCGGGTTCGCGGCGGACCTGAGCGCCGCCACCGGGATGCCGCTCGGGTACCGGACCGAGGGGACGCTGCTCGTCGCGCTCACCGACGACGACCTGGCCGAGGTGCGGCGGCTCATCGGCTACTACCAGCGGGCCGGGACCCCGGTCGAACCCCTCGCCGGGCGGCCGCTGCGGGAGCTCGAACCCATGCTCAGCCCCCGGATCCGCGGCGGCGCGCGGGCGGCCGGCGACCATCAGGTCGACCCGCGGCTGCTGCTGGCGGCGCTGCGGTCGCCGCGGCTGCCGGTCCGGCGGATCGAGCGGGACGTCCAGGACCTGTCCAGCCTGCGGGACGATGTGATCATCGTCGCGAACGGCTGCGGGATCGCGGCGGTGACCGGGTTGCCGGTGCGGCCGGTGAAGGGGCAGCTGCTGCGGCTGCGGGGGCCGGAGCCGCTGCTCACGCACGTGGTGCGGGGCGTCGCGCTGGGCCGGCACGTGTACCTGGTGCCGCGCGCCGACGGGGAGCTGGTCGTCGGCGCGACCGAGGAGGAGCGCGGGGCCGACACCACGGTGACCGCCGGCGGGGTCCTCGACCTGCTCAGACCGGCCGCGGACCTGCTGCCCGGCGTCGCCGAGCTCGCGCTCGCCGAGACGCTCGCGGGGCTGCGGCCCGGTACCCCCGACAACGCCCCGATCATCGGGCGGCTCGACGGCGGCGGGCCCGGCGACGTGTTCGTCGCGGGCGGGCACTACCGGCACGGGGTCCTCCTCGCGCCGGTCACCGCGCACGCCGTCGCCGACCTCGTCACGAAGGGATCGACGGATGTGGACCTCAGCGCGTACGGGGTGAGCCGCTTTACCTGAGGACCGCGCCGGGGTTATGGTCAGCTCGTACCCCACGGGAGTCCGGTGTGACCGGGCTGAGAGGGGGGCTGTCAGCCCCCGACCGTCGAACCTGATCCGGATCATGCCGGCGCAGGGAGTCAGGAGTGAGCCGTATGCAGCTCGTGGTCAACGCCGTCGCCTCCGACGTGGACGACGACGCCACCATCGCCGACGTCGTGCGCGGCCTCGCCGGGGTCGCCGACCCGCGGGGCGTCGCCGTCGCGCTCAACGGCGCGGTCGTGCCCCGCGCGGCCTGGGCCGGGACCAGGCCCGCCGACGGCGACACCGTCGACATCCTCACGGCGGTCCAAGGTGGTTGAGCCGGGCCTGACCATCGCCGGGGAGCCGCTGCGTTCGAGGCTCATCCTCGGCACCGGCGGCGCCACCAGCCACGCCGCGCTCGAGGCCGCCGTCCGGGCCAGCGGCACCGCGCTCGTCACCGTCGCCCTGCGCAGGCTCGACCCGGCGGCGCCGTCGCTGCTCGACGTCGTCGAGCGCTGCGGGGTGCGGATCCTGCCCAACACCGCCGGCTGCTACACGGCGGTCGAGGCGGTCAAGCTCGCCCACCTGGCCCGCGAGGCGTTCGGCACGGCATGGGTGAAGCTGGAGGTGATCGGCGACGACGAGACCCTCCTGCCGGACCCGGTCGAGACCGTCGCCGCCGCGGAGCGGCTCGTCGAGGACGGGTTCACCGTGCTGCCGTACACCAGCGACGACCCGATCGTCGCCCAGCGCCTCGCCGACGCGGGCTGCGCCGCGGTCATGCCGCTCGGGGCGCCGATCGGATCCGGGCTGGGCATCCGCAACCCGCACAACATCGCGCTCATCCGGCAGAAGGTCGGCGTGCCGGTCATCCTCGACGCGGGGATCGGCACCGCGTCCGACGCCGCCCTGGCGATGGAGCTCGGCTGCGACGGGGTCCTGCTCGCGTCGGCGGTCACCCGCGCCGAGCAGCCGGCACGCATGGCGGAGGCGATGCGGCTCGCCGTGGACGCCGGCCGTCTCGCGTACACCGCCGGGAGGATCCCGCGCCGCCTGTACGCGACCGCATCGAGCCCGACGGGAGGGTTGCCCTGGTGAGGAACGCAGTGCCCGGACTGATCCTGTTCACCGACCGCAAACAGGCGCACCGCCCGCTGGACGAGGTGGTCAACCGCGCGATCGACGGGGGTGCCCGGCTGGTCGTCCTCGGCGAGGAGGACCTCCCGGCGGGGGAGCGGGCCGACCTCGCCGACCGGCTGCGGGGCATGCTCGACGGGGTCCGGGGCCGCCTGGTGCTCGCCGAGGACACGACCGCGTTGCGCAAGTGCCACAACCTCGACGACCTGGTCGCCGCCGCCGGCGCCGGGGTGGGTCTCGCGACCCTGTCGCCGATCTTCCCGACCCGCTCCAAGCCCGGTTACGGCCCCCCGCTGGGGCTGGCCGCGCTCGCCAGGATGGCCATGACCGTCCCGCGGCTGCCGGTGTACGCCCTGGGCGGCGTCGACACCCCCGGGCGCGTCCGTGACTGCCTCGACGAGGGCGCCTCCGGCGTGGCCGTCATGGGCGCCGTGATGCGCGCCGAGGACCCGGCGAGGTTCGTGAAGGAGCTGATGACCGCATGAGGGGCCAGCGGAGCGTCTCGGGCCGCTCATTGTGTGACAGGTTGAGCTCAGGCCGACGCCGGAGCGCAGCGGAGGTGGCGGCATGAGGCAGCCGGTCGTGGCGTTGACCGTCGCCGGGTCCGACTCCGGCGGCGGCGCGGGCATCCAGGCGGATCTCAAGACGTTCGCCGAGCACCGGGTCTTCGGCACCAGCGTGGTCACGGCGCTGACCGCGCAGAACACCCTCGGCGTCAAGGGGATCTCCGCCGTCGACCCCGGGTTCGTCGGCGCGCAGCTCGACGCGGTCCTCGCCGACCTGCCCGTCGGCGCGGTCAAGACCGGCATGCTCGCCACGCCGGAGACCGTCGCGCTCGTCGCGTCGTACGCGCCGCGGCTGCCTGGGCTCGTCGTCGACCCCGTCCTCGTCGCCTCCTCCGGCGACCGGCTCTTCACCCGCGACGCCGAACGCGCCTATCTGGACCTGCTGTTCCCGCACGCCGCGGTCGTCACCCCGAATCTGCGGGAGGCGTCGGTACTGCTGGGCAGGGACGTCACCGACGTCGACGACGCGGTCAAGGCCGCCGAGGACCTGGCCGCGACCGGGCCCCGGTGCGTCGTGGTCAAGGGCGGGCACCTGCGCGGCAGCCGCGACGCCGTCGACGTCGTCTGCGCCGGCGGCACCGTCGAGCTGCTGACCGCGCCCTGGATCGACACCCCCAACAACCACGGGACCGGGTGCACGTTCGCGGCGGCGACCGCGGCCCGGCTCGCGCTCGGTCAGCCGCTCGCCGAGGCGCTCGCCGGCGCGAAGGACTACGTGCACGCCGCGCTGGCCGCGTCGTCCGGCTGGCGGCTCGGCGCCGGGCACGGCCCGCTCGGGTGGGGACCCTTCGAGGCCCCGCTCCGCTAGTACACCTGCCGCAAACGCAACCAAGGTGCGCCTCAGGCGTGCCGGCTCCGCCGTGCGCAAAGGAAGGATCCGCATGAAGCGCAAGGTCTACGTCCAGGGGTCCCGTGACGACGTCCGGGTGCCGTTCGCCGAGGTCGAGCTGAGCGGCGGCAACCCGCCGGTGCGTCTCTACGACACGTCCGGCCCGCGCAACGATCCGCCCGCCGGGCTGCCCGCGCTGCGCGGCCCGTGGATCGCGGAGCGAGGGGTGGAACGCACGCAGCTGCACTACGCGCGGCAGGGGATCGTCACGCCGGAGATGGAGTTCGCGGCGATCCGCGAGGGCGTCGACCCGTCGGTCGTCCGGGAGGAGATCGCGGCGGGGCGGGCGATCCTGCCCAACAACGTCAACCACCCGGAGAGCGAGCCGATGGTCATCGGCAGCCGCTTCCTCGTGAAGATCAACGCGAACATCGGCACGTCGGCGGTCTCCTCCGGGATCGAGGAGGAGGTCGCGAAGCTCACCTGGGCGACGAAGTGGGGCGCCGACACCGTCATGGACCTGTCGACGGGCAAGCACATCCACGCGACCCGCGAGGCGATCGTGCGCAACTCGCCGGTGCCGATCGGGACCGTCCCGCTCTACCAGGCCCTGGAGAAGGTCGGCGGCGACCCGCTCGCGCTCACCTGGGAGGCCTACCGGGACACCGTCGTCGAGCAGGCCGAGCAGGGCGTCGACTACATGACCGTGCACGCCGGGGTGCTGCTGCGGTACGTGCCGATGACGGTCGGCCGGGTCACCGGCATCGTGTCCCGCGGCGGCTCGATCATGGCGGCCTGGTGCCTGGCGCACCACCAGGAGAACTTCCTGTACACGCACTTCTCCGAGCTGTGCGAGATCTTCGCCCGGTACGACATCGCGTTCTCGCTCGGGGACGGGCTGCGGCCCGGGTCGATCGCCGACACCAACGACGAGGCCCAGCTCGCCGAGCTGCGCACGCTCGGCGAGCTCACGCGCGTGGCGTGGGAGCACGACGTGCAGGTGATGATCGAGGGCCCCGGGCACGTGCCCATGCACAAGATCAAGGAGAACGTGGACCTGCAGAAGGAGTGGTGCCACGACGCGCCGTTCTACACGCTCGGCCCGCTCACGACGGATGTCGCTCCGGCGTACGACCACATCACCAGCGCCATCGGTGCCGCCATGATCGCCATGTACGGCACGGCGATGCTCTGCTACGTGACGCCCAAGGAGCACCTCGGGCTGCCGGACCGCGACGACGTCAAGGCCGGCGTCATCGCCTACAAGATCGCCGCGCACGCCGCCGACCTCGCCAAGGGGCACCCCGGCGCGCAGGCGTGGGACGACGCGCTGTCCAAGGCGCGGTTCGAGTTCCGGTGGGAGGACCAGTTCAACCTCGCCATGGACCCGGACACGGCGCGGTCCTACCACGACGAGACGCTGCCGGCCTCGGCCGCGAAGACCGCGCACTTCTGCTCCATGTGCGGCCCCAAGTTCTGCTCCATGAAGATCAGCCAGTCGCTGGCGCTGTCGCACGACTCGCAGATGCGGGCGAAGGCGGAGGAGTTCGTGGCGTCCGGCGGACAGGTATACCTCCCGGTCGTGTCGTAGGCGGGGACTAAGGTCGGGGGGTGGAGTCCTCAGTGGCGTCGCCACGCACCGCGGTGGTCTGGCAGGTCCTGCGTCGTGAGATCGCCGGGGCCGGGAGACCCCTGACCGCGCTCGACGTCGGCGGCGGCACCGGCGGGTTCGCCGTGCCCCTCGCCCGTGCCGGGCACGCCGTCACCGTCGTCGACCCCAGCCCGGACGCGCTCGCCGCGCTCACCCGCCGCGCCGCCGAGGCCGGGGTCGCCGACCGGATCACCGCCGTGCAGGGCGACGGCGACGGCCTCGCCGACCTCGTCCCGCCCGGCAGCGTCGACCTGGCGCTGTGCCACAGCATGCTCGAGGTCGTCGACGACCCGCACAAGGTCGTCACCGCGCTCGCCGCGACCCTGCGCCCCGGCGGCACCGCCAGCGTCGTCGTCGCCAACCGCGCCGCCGCCGTCCTCGCCAAGGCCATCGGCGGGCACCTCGCCGCCGCGTCCCTGCTCGTCGCCAGCCCCGACGGCCGCGGCGACACCCGTGACCGGCTCAGCCGGCGCTTCGACGTGGACACCGCCACCGCCCTGCTCACCGGCTGCGGCCTGGCCGTCGAGCAGATCCACGGCGTCCGGATCATCGCCGACCTCGTCCCCGGCACCGTCGCGGAGAGCGAGCCGGAGGCGCTGCAGGCCTTCGAGCTGGCGCTCGCCGGGACGTCGCCGTATCGCGACATCGCCACCCAGCTGCACCTGTTCGCCCGTAAGAGTCTGTGATGGGCCTCCTCGATCCCGTCACCCCGCGGTACGGGCAGGGCAGCCTCGCCGAGGTCATGCCCAGCGTGCTCAGCGTGCTCGGGATGCCGTATGAGCGCGACGCCCTCGGCCTCGGCGCCACCCTCGCCGGCGTCGACCGCGTCGCCGTGGTCCTCCTCGACGGGCTCGGCTGGCACCAGCTCGGCGTCGCCGCGCCCCACGCGCCGACGATCACCGACTTCCTCGGCGGCCGGCTCGGCACCGTCCGGTCGATCACGGCCGGGTTCCCGTCGACGACCCCGGTCAGCCTCGTCACCCTCGGCACCGGCGCCCCGCCCGGCGCTCACGGGATCGTCGGCATCGTGCTCAACCAGCCCGGCACCGACAAGCTCGTCAACCACCTGCACTGGGAGAACCAGCCCGACCCCGCGCAGTGGCAGCCGCTGCCGACCGCGTTCACCCGGGCCGTCAACGCGGGCCTCGCCCCGACGGTCGTCAGCAACCCGAAGTTCGCGCAGACCGGGCTGTCCCTGTCGGCGTATCGGGGCGCCCGCTTCGGTGCCGGGGTCGCCTACGACGAGGTCGCCGCGGAGATGCTGGCCGCGCTGCGGACCTCCCGCCTGGTGTACGGATATCTGCCCGACGTCGACCGGTGCGGCCACGACCACGGCATCGGCACCGGCGAGTGGCGCACCGCCGTCGGCGACGCCGACCGGCTCCTCACCCGGCTGATCGACGGGCTGCCGCCCAACTCGGGGCTGGTGGTCACCGCCGACCACGGGCAGCTCGACATCCCCGCCGACCGGCGCCTCGACCTGGACAAGGACGCCCGGCTGCGGGAGGGGATCGCCGTGGTCGCCGGCGAGCCGCGGGTGCGCTATCTGCACACGATCCCCGGCGCGCGGGCCGACGTCATCGCCTCCTGGCAGGGCGTCCTCGGGTCCGCCGCCACCGTGCTGAGCCGGGAGGAGGCGGTCGCGGCGGGCTGGTTCGGGCCGATCCCGCAGCAGCACCTGGCCCGCGTCGGCGACGTCGTCGTCATCTGCCACGACCGGTGGGTGATCATGGCGTCCGAGCACGAGCCCGCGCGGTTCTCGAAGATGGTGGCGTTCCACGGCTCGAACACCGCCGCGGAGATGCAGATCCCGCTGCTGGTGCTGCGGAGCTAGAGCTCCGGTTCGGGGCCGTTCTGTCGGCGCTGCGCGGTTAGGTTTCCGGTTACTGAGCCTGTGGCTTCGGCCGGTCCTTCCGTTGGTGTGCGCAGTTGCGGGTCCGTGGCCTCAGCCGGCTCTGATCAGGCGGCCTTCCGCCAGCTCGCGCATCGTGGCCCGCAGCTCCGGGCCGACCTCGTCCGCCTGCTCGAGGACGATCCTGAGCAGCTCGTCCTTCGACGCGGCGACCACCACGCCCGGCGCGCCCGCCACGGGGTCGTCGCACAGCACCGCCACCCGCGTCCGGCGGAGCCCGAGCTGACCGGCCCGGTTGAGGAACGTCTCACCCGGCACCGGCAGCGGCACCCGGCGCGCCCTGGTCCACCCCACGACCAGGAGCACCGCCACCGCGCACCGGTCGGTCCCCGGCCGCCAGCCCTCGCCGCCGCCGGTGACCACTCCCGGCGCGACGCAGCGGACCAGGTCCGGACGGTGCGGGCGCAGCCCCTCGACGGCCGCGACGACGGGCGCCAGCGGCGACGTCAGCGCGAGGAGAGCCATGCCAGGAAGGTAAGGCATACCTAACTTCCCGTCAATTCGTTCAGGTGTTCGGCTCGCCGCCGGTTTTTGTCGGGGGGTGTCGTTAGGGTGCGTCTGTGGGTCGTAGTCAGGTGGTGCCCCGGGACGGTTCGGGCGCGGGGGAGTTCGGCCCCGACGCCGACGACACCGGCTGCACGGTGCTGCACGTCGACATGGACGCGTTCTATGCCTCGGTCGAGATCCGCCGCCGCCCCGAGCTGCGCGGGAAGGCCGTCATCGTCGGCGGCGCCGGCCCGCGCGGCGTCGTGTCCGCCGCCAGCTATGAGGCCCGCAAGTTCGGGGTGCGCAGCGCCATGCCCGGCAGCAGGGCCCAGCGGCTGTGCCCGCACGGCATCTTCCTGCCACCCGACTTCGCCGCCTACACCGAGGCGTCCCGCGCCGTCATGGCGATCTTCCGCGACGTCACCCCGCTCGTCGAGCCGCTCTCCCTCGACGAGGCGTTCCTCGACGTCGCAGGCGCCCGCAAGCTGCTCGGCCGTCCCGCCGAGATCGCCGCGCTGATCCGCCGCCGGGTCGCCACGGAGCAGCGCCTCACCTGCTCCGTCGGGGTCGCCTCGACGAAGTTCATGGCCAAGCTCGGCTCCACCCGCGCCAAGCCCGACGGCATGGCGGTCATCCCCGCCGCCCGCGCCCTTGACTATCTGCACCCGTTGCCCGTCAGCGCCCTGTGGGGCGTCGGCGAGCGGACCGCCGAGAGCCTCCGGCGGCTCGGCCTCAAGACCGTCGGCGACCTCGCCGCCGCCCCGCTCGGCATGCTCCGCGCCGCCGTCGGCGACGCCTCCGCCCATCACCTGCACGAGCTGTCGTGGGCACGTGACCCCCGGAGGGTGATTCCCGACCACGTCGAGAAATCCATCGGCGCCGAGACCACGTTCGACGTCGACGTGAGCGACCTGTCAATCATCCGACGCACGATGCTCGCCCTGTCCACCAAGGTCGCCCAGCGCCTCCGCCACGCCGACCAGGCCGGCCGCACCGTCAGCGTCAAGATCAGGCTCGCCGACTTCCAGACCCTGAGCCGGTCACGCACCGTTGATGTCCCCACCGACGTCGCCCGCGAGATCTTCGAGATCTCCTGGGCGTTGTTCACCTCCGCCCGCCCTGGCGAGCGCATCCGCCTCATCGGCGTCCGCGTCGAAGGCCTCACCTCCGCCGACGGAGCGCCACGACAGATGACGCTCGGTGAGCGCGACCACGGCTGGCGAGACGCCGAGCGAGCCGCCGACGCGGTCGCCGCCCGCTTCGGCGCGGGCCTCGTCAAACCCGCCAGCCTGCTGCGCGGCGACGGCGTCCGCCGCGACGGAAACGGCGCCGCACCGGCCCCCGACCCACCGGACGGACCTCCGACACGACACAATGGGGGCAGATAGGGCCCGACTCGGCGGAAAATCGGCACGGCCGGACCATCGTCCCGCTTTCCGACCCGGTGAGCCCCTCGTAAACTTGCCAGTACGCAGCCCGACGGGCTGTGCCGGACTGTCGGTCCATCAGGGTCGACCTTCGCGACCGGGGAGGAGTGCCGTGCCGCTCTCGGAACACGAGCAGCGGCTGTTCGAGCAGATCGAGCGGTCGCTAGCCGAGGACCCCAAGTTTGCCTCGGCGGTGCGCGCCACCGACCCGCGGTTCCATGCCAAGCGTCGGATGATCGCCGCCGCGGTGCTCCTACTCGCCGGCATGGCACTACTGGTCTATGGCGTCGCCATCTCAATCCCACCCCTCGGCGTCGGCGGCTTCGTCGTCATGCTGGGCGCCTTGGTTTTCGGCGTCCAGGCGTACCGCCGCGGACAGAGCACCGACCTGCACGCCGTCGGCGGCACCGCCACACGCCGCACCCGGCAGCGCAGGGCCGGACTGGTCGACCGCCTGGAAGAACGCTGGCGCCGCCGCCCTGAAGGCGACGTCTGACCCCAGCCAGGCAGACAAAGGGCGCGCCGACACTGCTCCGCCGTCGACGCGCCCATCGGCCTGCCCACCGCACGTGCGACCCGCCCACCCCCTGACACTCACCCCGCCTGTCCGCCGGCTCAGCCCAGCGTTGCTCCGCCCAGC
>NZ_JBVJIJ010000016.1:290669-291524 GCF_055586325.1 Dactylosporangium sp. NPDC051087 | reverse complement strand
ACTCAGCGTTGCTCCGCCCAGCTCAGCGTTGCTCCGCCCAGCTCAGCGTTGCTCCGCCCAGCTCAGCGTTGCTCCGCCCAGCTCAGCGTTGCTCCGCCCAGCTCAGCGTTGCTCCGCCCAGCTCGGCTCGGCGCTGCCCTACCAGCCCCGCCCCGCGCGCCCCCGGCCTGTTGGCTTGCCGCCGTGCCTGCCGCAGGTCTGCCGTATCCGGTCTGGCCAGCTGTGCCTGCCGCGCTGGCCTGCCGCCTCCGGCAAGTCGACCCTCGCCCGCGCCGCCGTCGGCCTGGCTGGTCTGCCGCACTGGCCTGCCTCTCGTGCCGCCCTGGTCTGCCGCGCTGGTCTGCCGTGTTGGCCCGGCCTCGCTGGTTGCCGTGCCCATCCGGCCCGCGCATCGGCGCGTCCTGCTGGACTGACACTTGCTCTCTGTCCAACTCGCTGGCCGGGGATCGCATTGGCATGACCCCTCCTGGGCCGGCTCCTGGTCCACCCCTGATCCGGCTCGCTGGCCTGCCGCGCTGGTCCGGTTTGTGCCTCGAAGTGATCCGGCCGGTCCGACACTTGCTCCCGGTCCAGCTCGCTGACCTGCCTGGCATGTGGCATGACTCGGTCTGGCCCGCTCGGTCTGGTTCGGTGGCTCGGGCCCGGCCAGCCCAGCCCAGCCCGGGCAGCCCAGCCCAGCCCGGCCAGCTCGGCTCGGCTCGGCCAGCTCGGCTCGGTCGGCCCGGCCCGGCTCGGCTCGGCTCGGCCAGCTCGGCTCGGTCGGCCCGGCCCAGCTCGGCTCGGCTCGGCCAGCTCGGCTCGGCCCGGCTCGGTCGGCCCGGCTCGGTTGTGTTCCGGCTTCACCCTGTCTGTCCG
>NZ_JBVJIJ010000016.1:266962-290575 GCF_055586325.1 Dactylosporangium sp. NPDC051087 | reverse complement strand
TGTCCGGTCGGGCGTGCGGCGGCGTGGGCGGCGCGGGACCGACGTCGGAGGCGCGGGCCGGCCTGAAGGCCGACGTCAGCAGGCGCAGCCCGGCCCGGTTCGGTCGGCCCGGCTCGGCCGGTCCGGCTCGGCTCGGTTGTGTTTCGGCTTCACCCCGTCTGTCCGGTCGGGCGTGCGGCGGCGTGGGCGGCGCGGGACCGACGTCGGAGGCGCGGGCCGGCCTGAAGGCCGACGTCAGCAGGCGCAGCCCGGCCTGGGACCGATGTCAGCAGGTATGGCCCGACCCGAGGTCGACGGCAGCAGGCGCGGGCCGGGCCGACGCCGACGTCCGGTAAGCGCGGGCTGGGTCGGCCTGTTCGACCTCGAATCGGACGGGCCGCAGTCGGCATTGATCGGCCAGGCGGCGGACCTGACGACTGCGGGCCAGGGGGTGCAGCGTCATGGGCGGCAAATGATGCGCGTGGCAGGCAGATCCTTGCGAAGCGGAACACCTGTTCGCTCTACGAAAACGCACCTGAGGACATGCGTCTGCGGGCGTGGCAGGCCGTGACTGCGTGCGCCTCGACGGTCCGCTCGCGCCCGAATGCCCAGCACGGAAGCGGCCGGCGAGGAACGCCGGCGGGTGCGTGATCCGGAAGAGTTTCTGCTGACAGGGCGGCAAGAGCTCTTCCGGATCATGACGGGGGAGGGGGTCAGCGGTCGGCGCGGCGGGCTACGAAGCGGCGGACGCTGATGGCGCGCATGAGCTTGTCCCAGCCTCGGCCGAGCCAGAGCGACGTGGAGCTGGCGCGCTGGGCGGTGGCCGAGCGCCAGCGGCGCAAGACCGACGGGGGGAGGACGACCGCCAGGATGCGGGTCTTGCGGCTGGCCCGGGCGGCGAAGGCCGACCGCACCTCGTCGACCGCGGTGCGGAGCTCGCCGCCGGTGAGGGGGGTGCGGGCGTACCGGGCGTGCTCCTCGACGGTGCTGAGGAGGCGGACGCCGTCGGCGGCCTTGTCGCGGAGGCGTTCCTTGGTGACGAGGCGGTTGACCGTCGCTCTGGGGGTCTCGGCGTCGTCGGTCGGCACGTGGTAGTCGACCATCGTGTCGGTGAGCTCGTCCCAGGCGTGGTGCGCCGTGGAGCGGGCCACACGGTCGTCGCCGACGAGGACCATCACGCCGGGCTCGGCGACGTCCGGGGACGGGCCGGTGGCGGCGCCCGCGGTCTGCAGGCGGTTGCGGCGGGTACGGCCGCGGGTGAGGGCGGGTGACAGGAGCAGCCCGGCGACGAGCAGGATCCCGAGGAGCCAGCCGCCGACGACGGCGAGGGTGGCGAGCACCGAACCGGTCTCCTCGGTGCTGCCGGTGCCGGTGTTGCCCGGGTTGTTGCCGACGTCGCCGGCGGCGCCCTGGTCGACGTCGCTGCTCGGCTGCTGGCCGGGGCGGGGCTTGTCGTTCTCGTCGATCACGTCGGAGTTGTCGGTGACGGCGTTCGGCATGTACGACGTGGCCACCGAGCCGCCGATCGCCTGCGGCGGGGTCGCGTCGAAGGGGAGCCAGCCGTAGCCCTGGAAGTACACCTCGGTCCAGGCGTGTAGGTTGAAGTTCGTGAGCGTCATCGTCGCGCCCTGGCGGGTGCCGCCGCGGGCGAAACCGAACGCGACCCGGGACGGGATCTTCGCCTCGCGGAGGAGCCAGCCGAAGGCGGCCGCGTACTGGGCGCAGTAGCCGCGCTTGTTCTTGAGGAAGTCGGCGATGGCGGAGCCGTTGGTCTCGGCGCCGGTGGCCGTGTCGTAGGTGAAGCCGTTCGCCTGCGAGAAGTACTCCAGGATCGCGGTGACCTTGTCGTACTGGGTGGTCTTGCCCTTGATGAGCCCGGCGACCGTCTCCTTGACCACGGTGTTGCCGGGGACGGTCGTCGTGCCCCGCAGCGCCGGGTCGTTCTCCTTCAGGGCGGGGGCCTTGCGCAGGTCGTCCGGGGTGGGGTCGGCGCGCGTGTACTCGACCGTGTACTTCTTCTTCGCCGTGGTCTGCTTGCCGGAGTACACGACGGTGGTGAGCGGGTCGAACGACCAGTTGTTGTCGATCTTCTCCAGCTTCGTCGGCCACGTGTAGATCGGCAGGAAGTAGATCGCCAGCTCGTTGGTGATCTCGATGCTGGCCTTGTGGGTGCTGGTCTTGACCGACGAGTCCCAGCCCGGGCCGGGCAGGCCGGAGCCGACGGTCTTGCCGACGTTGATCGGCTTGGCGTTGAAGCCGCGGCTGGTGAGCTCCTCGAGCACGTTGAAGCGCAGGTAGTACGGATTGGGGTCGTTGTCGAGGTTGGTGACCTTGACCATGTCGAACGACTTGTCCCGGTTGAGCTGGCCGGAGAGCAGGGCGAACATGCTGACCTGCTTGCCGTTCTTGCCGCCGGGGCCGATCCCGCCGCCGCCACCCGCGCCGGCGCCGATCGAGTCGATCACGCCGGCGGGCATCGCGAACGGCACGAGCGGCAGGATCACCGCGGCGAGGACGCCGACCGCGCCGAGCCGCTGACCGGCGGCCGCGAGCGGCGAGGGCTCCCACAGGTCGACGTCGCGGCCGTCGCCGGTGAAGCGGCGGCCGAAGCGGCGGACCCGGTCGACGTTGTCGGTGACCAGCAGCCACAGGAACCCGATGGCGCCGAGCGCGAACCAGAACCAGTTGGTGCTCTCGGTGGTGACGGTGACCGGCACCGAGTAGATCGCCAGCATCGGCAGGCCGGCGAGCGCGGGCCGGCGCAGCACGACCGCGAACAGGTCGACGACGAGCGCGACGACCGCGACCCCGAGCGTGGCCAGGAACAGGAACCCGGGCCGGTTGCCGACCGGCGTCGCGAACTCGCTCATCTCGGTCGACGCGGTGCTCAGCAGCGAGCCGAAGTGCTTGATCGTGCTGGGGGACGGGATGATCCCGATGAACTCGTGCGAGCTCGGGTACAGCCAGGTCAGGCCGAACAGCGCGGCGACGGCCATCGCGGCCGACGGCGCCCAGGTGGGCGCCCGCAGGCTGCGGACCAGCATGGCCACGCCGCACATGGCGGCCACGACGAGGAACGCCCGGATCGCCCAGGTGGTCTCCTCGAAGACGTTCATGAGCGGCAGCGCCGACAGGAACGCGGAGCCGGCGGCGATCAGGGTCAGGTGCTTGCGCTGGTTCACCGCACGCCTCCGGCGACGCTCTCCGCCGACGCGGCCCGCCAGGCGAAGCCCTGCGACCCCCGTCCGGCCTGTGGCCACAGTGCGGGGAGTTTCGCACCGTGCGGCACCTCGACGACCCGCCACCCGCTGCGCAGCAGCGCGAGGGAGGCGACGCCGTGGGCCTTGTCGGACTCCTCGCGGGCCGCGGTCGGCAGGTTGAGCCAGGTGGAGGAGTCGATGAACAGGGCGACGCAGGTCGCGTTGTTGGACCGGAACCCGGCGAGCAGCTCGGCCTCCGCCGACGACAGCAGCCCGAAGATGCCGATGATCAGGCCGCCGTCGCTGCGCCGGCGCACCCGGTCGATGAGGGTGCCGATGTCGCCGCGCTGCGCGAGCCGTACGTCGGCGAGCTGATCGAGCAGGGGACCGTCGCCGTCGATCTCGGTCGCGTCGACGTCCACGCCACCGTCGGTGACCAGGCGCATCTTGTATCCGGCGTGGCGCAGGTGGACCGCGACGCTGGCGGCCGCCGACACCGCCCACTCGAAACTGGCGGTCGGGCCCTCACCGCGGTGCGCGGCCGAACGCGTGTCGAGCACGACCGTCGCCCGGCTCTCCCACGGCTGCTCCTCGCGGCGCACCATGAGCTCACCCGTGCGGGCCGTCGAACGCCAGTGGACGCGGCGCAGGTCGTCGCCGTAGCGGTACTCACGGGTCGCGGCGTCGTCCTCGCCGTGCACGGCCACCGACCGGGCCCGGCTCTCACCGGAACCGGCGAACTCGCCGGCGAGCCGCACCGACGGCAGCGGCACCACCTGCGGGATGACGGTGAGCCGGTCCACCGACGGGAACGCCCTGGTCAGCTCGCACAGCCCGAACGGGTCGGTGAGCCGCACGACGAGCGGGCCGACCTCATACCTGCCGCGGACGTCGGCGCGCACCGTGTAGGCCACGGAACTGGCCTGGTGCGCGCCGAGCTTCTCCAGCACCAGCCGCGGCCGGCTGCCCAGCGCATACGGCAGCCGGTCCTCCAGCAGCATCGTGCCGGTGGGCAGGCGGGACAGGTTCTGCAGGCGCAGGATCACCCGGGCGCTGGCACCGACCTGGACCCGGTGCGGGTCCAGGGTCCGGCTGCACGACAGCCGGTAGCGGGTCCGCCCGACGTAGGCGGCGGACAGCAGCGGCAGCGCCGCGAGCAGCACCGCCACCCGGAGCAGGTCACGCTCGCCGAGGATCAGCGCCGCGATGAGGGCCGCTGCGGCGGCGGCCAGGAAACTACGGCCCCGTGTGGTGAGCCCCCGCAGCGCCTCGCGCATGCTCAGCGACCTCCGAACTGCTGCCCGCGCGGCGGTGTCGCCCTGTCGGCGGGTCTCGTGTCATACGGCGAACGCGGCTGCCGGTCCGACGGCAGGGGCAGGCGGTGGACCAGCTCGGCGATGATCGCGTCGGTGGTGCGCCGGGACAGCTGCGCCTCCGCGGTCGGGATGACCCGGTGGGCGAGGACCGGCACGGCCAGGGCCTGCAGGTCGTCGGGGAGCACGAACTCGCGGCCCTCGAGGGCGGCGACGGCGCGCGCGGTGCGCAGCAGCTGCAGCGTGGCGCGGGGCGAGGAGCCGAGACGCAGCTCGCTCGACTCGCGGGTGGCGGTGACGATGTTGACCGCATACTGCTTCACCGCGTCGGCGACGTGCACGTCGCGGACGGTGGCGATCATCCGGCGGACCTGGGAGGCGTCGGAGACGGGGAGGATGTCGTCGAGCGCGTCGTGGCGGCCGTGCACGTCGAGCATCGCGAGCTCCGCACCCATGTCCGGGTAGCCCATCGCGATCCGGGCGGTGAACCGGTCGCGCTGCGCCTCCGGCAGCGGATAGGTGCCTTCCATCTCGATCGGGTTCTGCGTGGCGATGACCATGAACGGGACCTGCAGCGGGTAGGTCGCGCCGTCGACCGTGACCTGCCGCTCCTCCATGCTCTCCAGCAGCGCCGACTGCGTCTTCGGGGAGGCGCGGTTGATCTCGTCGCCGACGACGATGTTCGCGAACACCGCGCCCGGCTTGAACTCGAAGTCGCGTGTCTCCTGGTTGTACACGCTGACACCGGTGACGTCGCTCGGCAGCAGGTCCGGCGTGAACTGGATGCGCCGCACCGAACAGTCGATGGACTTCGCCAAGGCCTTGGCGAGTTTGGTCTTGCCGACGCCGGGAACATCTTCGATGAGGAGGTGGCCCTCAGCGAGCAGCACGGCGAGCGCGAGCCGCACGGTGGCGGTCTTGCCCTCGATGACCTGCTCGATGTTGGCGACGATCGCATCGGTCGCGGCGCGGAACTCCGGGCTGGGAAGTGGGGCCCCGAGCTCCTCGAACGTGCGGTGCCTGGTCAACTGGCCTCCTCGTGTCCTGCTGTGGCCACCGTCAGGTGATAGACCCATAGGTGAACCGCCCGGTTGCACGAATTGGTTGGCAAGCCGAGCCGTCTGTATCCCCTCAGGCTAGCCGGGGAATTCACAGCGCGCCGCACGGGAAACCGTCATTGCGGACATCACGGTCGTGACTGTCCGCGACGTTTTTCCGGCGGGCGCGCGGCGAGCCGCACGTACCCCCGCAAATGTTCAACAAACGGATCTGCCGAGATGCGCGCGGCGCCGAACCTGACCAGACTGGGCCCGTGGACGAGGGGCAGTTCCTCAACGATCGCTACCGCCTGAGCGACCGTCTCGGCGAGGGCGGCATGTCGGTGGTGTGGCGCGCCCACGACGAGGTCCTCGGCCGCCACGTCGCGGTCAAGGTCCTCGCCGGCCCGTTCGCCGCCGACGCCGGCTGGCGCCGCAGGATCCGCGTCGAGGCACAGGCCGCGGCAAGCCTTTCGCACCCGAACGTCACCAATGTGTACGACTACGGCGAGACCGCCGAGGGCAACCCGTTCGTCGTCATGGAACTGCTGCGCGGCCCGACCCTCGCCGAGCGGCTCGCCGCCGGTCCGCTGCGCCCCGCCGCCGCGATCCGCGTCGCGGCCGAGGTCGCCGCCGGGCTCGCCGCCGCGCACGCCGGACGGCTCGTGCACCGCGACGTCAAACCCGCCAACGTCGTGCTCACCCAGGGCGCGGCGAAGCTCGTCGACTTCGGCATCGTCGGCATCGCCGACGACCAGGACAGCGGCCTCGACGCGAACGGCGGCATCCTCGGCACCCCCGCCTACCTCGCGCCGGAGCGCCTCGTCGGCGACGACGCGGTGCCCGCCAGCGACGTCTACGCCTTCGGGCTGCTGCTGTACCGGTGCCTCACCGGCCGCCTGCCGTGGGACAGCGAGACCACGACCCAGATGGTGCGCTCGCACGTGACCGTCGCGCCGGAGCCGCTGCCGGACCTGCCCGACGTGCCGCCCGAGGTCCGTGAGCTGTGCATGCGGTGCCTGGTCAAGGCGCCGGCCGCCCGCCCGTCCGCGGAGGAGGCGGCGGCCGTCCTCGCCGCGGCGGCCGGCATGTCGCCGCGCCCCGCCGCCGAGGAGTTCCACCTGGCCCCGGCGGCCGCCGCGCCCGCGGTGGGCGCGACCGGCGGCGCGGACCCCGGCGACGCCACCGCCCCCGTCGGCAGGACCACCCCGGCCGGCGACGACGCCACCGAACTGGTGACCGCCGCGGCCCATACCGGCGACGACGCGACCGACCTGGTGGCAGCCGCGGCTCCGGCGGCCGGCGACGACGCGACCGGTCCGGTGACGGCGACGGCGGGACGGACGCCGCCCGGCGAAGGCGCGACGGACGTGATCGGGGACGACGCCGGTGACCGGCGCCGGGTCCTGGCCGGGCTCGCCGTCGTGGTGGCGGTCGCGGCGCTGCTGGTGACGTTCGCGCTGCACCAGCCCACCGACGTCCCGCTGGCGGTGGCCGAGGCGGCCCGCGGCAACCCCGCCGGCGCGGCCGGCGCCGCCCCGTCACCCTCGGACAGCACCCCGGCGTCCGGCGAGCCCACCCCCGGCACCGCCACCGTCACCCCGGGTGAGCCGTCGACCGGCGCCGGGGGGCCGCCGCACGGCAACAACGGCGGCCCGGGCAACGGCGCACCGGGCAACGGCCGCCCCGGCAACGGTGCCGGCGGCTCCGGCGGTACCGGCGCGAACACCGGAAACGGGAACACCGGGGGAGGCCCGCCCAGCACCGGCAGGCCGATCAGGATCAGCACCCTCGGCGGAGTCATCGTCGCGGTCTGTGCCGGGAACCAGGTCAACGTCACCGGCGCCGAACCCGCCGCCGGCGGATCGCTGGTCGACCTGCAGTCCGGCCCGCGGGGCAAGTCCCGGGTGGAGTTCAACCTGGCGGGGACGCGGCTGCGGTTCGAGGTCCGCTGCGTCGGTGGGGTACCGGTCGCCACCCCCGGCTGAAACGCGCTGCGGGTGTCCGCCTGCCCTGCGGTACACTCCGAGACATGACATGGGCTGTCCGGCTTCTTAGCGAGCCGTGCTGACGCACCGACTGCGTCCGCACGGCGACCCCTCCTGCGTGAGGGGTTTTTTCATGCCCGGACAATGCTGGAATCCGATTATGAAGGCGGCGAGGAGCTCATGAGTGAGGCAGTGACCGACGGAGCGGTCGACATCCCGCCCTACCGTTACACGGCGGGGATGGCGGCGGACATCGAGGCGTGCTGGCAGGACTACTGGTCCGAGCACAGCACCTTCTACGCGCCGAACCCGGCGGGCCCGCTCAGCGACCCGAACCACCCGCGCGCCGGCGCGCCGAAGCTGTACGTGATGGACATGTTCCCCTACCCGTCCGGTTCGGGGCTGCACGTCGGGCACCCGCTGGGGTACATCGGCACCGACTGCTACACGCGGTACTTCCGCATGGCCGGCTACAACGTGCTGCACCCGATGGGGTTCGACGCGTTCGGCCTGCCCGCCGAGCAGTACGCGGTGCAGACCGGCACCCACCCGCGGATCACGACCGAGGCCAACGTCGAGCGGTACCGCGGCCAGCTGCGCCGGCTGGGGCTGGCCTACGACGACCGCCGCAGCGTCGCGACCACCGACACCGAGTTCTACCGCTGGACCCAGTGGATCTTCCTGCGCATCTTCAACTCCTGGTTCGACACCTCGCAGCAGAAGGCCCGGCCGATCGAGGAGCTGATCGCCGCATTCGAGTCCGGCGAGCGGGTCGTCGAGGACGGGCGCGCGTGGGCCGACCTGTCGCCGGTCGAGCGGCGCGAGGCGATCGACGGGTTCCGCCTGGCCTACATCTCCGAGGCACCGGTCAACTGGTGCCCCGGCCTGGGCACCGTCCTGGCCAACGAGGAGGTCACCCCCGACGGGCGCAGCGAGCGGGGCAACTTCCCCGTGTTCAAGCGCAGCCTGCGGCAGTGGATGATGCGGATCACCGCGTACGGTGACCGGCTGCTGGACGACCTGGAGCGGCTGGACTGGCCGGAGAAGGTCAAGACCATGCAGCGCAACTGGATCGGCCGGTCCCGCGGCGCGCACGTCGACTTCGCCACCGGCGGCGGCGCCCCCATCCGGGTGTTCACGACCAGGCCCGACACGCTGTTCGGCGCGACGTACATGGTGCTGGCGCCGGAGCACTCGCTGGTCTCCTCGCTGGTCCCGGACGCGTGGCCGTCGGACATCCCGGACGTCTGGACCGGCGGGCACGACACGCCGGGTGAGGCGGTCGCCGCCTACCGCGCCTTCGCGGCCGGGAAGTCCGATGTGGAGCGACAGGCCGAGGCGAAGGAGAAGACCGGCGTCTTCACCGGCGCGTATGCGGTCAACCCGGTCAACGGCGCGCACATCCCGGTGTTCATCGCCGACTACGTGCTGGCCGGCTACGGCACCGGCGCGATCATGGCGGTGCCCGGCCAGGACGAGCGCGACTGGGCGTTCGCCGAGGTCTTCGATCTGCCGATCATCCGCACCGTGCAGCCCACCGACGGCTTCGAAGCCTCGGGAGGCAAGGCGTTCACCGGCGACGGCCCGGCGGTCAACTCGTCCTTCCTGGACGGGCTGGGCGTCACCGAGGCCAAGGCGAAGATCATCGACTGGCTGGAGGCCGAAGGACACGGCGTCGGCGCCATCACGTACCGGCTGCGGGACTGGCTGTTCAGCCGGCAGCGGTACTGGGGCGAGCCGTTCCCGATCGTCTACGACGCGACGGGCCTGCCGATCGCCCTGCCGGAGTCGATGCTGCCCGTCGAGCTGCCCGAGGTCGAGGACTTCTCGCCGCGGACCTTCGACGTCAACGACGCCGACAGCATGCCGGAGACGCCGCTGTCGCGCGCCAAGGAATGGGTCGAGGTCACCCTGGACCTGGGCGACGGTCCCAAGCCGTACACCCGCGAGACCAACGTCATGCCGCAGTGGGCCGGCTCGTCCTGGTACGAGCTGCGCTACCTGGACCCGTCCAACAAGGACGACCTGGTCGACCCCTCCAACGAGCGGTACTGGATGGGCCCGCAGCAGCCCGGCGACGTCGGCGGCGCGGACCTGTACGTCGGCGGCGTCGAGCACGCGGTGCTGCACCTGCTGTACGCCCGGTTCTGGCACAAGGTCATGTTCGACCTGGGCCACATCAGCAGCGAGGAACCGTTCCGGAAGCTGTTCAACCAGGGCTACATCCAGGCGTACGCGTACACCGACTCGCGCGGCGTCTACGTCCCGGCCGAGGAGGTCGAGGAACGCACCCCCGGACAGTTCTTCTACAAGGACGCGGCCGTCAAGCGCGAATACGGCAAGATGGGCAAGTCGCTGAAGAACGTCGTCACACCCGACGAGATGTGCGAGCGGTACGGCGCCGACACCTTCCGCGTGTACGAGATGTCGATGGGTCCCCTGGACGTGTCCCGCCCGTGGGAGACCCGCGCGGTCGTCGGCGCGCAGCGCTTCCTGCAGCGCGTGTGGCGGCTGGTCGTCGACGAGCAGACCGACGCCACCCGGGTGGCCGACGTCCCGCTGGACGACGAGACCCGCCGCCTGCTGCACCGCGTCATCGCCGGCGTACGCGTCGACATCGAGGAGATGCGCTTCAACACGGCGATCGCCAAGCTGATCGAACTGACGAACCGGGTCACCCAGGTGTCCGCGGACGGCGCGCCCCGCGAGGTCGTCGACCCGCTGGTGCGGATGGTGTCACCGTTCGCGCCGCACCTGGCCGAGGAGCTGTGGCAGCGCCTGGGCAACGACTCGTCGATCGCCTACGCCGACTTCCCCGTCGCGGACGAGGCGTTCCTGGTCGCGGAGACGGTGAAGTACCCGGTCCAGGTCAACGGCAAGGTCCGGGGCACGTTCGAGATCGCCGCGGACGCGGCCGAGGACGCGATCCGCGAGGCCGCCCTGGCCGAGGTCGAGGCGCAGCTGGCAGGAAAGACCCCCAAGAAGGTCATCGTCGTCCAGGGCCGCATGGTCTCGATCGTCGTCTGACAACCGGCCGCTCGTGCTCCGTGGCGCATTGTCGCGGAGCATGAGCGGCCGGTGAGAGTCGCGAGATCGATTAGGACGGCGGGTGTAAGGTCTTGGAAAGCGGTCAGACCGGCACCGACCTGGTCCTTTGTCCGGCAAGGGTCGGCATTCCCGCCCGTCCCGGCGCGCCGCATTCGAGGGCGGCACGGACGCACCCGCGCGTTGGTTGTCGAGGACGGCGGCGAGGGCGTTCGGATGGGGCCGGGGCCGTCGATCGGCTCCCTTGCAGCCGCCGCCGCTGCCTGCCTGGATGGTCATGCCGGCCGCCTGGGTGCACACATTCGTCGCGCCGCTGCTTGATGCCGCCTCGCACCGATCAACGCCGCGCGGTTGAGGTCGCGTGGTTTCGGCGATGTACGAAGCCGCCTCGCTCAGGTGGGCGAGGCGGCTTCGGGTGTTCGGCGCGTTACTTGTTCGCGTTACTTGTTGAGGACGGCGGCGAGGCGTTCGTCGCGCAGGCGGGTCGGCCAGCGGTCGTCGATGGGCTCCATGGTCATGCCGGTCGCCCAGCGCAGCAGCAGGTCCGCGATCCCGGGGTTGCGGGCGAGTGCCGGCCCGTGTGAATACGTGCCCAGGATGCGGCCGTGCCACGCGCCCTCGGAGCGGCCGTCGTTGCCGATGCCGGCGGTGACCCGGGCGAGGGGGCGGACGCCGGCGCCGAGGTGGGTGCGGCCGCCGTGGTTCTCGAAGCCGGTGAGGGTCGGCAGGCCCAGCGACGGGTCGCACTCGCCGGCCAGCTCGCCGACGGCCCGGCTCTCGCCGCGGTCGGAGTCCAGGTCGAGCAGGCCGAGGCCCGCGCACTTCGCGCCCTTGGCGTAGAAGGAGTTGCCCATCAGCTGGTAGCCGGCGCAGACGGAGAAGATGGTCGCGCCGCGGTCGACGGCGCGGCGCAGGCCGCCGTCGGCGATGAGCCGCTGCGCGGCCAGGGCCTGGGGGCCGTCCTCGCCGCCGCCGATGAGATACACGTCGCCGTCGGCGGGCACGGCCTGGTCAGCGCGGACCTCGGCGCACTCGACGGGCAGGCCGCGCAGGTCGGCGCGGCGGGCCAGGATCAGCAGGTTGCCCCGGTCGCCGTAGGTGGACAGCAGGTCCGGATACAGCCAGATCAGGCGCAGGCGCGACTCAGTTGACACGGTCCAGCTCCGCTCTGATGTCCTGGAATGCGGTGTAGTTGGCGATGACCTCCAGGCGGCCCGGCGGGATCACCGTCAGCGCCTGGGAGAAGCTCTTGACGTGCTCGAAGGGCACCTCGTTGACTTCCAGGCGCACGGCGAGGTCCATGGCCCGGTCGCCGGTGACGAGGACCCGCCGCCCGCGCAGCGGGGAGAAGTCGACGTCGTAGAGCCACGAGGTGTCCAGGCCGTCGGGGTCGCGGGCGTTGATGGACAGCAGGGTCGGCACGTCGTCGGCCATGTCGAAGGCCTCCAGCCAGCCGGCCGGGTTCTTCGACAGCAGCAGCCGCACGACGCGGCCGTCGCGCTCGACGACGGCATACCGGCCGGCGATCGAGGCGACCTTCGCCAGCTCGGGGACGGCCTTCGCCGGTGGGACGCCGAAGTGGGCGGCGACGGCGAGCGCGGTCGCGGCGTTGGCGCGGTTGACCCGGCCGGGCAGCTGCAGCTCGATGTGGTGATAGGTGCCGGTGTTGTCGACGACGCCGTCGCCGGAGACGGCCCAGTGCGGCACGGGCCGGCTCAGGTTGCCCGCGACGCAGGCCCACTGCTCGCCGGTGCGCTCGATGGAGGCACCGCACTCGGGGCACACCCACGAGTCGTCGTGGAAGCGCTGGCCGGCGGCGACCCAGGTGACGGTGGTGCCGGAGGCGACGGCCTTGCCCGCCGCCCACACCACCATCGGGTCGTCGGCGTTGGCGACGAGGTGCAGGTCGCGGCCGGGCAGCGCGTCGCGCCACAGGGCCGCCATCATCGCGACCTCCTTGGCCCGGTCGAGCTGGTCGCGGCTGAGGTTGAGCAGCGCGACGACCTTCGGGCGGGTCGCGTCGAGGACCTGCTTGAGGTAGTGCTCGTCGACCTCGAGCACCGCATACGGCGTGGCGCCGGCCTTGGCCAGGGCCGACGTGTGCCCGGTGGGCATGTTGGCGCCGAGGCCGTTGGTGGCGACGTCGCCGAGCACGCCCATGGCGGCCGCGGTGAGCCGGGTCGTCGTGGTCTTGCCGTTGGTGCCGGAGATCAGCGCGATCTCCCGGCCCGCGGCGAGCTCGGCGAGGAGGTTGGGGTCGACCATCAGGGCGATGCGGCCGCCGATGACGGAGCCGTCACCCCGGCCGGTGGCACGGGACAGTGCGGCAGCGCCGCGCGACAACGATGTGGCGAGCTTCGCCCGCATCGGGAGCTTGTGGTCCGTCATCTCACTTCCACGGTCGTGCGGCGTCCTGTGATGCGATGCGCCAGACCCTACCTGCCACCGGCGAGCGACCCAACGGGCGCCACTCACTCCGCCGGTCGTCCCAGAACGCTCCACTTCCCTCCACCGCGAAGCGGCGCGACCTTAACGGAGCCATAAAGCAGCGGTAAAGTCCGACCTCATGGGCGTTTTGTCCATAATTTACACCAGCCGAACCGACCGGATGGGTGACCGGTCGGCCGAACGTCCTCCACCGGCCTCCACCCCGTTTGACGTGGGATTTCTTCACGCACGCCGATGTCACTTCCGGTGTTTTCTCGTTGACGGTGGAGGGAAGTGGAGTACAGTGGAGCGCGATGGCGGAGCCGGGGGGCTCGGCCGGCCCCGGGGGGACCGTTCGCGGTGGGAAGGGGTGGATGTCGATGTTTCTCGGCACCCACACTCCTCGCCTGGACGACAAGGGCCGGTTGATCCTGCCGGCCAAGTTTCGGGATGAGCTGGCGGGAGGTGTCGTGATCACGAAAGGGCAGGAACGCTGTCTTTACGTGTTCCCCGGCGCCGAGTTCGCCCGGATCGCCGAGCAGCTTCGTGCGACACCGATGACCCACAAGGCCGCCCGGGCCTACAGCCGGGTGTTCTTCGCCAGTGCTCACGACGAGGTCCCCGACCGTCAGGGTCGGGTCACCATCCCGCCGCATCTCCGCGAGTATGCCGGGCTGGACCGCGAACTCGTCGTGATCGGCGCGAGCACCAGGGTGGAGATCTGGGACCGGCAGGCCTGGGACACCTACCTCGCCGAAAGCGAAGACGACTTCGCCGGCATCGAGGAGGGGGTGCTGCCGGGCGGGCTGTGAGGTCCAACTGCAGACACCCAGTCGACCGCCGTACCGCGAGCTCTCCAGCCGCTCCAAGGTCCTGACGCCACTTCCCCGGCGCCAGGGCGGAGTGGGCGGATGGGGAGCTGGCGGTACGGCGCTCGTGCACTACAGAACGAAGAGCATCCCAGCGACGTGAATCACGATTCAGTTCAGCGGAGCGCGGGAACAGCAACGTTTTCAGCACGACGGCGGGCCGCGAACCCGCCGCGGTAGGGGGTCGACGATGGGGGAGCGGGACATTCACGTTCCCGTGCTGCTCGAGCGCTGCCTCGAGCTGCTCGCCCCGGCGTTGGACCGCGAGGGCGCGCTGCACCTGGACGCCACGCTCGGGCTCGGTGGCCACGCCGAGGCCGTGCTCCTGGCGCATCCGGCGGTGCGGCTGCTCGGGCTGGACCGTGACACCCAGGCGCTGCGCCTCGCGGGGCAGCGGCTGGAGCCGTTCGCCGGCCGGACCCGTCTCGTGCACGCCGTCTACGACGAGCTCGAGGACGTCCTGGACGGCGAGGGACTGGACGGTGCGCTGTTCGACCTGGGGGTGTCGTCGATGCAGCTCGACGACGCCGGGCGTGGGTTCGCCTACGCCCAGGACGCGCCGCTGGACATGCGCATGGACCAGACGCGGGGCGTCACCGCGGCCGAGGTGGTCAACACCTACAGCCACGGCGACCTCGCCAGGGTCCTGCGGGTGTACGGGGAGGAGAAGTTCGCCTCCCGGATCGCGCAGACGATCCTGCGGGAACGCGCCAAAGGGGAGCTGAACTCCTCGGCCAGGCTGGCCGAGATGGTCAGGGACTCGATCCCGGCACCGGCGCGGCGGACCGGGGGCCATCCGGCCAAACGCACGTTCCAGGCGCTGCGGATCGAGGTCAACGGCGAGCTCGCCGTCCTCGAACGGGCGCTGCCGGCGGCGCTCGACGCGCTCAAGCCGGGCGGGCGGATGGTCGTGCTGTCGTACCACTCGCTCGAGGACCGCCTGGTCAAACAGGCGATCGCCGAGCGGAGCCGGTCGACGGTGCCGGTCGAGCTGCCGTTCGAGCCGGCGGGCAGCGAGCCGGTGCTGCAGGTGCTCACCAGGGGAGCCGAGCTCCCCGACGCGGCCGAGGTGGCGGCCAACCCGCGGGCGGCGTCCGTGCGGCTCAGAGCCGTGCAACGCAGGCCGTCGGCGGATCGCAAGACGCAGTAACAAGGCACGACCTCTGGGGGAGGTGTGAGATGAACGTGACGACACTGCCGGCCGACCGGCCGCGCAGGACTCAGCAGGGTGCATCGCGGTCGGGGGGCCGGACCACGGAACGCCGCGCTGAGCAGGGCAACGACGCGCCGACCATCGGCGCGACGGCGCTCCAGCCGGAGCGGGGGACCACCCAGCCGGCACCGCAGGGCCGCCCGGCCCGCGACGAGAAGCGGCCACGGCTGCGGGTGGCACCGCCCGCGCCGGTCAGCGCACCACGCGCGCCGTTCGTGGCGCTCGTGCTCGTGCTGGTGCTGCTCGGCGTGATCGGCATCCTCGTGCTCAACACGCGGATCGCCGAGAACGCGTTCAGGCTCGACGCGCTCAGGACGAAGCAGAGCACCCTCGACCGCGACGAGGAGCGGCTGCGCAGCGACCTGGCCAACAAGGAGTCGCCGGTGACGCTCGCGTCGCGGGCCAAGCAGCTGGGTCTCGTGCCGACGCGCACGCCGGCCTTCCTGCTGCTGCCGGACGGGACCAAGCTGGAAATGCCGGGCCCGAGCAAGTAAGCCAACTCAACAACGGGAAGTTGCAGGATCATGGCTGGCGACACTCCTGATCGGCGGGGCAGCACCGAGCGGCGCGGGGGCGCCGGGCGGGAGGCCGGTCGCAGCAGTGACGCCGGCCGGCAGCGGACGGGCGGTCGCGCCGGCGCGGGGGGTGCCGGTGCCGCCGCCCGTTCCCGTGCCGGCACGGACCCGCAGGCCGAGCCGCCGGTGCGCGGCACGATGTCCGAGGCGCGCCGCTACACGCCCCGCGGGCGTTCGGTCCGCGACGCGTCGGTCGACCACGGCGGCACGGGACGGGGCGACCCGTTCCGGCCGGCCCTGGAGGTGCTGCAGGGCGGCCGCACGGACACGGGCCGCCGCGCGGCGGGCCGCGCCGCCGACTCACCCAGAGGCGCAACCAGAGACGCGCAGCGAGACACGCGCAGGGACGCGTCCAGGGACGCGCCCAGGGACGCGTCCAGGGACGCGCCCAGGGACGCGTCCAGGGACGCGTCCAGGGACGCGTCCAGGGACGCGCCCAGGGACGCGGCAGACCGGCAGCCACCCCGGCGGCAGCCCAACACGCAGGCCCGGACCGAGGCCGGCGGCCAGCAGCTCAGGACGCAGGCCCGGGCGCCGCAGCGGGCCCACCGCACCGCCACGGACGTCGACGCCGACCCGCGCGCGACCCGGACCAGGGCACCGCTGAAGCGGGCGACCCCGGGGCGGGGCGGTCGCGCGCCGGTACGGAAGACGACACCGGTCCTCAAGCCGCGCAAGCAGAGCCGGGTCAGGGTGCCCCGGCTGCCGCGCGCCACCCGCGCGCCGAAGCTCGCCGAGCCGCGCCGCAGGCTCCGCCTGGCGACGGTCCTCGCCCTGCTCATGTTCGGCGCGATCGGCATCCGCCTGGTGCAGCTGCAGCTCACCGACGCCAGCGCCTACGCCGCCGAGGGGCTCAAGGACCGGCTCGTGCACGAGGTCCTGCCCGCGTCCCGCGGCGCGATCCTCGACCGCACCGGCAAGATCCTCGTGCACTCGGTCGAGACGCGCTACGTCGCCGCCGACCCGCAGGTGATCAAGAACCCGGAGAAGACCGCGGACGAGCTCTTCGCGATCCTCGACCGGTACGGCGTGCTGCGCTCCGACCTGGTCCGCAGGCTCACCCCGCACAAGGCCGCCGACGGCAAGACCGACGTCCGGTTCGAGTACCTCGCGCACCAGATCGACATCGAGGACGGCGACCGGATCAAGGCCCTCGGCTACGGCGGCGCGCTGCGCGTCGACCGCGACGAGCGCCGCCACGTGCCTGGCTACGACCTCGCGTCCAACGTGATCGGCTACACGAGCAAGGCCGACCTGTCCGGCCAGCTCGGCATCGAGAAGGCCTACAACGAGCAGCTGCGCGGCGTCGACGGCATGCACACGTACGAGCACGGCGAGGGCGACCTCGACAAGCCGCTGCCGCAGGGCGTGCTGGAGCTCAAGCCGGCCCGCCCGGGCAGCTCCGTCGAGCTGACCATCGACGCCGACCTGACGTTCTCGGTGCAGAGCGCGCTGGCCGCCAAGATGACGGCGCTCGGCGCGAGCTTCGGCACGGCGATCGTGATGGACGCGAAGACGTCCGAGGTGATGGCGATGGCCAGCTACCCGTCGTTCGCCGCCGCCGACCCCGGCAAGTCGCCGCCGGAGCTGCTCAAGGACCAGTGCACGGCCACGGTCTTCGACCCGGGCTCGATCCACAAGGCGATCGTCATGGGCGCGGCGCTGCAGGAGGGGCTGATCACGCCCACCTCGACGGTGACCGTGAACTCGAAGGTGAAGAAGGGTGACACCACCTACACCGATCACCCGCCGCAGAAGGACGGCACGGCGATGACCATCCCGGGCATCCTCGCGCTGTCGTCCAACGTGGGCACCATCGCCGTCGCGGACATGCTCGGCAAGGACAAGCTGTACGAGTACCAGCGCAAGTTCGGTCTCGGTCAGCGCACCGGCGTCGGCCTGCCGAACGAGTCCCCGGGTCAGCTCCTGCCGCCGGGTGAGTGGACCGGCTCCAGCCCCGGCTCGATCCCAATCGGCAACGGCGTGGCGACGACGGCGATCCAGATGGCCGCCGTCTACGCCGCGATCGCCAACGACGGCCTGTGGGTGCAGCCGACGCTGGTCCGGAAGATCATCGCGCCGGACGGCAGCCAGACGAAGCCGGCCGCGCAGCTGACCCGCCGGGTCATGGACCCGGTGCACGCTCAGGAGCTGCGCACCATGCTGGAGGGCGTCACCACGCTCGACGACGCGACCGGTCACCAGGCGGCGATCCCCGGCTACCGGATCGCGGGCAAGACCGGCACGTCGAAGATGCCCCAGGACGGCGGCTACGCCCCGGGCGACGTCGTGTCGTTCATCGGCATGGCGCCCGCGGAGGCGCCGCGCTACGTGGTCGCCGTCACCGCGCACGTGCCGGGCGGGGCCGGCGGATCGGTCGCCGCACCTTTGTTCAAGGAGTTCATGGCCCTCACCCTCAGCAACTTCGGGGTGGTGCCGACGGGCACCGAGGCGCCGAAGCTGACGATCTACCCGTGACACCGACTCTGCTACTTCCCGGTGGGACGGGTAGGGTCTGACCCCGTGCCCGGCTATCCCCGTCCGAGGAATGTCCGCCCTGTGCTCGCCGTCGAGCTGGCGGCTCTCGCAGGTGCGCCCATGGCGGCGCAGGACGGCGAGGCCGCCGTCACCGGTGTGACCCACAGTAGTTCCGCGGTGCGTCCTGGTGACCTCTACGCGGCGCTGCCGGGGGCGCGGGTGCACGGCGCCCAGTTCGCGGACCAGGCGAGGGCGGCCGGCGCGGTCGCGGTCCTCACCGACCCGGCCGGCGCGGCCCGGATCAGCGGCCTGCCCGCGATCGTCGTCGACGACCCGCGCGCGGCGCTGGGTGGCATCGCCTCGCACGTCTACGGCGAGCCGACCCGGCAGCTGACGACGATCGGCATCACCGGCACCGCCGGCAAGACCTCGACGGCCTACCTCATCGAGGCCGGGCTGCGGGCCGCCGGTCAGGTCACCGGCCTCATCGGCACCGTCGAGACCCGGCTCGGCGACCTCACGATCGACAGCGCCCGCACCACGCCCGAGGCGACGGACCTGCACGCGCTGTTCGCCGCCGGCCTGGAGCGCGGCGTCGAGGCCGTCGTCATGGAGGTCTCCAGCCACGCCCTGGAGCTCGGCCGGGTCAACGGCGTCCGGTTCGCCGCCGCCGGGTACACGAACTTCGGCATGGATCACCTCGACTTCCACCCCGACGTCGAGTCGTACTTCGCGGCGAAGGCCCGCCTGTTCGACGGCCGCGCCGCCACCGAGATCCTGAACCTCGACGACGCGCAGGTGATGCGGCTGCGCAAGCCGGCGTCGTGGACCTACTCGGCGGCCGGCTACTCCGCCGCGGACTTCCGCGCCACCGGCATCGCGCCCGACGGTTACGGGCAGCGGTTCACGGTGTCCCGGCACGACTTCTCGATCGCCTCCGGGGTCGGCCTGCCCGGCCGGCACAACGTCGCCAACGCGCTGCTCGCCATCGCCGCGCTCGTCGCCGTCGGGGTCGACATCTCGGTCGCGGCGAAGGCCGTCGCGCAGGCGCCCGGCTCACCCGGCCGGATGGAGCGCGTCGACGCGCCCGGCGACGTCCTCGGCGTCGTGGACTACGCGCACAAGCCCGACGCGATGGTCGAGGTCCTCGCCGCGCTGCGGACCCTCGCCGCGTCCCGGGGCGGGCGGGTCATCTGCGTCGTCGGCGCCGGCGGCGACCGCGACCGGGGCAAGCGGCCGCTGATGGGGCGGGCCGCCGCGTTCGGCGCCGACCTGGTCGTCGTCACCGACGACAACCCGCGCACCGAGGACCCGGCGTTCATCCGGTCGGAGGTCCTCGCCGGCACCAAGGGCGGCACGGCCACGGTCGTCGAGGTCGACGGCCGCCGGGCCGCCATCGACCACGCCGTCGCGCAGGCCGGACCGGGCGACGTGGTGGCGGTGCTGGGCAAGGGCCACGAGCGCGGCCAGGAGGTCGGCGGCGAGGTGCTGCCGTTCGACGACCGGGTCGAGCTCGCCGCGGCGCTGCGGGCGGCCGCCGCATGATCCCGTTCACCGTCGCCGAGATCACCGCCGTCGTCGGCGGCACCCTGCACGGCGGCAGCGGGGACGCGGTCGTCGACGGCCCGGTGGAGTACGACTCCCGCAAGGTCGCCCCCGGCGGGCTGTTCGTCGCGTTCGCCGGCGCGAAGGTCGACGCGCACGACTTCGCCGCGAAGGCGGTCGCCGACGGCGCCGTCGCGGTCCTCGGCAGCCGGCCCGTCGACGGGGCGCCCACGATCGTCGTCGAGGACCCCCGCGACGCCCTCGGGCTGCTCGCCCGCGCCGTGATCGACCGGCTCGGCGACCGCCTCACCGTCGTGGCGGTTACCGGCTCGTCGGGCAAGACGAGCACCAAGGACCTCATCGCCGCGCTGCTGCGCACCGCCGGTCCGACCGTGGCGACGCCCGGGTCGGAGAACAACGAGCTCGGCACCCCGTACACGGTGCTCAAGGTGACCGCGGCCACCCGGTTCCTGGTCCTGGAGATGGGTTCGCGCGGCGCCGGGCACCTGGCCTACCTGTGCGGCATCGCGCCGCCGGACGTGTCCGTGGTGGTGAACGTCGGCACGTCGCACATCGCCGAGTTCGGCTCCCTGGAGGGCACCACCCTGGCCAAGGGGGAGCTGGTCGAGGCGCTGCGCCCGGACGGGCTCGCGGTCCTCAACCCCGACGACCCGCGCGTCGCCGGGATGGCCGCCCGGTCCGCGGCCCCGGTCGTGTTCGCCGGGGAGGCGGACGCCGCCGCCGTCAGGGCCACCGGCGTGACCGACCTCGGCCGCGGCCGGTTCGGGTTCACGCTGCACCTCCCGGGCGCCGACCCGGTCGAGGTGCGGCTCGACGTCGCCGGGCGGCACCAGGTCGGCAACGCGTCACTCGCCGCTGCCGTGGCGTCGCACGCCGGTGTGGATCCGGCGACGATCGCCGCCACACTCGGCGATCTAGATGGCTTGTCGACCCGAAGGATGGATGTCTTCGACCGTGCCGACGATGTCACGGTCATCGACGACTCGTACAACGCCAATCCGGCGTCCATGGCGGCGGCGCTCCGGGCGCTCGTCGCGGTGGCCGGCGGGCGGCGGATGATCGCGGTGCTCGGCTTCATGGCGGAGCTCGGCGAGTATGAGCGAACCGCACACGAGGAGGTCGGTCGCCTCGCCGCTGAACTCGGCGTCGACCGTCTCGTGGTAGTGGGCGAGCAGGCCGCGCCGATCCTGCACGGTGCGTCCGTCGTGGCGAGTTGGGGAGGAGACCCGGTGCTCGTGACCGATCAGGAGGCCGCCGTCGCGCTGCTGCGCGCCGAGCTGCGGCCCCGCGACGTGGTCCTGGTCAAGGGATCCAGGTACCGGACGTGGGACATCGTCGACGCCCTGCGGGTAGAGGCGGCGGCCAAGTGAGGGCTGTGTTCGTCGCCGCGTTCGTGGCGTTCCTCATCTCCCTGTTCGGCACCCCGATCGCGATCAGGTACTTCACCCGGCTCAAGGCCGACCAGCCGATCCGCACCGACGGGCCGCAGGGGCACCTGGGCAAGAAGGGCACGCCCACGATGGGCGGCGTGGTGTTCATCTTCGCCACGCTCATCGCCTACACCGGCGGGCACATCGCGCTGACCACGCTGCCGGACAAGCAGCTGCGCCCGAGCGGGCCGACCGCGACCGCGGTGGTGCTGCTGGGCCTGTTCGTGTTCACCGGCCTGCTCGGCTTCCTCGACGACTACCTCAAGGTCGCCAAGCGCAACAGCGACGGGCTCAACAAGCGCGGCAAGCTCATCGGCCAGGCGCTGATCGGCGCGATCTTCGGCGCGATCGCCCTGTACGTGCCGGCGAAGCAGACCGGCGACGCGGTCGTCACCACGGTCGCCAGCCCGAAGCTGTCGTGGGTCCACGACATCGACTGGCTCAACATCACCAAGGTCGGCGCGGTCGTCTTCTTCGTGTTCGTGGTCATGTCGATGTCCAACGCGGTGAACCTCACCGACGGTCTCGACGGCCTCGCCACCGGCACGTCGATCCTGGTCATCGGCAGCTACATGGCGATCGCGTTCTGGCAGTACCGGCACTGGTGCGCCGACCCGGAGTACACCGCCAACTACTGCTACGACGTGCGCGACCCCCTGGAGATGGCGCTGATCGCCGGCGCGGCCGTCGGGGCGCTGGTCGGCTTCCTGTGGTGGAACACCTCACCCGCCCGCATCTTCATGGGTGACACCGGCTCCATGGCGCTCGGCTCGCTCATCGCCGGGCTCGCCATGGCCACCAAGACCGTGCTGCTGCTGCCGCTGATGGGTCTGCTGTTCTTCATCATCGTCATCACGTGGATCATGCAGATCGGCTCGTACCGCACGACCGGCAAGCGCATCTTCCGGATGGTGCCCCTGCAGCACCACTTCGAGCTGGCCGGCTGGAGCGAGGTCAACATCGTGGTCCGCTTCTGGATCATCGCCGGGCTGGGCATGGCCGCGTCGCTGGGCCTGTTCGCCGCCGACTTCCTGCGGGTGATGAGCGGCTCCGGCTGACGCCGGGACGCATCGACGCATCCGACACGCCGGGATCCCGTGGTCGAAGGACCGCGCGGGTCCCGGCTGCATGATGGTCCCCATGCGGGGCGATGGGGAGCAGGACACGGCGGCACCGGGCACACCGGCACCGGCACCGGCACCGGCGCAAACGGCACCCGCGCCGCCGGGCAGCGGCATCCTCGGCTGGTTCGACGCGCTGCGGGGGCTGCTCGACCGGCCGCTCGCCTCCTACTACCTGCTGCTGTCCAGCGTCGGCCTGCTGGTCTTCATCGGCCTGGTCATGGTGTTCTCCGTCACCGGCGTCGACAACTACGCCAGCACCGGCAGCCCGTTCGGCTCCGTGGTCAAGCAGACCGCGTTCGCCGTCGTCGGCCTCATCGCGTTCTGGGTCTGCCAGCGGCTGCCGGTGCGCACCTTCCGGGCCGTCGCCACGCCGCTGCTCATCTCCGCGTTCGTCCTCATGGGCTTCGTCGACCTGATGGGCTGGCTCGCGTCCAGCCGCACCCCGCCCGGCGGGGAGGTCCAGGCGATCCGGCTCGGGCCGATCTGGGCCGAGGACCTGTGGCTGCACCTCGGCGGCGTCCAGGTGCAGCCGGCGGAGCTGGCGAAGGTCGCCCTCGTCGTCTGGGGCGCCGACCTGCTGGTGCGCAAGGGACGCACGATCCTGTCGTGGCGGGAGCTGTTCATGCCCCTGCTGCCGGTCACCGTCGTGCTGCTGCTCCTCGTCGGGTACAACGACCTCGGCTCGATGATCTGCCTGGTGGTGCTCTTCACCGGGCTGCTGTGGGCGGCCGGGGCGCGGCTGCCGGTCTTCGCGTGGCTCGGCGGGCTCGGGCTCGCCGGCGTGATCGCCCTGATCGTCCTGCCGGCCGAGAAGGACTACCGGCTCGCCCGCATCAAGGTCTTCTTCGACCCCTCGATCGACGCCGACGCGACCGCCGGGCGCTACCAGTACCTGCGCGGCCTGTGGGCGATCGGCAACGGCGGCTGGTTCGGCGTCGGGCTGGGGGAGAGCCAGCTGAAGTGGGGGCGGCTGCCCAACGCGCACAACGACTTCATCTTCGCCATCGTCGCCGAGGAGCTCGGCGTCGTCGGCTGCCTGGTCGTGCTCGTGCTCTTCGGCATGCTCACCTACACGGGGCTGCGGATCGCCCGCCGGGTCGAGGACCCGTTCCGCCGGCTCGTCGCCGCCGCGATCACCATCTGGTTCGTCGGGCAGGCGATCATCAACATCGGCGGCGTCACCGGCCTCATGCCGATCACCGGCCTGCCCCTGCCGTTCATCTCCGACGGCGGCAGTGCCCTGGTGGTGGCCCGGGGGGGGGGGGGGGGGGGGGGGGTCCCGGACCCCGAACCAGAAACCCACTCCACAAAACCACACACCCCCCCCCCCCTCAAAAAGGGGGGGAGCACCCTCGGGACTTTTTTTCCC
>NZ_JBVJIJ010000016.1:258518-266952 GCF_055586325.1 Dactylosporangium sp. NPDC051087 | reverse complement strand
CAACATAGGCGTCATCACCGTCCCCGTGCCGCCCCCCGGCTTCCCCCTCCCGTTCGTCTCAAATGGCGACAGTGCCTGGGTGTTGGCCTTCGGGGGGGGGGGGGTCCCCCCCCCCCCCCCCCCCCCCGAGCCCGACTGCGCCAGAGCCATGCACGCCCGTCCGCCGCGAAAGTGGGTGCGACTACTCTGGGCGCCGTTGCCGCCGCTGCCGCGCGCACGCTCGGAGAGCGACGGTGACGTCCCCTCGACACGCGCGACGGGTCGTCCCCTGGTGCCTGGCGGCAGCAGTCCCGGACGGACCCGCGGAAGGAGCTCCTGATGGCAGCGCTGCGCTCCGTGGTGCTGGCCGGCGGAGGCACCGGCGGGCACATCTACCCGCTGCTCGCCTTCGCCGACTGCCTCCGCCGGCACGACCCCGGCCTGCGGATCACCTGTATCGGCTCGGAGCGCGGGATGGAGGGTGAGATCATCCCGCAGCGCGGCTATGACCTGCGCCACGTGCCGGCCTTCCAGCTGCCCCGCTCGGTGAACATGAACCTGGTCCGCACACCGGACCGGATGTTCAAGGCGGCGAAGGCGACCCGCGAGATCCTCGACGAGGTCGAGGCCGACGCGGTCGTCGGCTTCGGCGGCTACGTCTCCGTCCCGGCCTACATCGCCGCCTGGCGGCGCAAGACGCCCACGGTCATCCACGAGGTCAACGTGCCCGTCGGCGTGGCCAACAAGATGGGCATGCGCTTCACCAAGCACATCGTCCTGGGCTTCCCCCACCAGGCGCAGCAGATCCCCTCCGTGGCGCACGCCGAGGTCGTCGGGGTGCCGCTGCGGCAGAGCATCGCGACCCTGGACCGGGCCGCGCTGCGGGAGCGGGCCCGGGCGCACTTCGGCCTCGACCCGCACCTGCCGACGCTGTTCGTCTTCGGCGCCTCCGCCGGTGCCCGCTCGATCAACCTGGCGGTGTCCGGCGCGGCGAAGCAGATCACCGGCTCCGGCGTGCAGGTGCTGCACATCATCGGCGCCCGCAACGACGACGTCGAGGTGCCCAGCGGGCTGCCCGCGCCGTATGTCAAGATCAAATTCCTGTCGGAGATGGAGCTGGGGTACGCCGCGGGCGACCTGGCGCTGTGCCGGGGCGGCGCGATGACCTGCGCGGAGACCGCCGCGGTCGGCATGCCCGCCATCTACGTGCCGCTGCCCTGGGGCAACGGCGAGCAGCGCCGCAACGCGCTGCCGGTCGTCGAGGCCGGCGGCGGGCTGATCGTCGAGGACGGCGACCTCTCCCCGCAGTGGGTCACCGACACCGTGGTGCCCCTGGTCCGCGACGGCGCCCGCCTCGCCGGCATGAGCCGCGCCGCCGCCGGGTATGGCCGCCGCGACGGCGACGAGGCCCTCCGCCGGTACCTGCTGAAAGTGGTCGGAGCATGACTGAGGCGTTGACTGCAGAGGATCTCGGGACCGTCCACCTGGTCGGGGTGGGCGGGGTCGGCATGAGCGGCCTGGCGCGCCTGCTGCTCACCCGCGGCATCCCGACGAGCGGCAGCGAGCTGCGGGAGTGGCCGCAGCTGGCGGCGCTCAAGGCGCTCGGCGGCACGATCTTCCGCGAGCACCAGCCGTCCAACCTCGACGGGGTCGACACGGTCGTCTACTCGACCGCGATCCCGCAGGACCACATCGAGCTGGTCACCGCCCGGGAGCGGGGGCTGCGGCTCATGCACCGGTCCGAGGCCCTCGCCGCCACCATGGTCGGGCGGCGCAGCATCGCGGTGGCCGGCACCCACGGCAAGACCACGACCACGTCGATGATCACGCTGATGCTCCAGCACGCCGGGCTCGACCCGTCGTTCGTCATCGGCGGGGAGATCTCCGAGGTCGGCTCCAACGCCCACCACGGCAGCGGCGAGCTGTTCGTGGCCGAGGCCGACGAGAGCGACCGGTCGTTCCTGCTCTACAACCCGCACGTCGCCGTCGTCACCAACATCGACGCCGACCACCTCAACACCTACGGCGACCTGCAGGGCCTCGAGGACGCGTTCGTCGAGTTCTGCGCCCGCACCGAGGCCGGCGGCTTCGTGGTCACGTGCGCCGACGACCCCGGCGCCCAGCGGATGACGGTGCGGGTCCGCGCCGCCGGCGGCGACGTCGTCACCTACGGCACGGCCCCCGACGCCGACCTGCGGCTGAGCGAGGTGCGCTCCTCCGCGCAGGGCGTTCGCTACGTCGCGCACCACGAGGGCGTGTCCCTCGGCGAGGTGTACCTGCCGATCCCCGGCGCGCACCTCGGCCTCAACTCCGCCGGGGCGCTGCTCACCGCGCTGCGGCTGGGCATCTCCGCCGAGTCGGCGATCGAGGCCCTGTCGACGTTCCCCGGCGTGCGGCGGCGCTTCGAGTTCAAGGGCGCCGAGGCCGGCGTGCGGATCTACGACGAGTACGCCTACCACCCGGTCCCGATCGAGGCGGCCATGCGCACCCTGCGCGAGGTCGCCGCCGGTGGCCGGCTGATCGTGGTGTTCCAGCCGTACCGGATGTACCGCACCCGCGACTTCCAGGCCGAGATCGCCGCCGCGCTGTCCCTGGGCGACGAGGCGATCGTCATGGAGGTCTTCGGCCCCGGCGAGGTCCGCGAGCCGGGGGAGGGCGGGGTCGCGCTGACCGCCGCCGTCGACCTGCCCGAGGACCGCAAGGTGTTCGTGCCGTCCTGGGAGGACGTGCCCGGCGAGGTCGTCGCCCGGGTCCGGGAGGGCGACGTCGTCGTCACGATGGGCGCGCCGCCGATCTCGCTGATGGGCGACGAGCTCCTGGCGGCGCTGAAGGAGTCCGCCGCCGGCTACGTCGGGCGGCACAACCGGCCCGAGGAGGACTGAGGAGGCCTTGACGTCCACGCGCGGCTGGCGGCTCGTCCTCGCACCCCGCACGGCGCCCGCCGGCTCGTCCCAGCGGCGCTTCGCGAAGCGGGCCCGGCGGCACCGCCTCCGCGTGCTGCTGTCCTGGCTGGTCGGGGTCGGCGTCGTCGCGCTGCTCGGCGGGGTCGTCGCGATCGTCTACGCCACGCCGGCGCTCGGGGTCCACGGGATCCGGGTGACCGGCGTGTCGGCGCTCACCGCCCAGGACGTCCGGGACGCCGCCAGGGTCCCGGACGGCACGCCCCTGGCGCGGCTCGACCTCGCCGCCGTCGAGCGGCGGGTCCGCTCGCTGCCGCCGGTGCGGACCGTCAGCGCGTCGAAGGACTACCCGCGCACCCTGGTCCTCACCGTCAAGGAGCGCACCGCCATCGCCGTGGTGCCGCGGGCGCTCGGCTACACCCTGCTGGACGCCGACGGGGTCGCGTACCTGCCGGTCGGCTCGGCCCCGCCGGGGCTGCCGGTGCTGCGCCTCGCCGCGCCCGGCGCCGGGGACGCCACGACGAAGGCGGCGCTGACCGTCCTGGCGGCGCTGCCGCCGTGGCTGCGTGACCCGCTCGTCGCGCTCGTCGCCGACGCGCCGACCCGGATCCGGCTCGAGCTCACCGACCGCCGCACCGTCGTCTGGGGCGACGCCGCCGACAACGAGGCGAAGATCCGGGTGCTGCAGTTCACGAAGATCGAACCGGACAAGACCCTCGACGTCAGCGCGCCCGGGGTGGTGCTGGAGAAATGACCCGTGCCGACCCGCCGTTCACCGGCGACGAGCGGGAGCAGCTGGCGGCCTGGCTCGACTGGCACCGCGAGACGGTCCACGTGAAGTGCGCCGGCCTCGCCGAGCACGACGCGTGGCGCACGCCGCTGCCGTCGTCGCCGCTGACCAGCGCCGCGGGGCTGGTGTCGCATCTCACGGCGGTGGAGTCGTACTGGTTCGAGCGGGTCGTCGCCGGGCTGGACGTGCCGGCGCACTGGAGCGACGACGACCCCGACCTGGAGTGGCGGCGCGTGCCCGGCGCCACCCTTGAGGGGAATCTGCTGCGGTACCGCCACCAGTGCGCCGTCTCACGCACGATTCTGGAGCGTGTCGACGTCGGCGGGATGTGCGCCGGACGCCGGCACGGCGACGAGGTTCCGGTCCGCTGGGTGCTGTTGCACATGATCGAGGAGACCGCCCGTCACAACGGGCACCTCGACGCCGTTAGGGAATTGGTCGACGGAGTCGTCGGGGAATAGCCGACACGCCGGGCGGCGGTCCTTGGATCGCGACAGTCGGGCCCTTACCTTGCGATAAGGCATTAGTTGACATAACTATAAGCCTCTAGTAAAGGGTGAGGGTTTGCGGGACCCACATCCAGTGCGTCTGCATGGCGGACGCCGCCCGTCGCGGGGTCGGGCTTCGTCAGTTCGACGGCTCCGGGAAGGGATCGGCGCTCGCCAACCTCGAAAGGAAAGGCAGTCCGATGACACATCCGCACAACTATCTCGCGGTCATCAAGGTCGTCGGCATCGGCGGCGGCGGGGTCAACGCCGTCAATCGCATGATCGAGGTTGGCCTCAAGGGCGTCGAGTTCATCGCGATCAACACCGACGCCCAGGCCCTGCTGATGAGCGACGCCGACGTCAAGCTCGACGTCGGCCGGGAACTGACCCGCGGGCTCGGCGCGGGCGCCAATCCCGATGTGGGCAAGAACGCCGCCGAGGACCACCGCGACGAGATCGAGGAGGTGCTCAAGGGCGCCGACATGGTCTTCGTCACGTGCGGCGAGGGCGGCGGCACGGGCACCGGCGGCGCGCCGGTGGTGGCGAACATCGCGCGCAAGCTTGGCGCGCTGACGATCGGCGTGGTCACCCGGCCGTTCTCGTTCGAGGGCAAGCGCCGGCAGGTCCAGGCCGAGGCGGGGATCGAGGAGCTGCGCAACCAGTGCGACACGCTCATCGTCATCCCCAACGACCGGCTCCTGGCGCTCGGCGACCGGGGCATCTCGATGATGGACGCCTTCCGGCAGGCCGACCAGGTCCTGCTCTCCGGTGTTCAGGGCATCACGGACCTGATCACCACGCCCGGCCTGATCAACCTCGACTTCGCCGACGTGAAGAGCGTCATGAGCGGCGCGGGCAGCGCCCTCATGGGCATCGGCAGCGCACGCGGTGACAACCGCGCCGTGGAGGCGGCCGAGTCGGCGATCTCCAGCCCGCTGCTGGAGCAGAGCATGGACGGCGCGCGCGGGGTGCTGCTGTCCATCGCCGGCGGCTCCGACCTCGGCCTGTTCGAGATCAACGACGCGGCGCAGCTGGTCACCGACGCGGCCCACCCGGACGCCAACATCATCTTCGGCGCGGTCATCGACGACGCGCTCGGCGACGAGGTGCGCGTTACGGTGATCGCTGCCGGGTTCGACGGCGGCGCGCCGGCCTACCGGCCGGTCGAGGCCCGGGCACCGCGGCCGACGCACCACCACCAGCCGAAGGAGCCGGCCCCGGTCGAGCGCCAGGCCCCGCCGCCGCCCCGGCGGGTGCTGTTCGACGACGTCGACGTGCCGGACTTCCTCAAGAACGGCGCCTGAAAGAATCGGGTGGGTCCTGCGGGGCCCACCCGAACGTCTTTGAGGGGGTCGACCAGGTGAGTGACGCGAGAGCCGAGCAGATCGGGCGGAACCTGGCCGCGGTCAGGGAGCGGATCGCGGCGGCCTGCAGGAGCGCCGGGCGGGACCCCGGGGATGTGACGCTCGTCGCGATCACGAAGACCTACCCGGCCGAGGACGTGGACCGCCTCGCCGCCCTCGGCGTGCTCGACGTGGGGGAGAACCGCGACCAGGAGGCCGCCGCGAAGGCCGCCGCGTGCGTCCCCCGGCTGCGCTGGCACTTCGTCGGGCAGCTGCAGCGCAACAAGGCCCGCTCCGTGGTCTCCTACGCCTCCGTGGTGCACTCCGTGGACAGCCTGCGCCTGGTGGACGCCCTGGTGGACGCCGCGGTCAAGGCGGAGCGGGAAACGCCCCTCGATGTGCTGATCCAGGTGAGTCTCGACGACGACGAGAAACGCGGCGGCGCGGTCACCGGGATAATCGAACATATGGCCGAATCAATCGCGGCGAGTCCCGCGCTGACACTCAAAGGAGTGATGGCGGTGGCCCCGCTGGACTGGGAGCCGGATGCCGCATTCGCGCGACTCGCCGACCTGTCCGCCCGCCTGCGGGTCCGCTTTCCGGGCGCGGACTGGATTTCCGCGGGGATGAGCGAAGACCTCGAATCCGCGATTTCGCACGGCTCGACACATGTCCGTGTCGGTAGTGCATTGCTCGGAAATCGACCCCCACTGGGGTAGCCTGACCGCGGGAACGGAAAAACTACACGGGTGTGGTTCTGCGCCGGCGGGGCGGTGTCACACCATGTGATCGGTGGCACCGACAACGGGGGGAAGTGCCGCATGGCGGTGGACGGAGGAGCGCGTATGGGTGCTCTGCGCAGGGCGGGCGTGTGGCTCGGGCTGGTCGAGGACGAGGACGAGCGGGGCTACGACGACCGTCACTACCGGGGTTACGGTGACGACTTCGCCGACGACGAGGACGACGTCGACGAGGTGCCGGCGCCGCGTGCCCGCACGACGTCCGACCGTCTCTCCGTGTCGGACCGGCTGTCGGCCTCCGAGCGGCTCTCCACCTCCGAGCGGCTGTCCGAGCGGCTGCCGTCGGAGCGGCTCACCGCGTCCGAGCGCCTGGCGGCGTCCGAGCGGATGACGGCGTCCGAGCGCCTCTCCGCGGCGGAGCGGGACGCGGCCGCGAGCCGCGGCACGGTGCGTTCGATCACCCGGCCCACGACCGTCAGCTACCCGACACGAGACAACCTGGCGATCGCGCCGCAGCCGTTGACGAGGGAGCGGCCGGTGGTCGAGGAAGAGGCCGACGACCGTCGCTACGCGATCACGACGCTGCACCCCACCACGTACAACGAGGCCCGCACGATCGGCGAGCACTTCCGGGACGGCCACCCGGTGATCATGAACCTGACCGAAATGGACGAGGCCGACGCCAAGCGTCTGGTCGACTTTGCGGCAGGACTGGTATTCGGCCTGCGTGGTAACTTCGAGCGGGTGACCAACCGAGTCTTCCTGCTCTCTCCGGCAAATGTCCAGGTCACCGCTGAGGACAAAGCTAAGATCGCCGAGGGCGGGTTCTTCAACCAGAGCTGATGCGAGGACTCAACGGCCGTGGTGTCCATCACCCTGCAGATCGTGTATCTGCTGCTCTACCTGTTCCTGGTGGTGCTCCTCGCGCGCTTTGTGATGGGCTACGTGATGCAGTTCGGCCGCCGCTGGCAACCTGGCCGGGGAGCCGCGGCCGCTCTTGAGGTGGTGTGGAGCGTCACCGATCCGCCGCTCAAAGCGTTGAGGCGGGTGATCCGTCCACTGCGTATTGGTACCGTGGCCGTGGACCTGTCTTCGCTTGTGCTGCTGGTTATCCTGTTCGTGCTGATGAACGTCGTGGTAAGGCAACTGATCGGGGTGTTCTCGTGACCCGCCCCGCTCGGCGGCCACGCGGCCGCAACTGACCCGAGGAGTTTCGATGCCGCTGACCCCGGCCGACGTCCACAACGTCGCCTTCAAGAAGCCCCCTATCGGTAAACGGGGCTACGACGAGGAGGAAGTCGACGCCTTCCTCGACGAGGTCGAGCGCGAGCTCGCCCGTCTCATCGAGGAGAACAACGAGCTGCGCGCGCAGCTCGAGCGCGGTGGTGGCGGTCGTGCCCCCGCCGGTCCCGGTGGTGGCGGCGGTGACCCGCGTCTCGCGGCCGAGCTCGCCGACATGAAGACGCAGTTCGAGCGCGTCCAGCGGGAGAAGCAGTCCGCCGAGCAGGCCGCTCGCGGGATGCAGCAGGAGCTGGACCAGATCCGCTCGCAGGGCGGCCCGACCGGCGGCGACGGCGAGCAGCAGGCGCTCCGCGTCCTGATGATGGCCCAGCGCACCGCCGACGACCACGTGTCCGACGCCCGCCGCGAGGCCGACAAGCTGCTGTCCGAGGCCCGCACCAAGGCCGAGGAGGTCACCCGCGACGCGCGGGCGAAGGCCGACGCGCTGGAGCGCGACGCCCGCCAGCGCCACCAGGAGGCCATGGGCGGCCTGGACGCGAAGCGCACGGCGCTGCAGAAGCACATCGAAGAGCTCAAGCAGTTCGAGCGGGAGTACCGGACCCGCCTGAAGGCCTACCTGGAGAGCCAGCTGCGCGACCTGACCGGCCGCGAGCAGAGCCTCGAGGCCGAGATGGCCGCCCGCAACGAGGGCGCGCCCCGCGCCGCCGCCGGTGGTGCCGGCCTCGCGACCGCGGGCCTCTCGGGTGGCTACGAGGGCGCGGGACGCTAGTCCCGCCCAGCAGGTGACCAGCACAGAGCACTGATCCGACACGCCGGTCAATGCGACACGCGGCGAACCCGCCGAAACCCAGCTTGGGTGGCGGTTGCCCTCCCCGGTCTCTTTCTGTTTCCCCGCTGAGGGAAACCCACACGGGTACGGGGGGCATGTGCCGGGGCTTAGCCTGCGGAGGGG